>DIAV01000249.1 GCA_002415895.1 Anaerolineales bacterium UBA5069 | reverse complement strand
TCAGATCCCCATGCCGAAGGCTTTTACAGCAAGATGGGGGCCGAGACTGTGGGCGAGGTTGCCTATGTGTTGGAGGGGCAGCGCCGCGCATTGCCCCTCATGCACCTGATGCTGGCACAGCCCGACGCCGGCTAAGCGCTGCGTATCACGAATGGGCCTGGACTTACGTCGCACACGTACGCAATGAACGACCAAAGGCACGTCAAGGACATTTCCGCGTCACCAGCCGACGGGCTGACGTTGCGCCCTTAGCCCTGTATTTCATCGCCACAAACCAGGTCAGCAGGACAGCTACCATGTCGCTTTCGCAGCGCCAACGTTTTGAAGAGCATTACCAGGCCGGCAACACTCCCTGGGACACACGCCAAACGCCGCCTGAAGTGCAGCGCTTCTGGATGTCCCAGCGCCTGCCGCGGCGCGGCCTCGCGCTGGACCTCGGCTGCGGCCCCGGCACCAATGTGCTCTACCTTGCGCGCCAGGGGCTTAACGCCATTGGCGTTGACTATGTGATCCAGCCGCTGGTAGCGGCGCAGCAGCGCATTGCCGCCTATGCAGCGGGGGGCGAGCCGTGGCTGCGCGAGCGCTGCCGCTTTCTGCTGGGTGATGTGACATGCCTCCCCGTCACCGGCCTCAACGCCAACTACATTCTGGACGTCGGCTGCCTGCACGGCCTGCCACCCGAAGCCCGGCGTGGCTATGTGGAGGGTGTCATTGCCAACCTCACGCCCGGTGGCTATTATCACCTCTACGCATTCGACCGCATCCCTCCACCCGATGACGATCCCGAGCGCATCCGCGGCATGGAGGAGAACGAAGTTGCCGAGGCCTTCGCCCCCCAATTGTCGATTGTCGCGATTGAACGCGCCCGCCCTGATCGCCATCCCTGCCGCTGGTATCTCCTGCAACGGCCTGCTGCTGTGCAGGCGTAGCACCGTCGCGTGGCGCCTTGCAGTCATGGAACACGACAGCCGTGGCCATTGCCGCCTCGTGCAACCCGAATGGGTGAATGAATGACAACACGCAAACTGGGTGTGGCGCTTGGCGGCGGCGGCTTGCGCGGGCTGGCGCATATTGGCGTCCTTATGGCGCTGCAAGCTGCCAACCTTGAGGTGGCGGCCATTGCCGGCACAAGCATGGGTGGCCTTGTGGGCGCGGCCAGCGCCGCCGGTGTTTCGCCCGCCCAATTGCAGGAGGAAATTGGTTCGCTCAATTCACTCACAGGCATCCTGCGCCTGCTCGACTGGTGGCCGGGCAAACGCGCCCTCTCCTCCGGGCGCAGCGTCATGCGCTATTTTAGCAATCTTCTGGGCGACATGCGCACTTTTGACGACCTGCCCACGCCCCTCGCCGTCTCGGCCTGTGACATTGAGACCGGCGAAGAAGTGGTGCTGCGCCACGGCCCGCTGATGGATGCGCTCAACGCCACCATGGCCCTCCCGGGCATCTTTGACCCCGTGCGCTACCACGGCAGGCTGCTGGTGGATGGCGGGCTGGTCAATAACGTCCCCGCCGATGTGGTGCGCACACTGGGGGCCGATGTGGTGCTCGCTGTGGATGTCTCCTTTGCCGGCCTGGTGGGCAGCCCTGATGATCCGGCGCTGGCCCAAAGCTGGCGCATGATCAACGATGTATGGCGATCCCAGACAATCCTCATGCGCGCCGTCACCGATTTTCGCCTGCGCGATGCCGCCCCCGATGTGATTATTCGCCCCTCGCTGCCTGAAGGCGTCTCCACGCTGCGGGGCATACAGGAGCTTGAAGCCATTATCGCCAGCGGCGAACGCGCCGGCGCCGCCGCTGTTCCGCGCCTGCGCGCCGCGCTTGCAGCCGAATAAGCCTGTTCATTGCACGTGCGTTCGCCGCTTGCCAATGGCTGCCGCATGACATTCCCGCTCCAAATGCGGGACATTCGCACCTTGACCAATGGCTCAATTGCGCACACAATAGGTCAGGATCAACTGCGGCAGTGCGCGCTGCTGGCCGCTTTCCCGCTCCCTCCCAATCCTTTGCAATCCATTGCACACGGCTTGCCCACCGTCTTCTCACACAACGGATGAATGTCATGACAAATGCTTCTGCGACACCCGCCACGCAGCCTCCGTACACAGGCCCCCTGGCCGGTGTGCGTGTCGTTATTACCCACGACACCGTTCAGGCCGAGGAGCAGGTCCGCCTCTTTGCAGCCCTCGGCGCAGAGACGCTCCTCTATCCCGCCATTGATCTGGCCCCCTACGACAACACCGACGAGCTGGACCACGCCCTGCGCGCCGCGGGCGAAGGGATCTACGATTGGCTCATTCTTAATGACGCCGACACAATTCTGGTCGTCTCCGACCGCATCAAGGCGCTGGGGCTGGACCCGTCGCGTTTCCCCCGTCGCCTCAAAGTGGCGACAATCGGCTGCATGACCGAACAGTGGACCAACGAACTGCTGGGGATTCGCAGCGATTTTGCGCCCGAAGTCTACACGCCCGAACTCGTTGCCGAACAGCTCAATCTGCGCCCGGGCATGCGCGTGTTGCTGCCGCAATCGGCCACCACGCGCGCCACACTTGCCAAGTGCCTCAAGGGCACTGGCGCCGATGTGGACGCGATTAATGCCTACCGCACACTCATTGGCAAGGGCGGCGACGCCGTCCCCAACATGCTGTGGGAGGGCAAAGTGGACGCGATTACCTTCACCTTCCCCACAGCTGTGCGCTATTTTGTCAAGCGCATCAAAGCCGAAGGGGGATCAGTCGCCATGCTCGACAACGTCGCGGTGGCCTGCATTGGCCCGCTGACGCGCGAGGCCGCGAACGACTATGGCCTGCACGTCGACATCGTGCCGTCGCCGCATACCATCAGCGCCATGGTGGATGCGATCGCGCGCCACTTTGCGTAGCGGCGGCTTCAGCCGCCGTTCTCGAGGACGCGACTTATTTCATACCAACGGCGGCTGAAGCCGCCGCTACGCAATCCCTCGCGTACGTACCGTACGCACCAGTAAAGTGATACCACTGTGGAAATTACAACGACGCAGAGGCGCGGGGCGCAAAGTTGCTTAATGCTGCGCCTCTGCACCTCTGCGTCGTTGTAGCTTTCACTGTGGTATCAATCTAGACCCTGTTTTTGCTTTTCCTCGCGCCCTTGCCTCGAGAAGAGTGGGCTGTGTCCTCGTGCGCGCCCCCATGTAGATTCGTTGCATGGGCGGCATCTTTGCCAGAAGCAGCCGCCTCGGCTATACTGCCTGCTCGTGCACGTGTGGAGAGGTCGCCTAGTCCGGTTTATGGCGCGGGCCTGGAAAGCTCGTAACCCCATAAAGGTTCGAGGGTTCAAATCCCTCCCTCTCCGCCACAAGCAAAATGTTCGTGCGTTGTCTTCGCTCCGCCAGCCGCTGGGTCCCGTGCGGCAGGGCACTGGGAACCCCGCCAGGACCGGAAGGTAGCAACGGTAACCAGCTCGCCTTGGGTGACATGGGGGTGCCTGGTGCGCTGGCGGAGCGAATACAACGCACGAACATTTTGCGCCCGGCGGCAATTTGCTTCAACGCAATGCGTTGATGAATGCCAGATTCAGATAAGGTGTATTCCCCGTATGACGATTGCCAACAGACAAACCACGGCCAACACACAAAGCGCCGGCGCAGCGAACGCACAAACCGGCATCGCACGCATTCTGCTTGCCCGCCATGCCACACCCGACTGGAACCGGCACGACATTCCCTATGACATTCCACCCGGCCCGCCGCTCACCGCAACGGGCGAGCGCGAGGCGCTGGCATTGGGCGCATTCATGCACACACAGGGGATTGTGCGCGTCTACCACAGCCCGCTCGAGCGCACGAAGCGTACAGCCCAGTTGGCCGTATCCGTATGCGGGGCAGAACTGATTGAGTCCTATGCGATTGCCGAATGGCGCCACGACGAAGCCGAGGATGCCATGCTCGCGCGCGTGCTCACCCTCTATGAAAAGGCCGCACACGAGAGCCTGGCGATTGGCCCCATTGCAATTGTGACGCACGGTGGCCCCGTCCTCTCGACATTAGGCCACCTGGGTGCCGCAAGCGCCGAAATCAACCACTATCGCAGCCAGTTTGATCATCGCAACCCGCTGCCACCCGCCGGCGCCTGGCTGGGCACACGCCACAATGAGGCGCAGGCGTGGAATCTCCGGCTTGTCTTTGCGCCAAACCCAATCCAGCCATTTCTACCGGATATGGCATTTGTGTAGACCAGCGGGCGAAGGAGTTTCCTTCGCCCGCTTTTTTCGCCTGTTTCCAAGCGGTTCACAACGTCGACTTGCACCAAAATTCTGTTTTCGTTCACATCCACACAGTCTCATGGAGGCGCACGCATGTCCACAGGCTTCTTCGCCAAACTCGCCGCCGCAGTCGCGCGTAATGACTCCCTGCTCTGCGTCGGGCTGGACCCAGCACCCGCGCAGATTCCAGCGCGCTACCGCGCCGCACCGGCAGACGCGACAGGTGTTGCAGATGCGTCGCCCGCAACGCTCACGGCAGCCATTGTTGCGTGGAATCGCGATGTCATCGACCAAACGGCCGACCTCGTGTGCGCCTACAAGCCCAACATCGCCTTCTACGAGGCGCTGGGCACGCCGGGACTGGAGGCGCTGCGCGCGACGCTTGATCACATTCCCGCCCACATTCCCGTCATCCTGGATGTCAAGCGCGGTGACATCGGCAGCACTGCGGATGCCTATGCGAAAGCGTGCTTTGTGGAGTGGGGTGTTGACGCCGTCACGCTCAGCCCCTATCTGGGCCGCGACAGCATTGACCCATTCGCCGCCTATGGCGACAAGGGGCTCTTTGTGCTCTGCCACACAAGCAACCCCAGCGCCGGTGACTTGCAGCACCTGGAAGTGGCCGATTGGCAGCAGTTGGACCGCGAACCGAATCAGCCGCTCTACATCCACGTGGCGCGCACGGCGACAGCGTGGTCGCCCAATGTGGGGCTTGTGGTGGGCGCAACCTACCCGGACGCCATTGCAGCCGTGCGCGCCGCCGCCCCTGCCGCCTGGTTCCTTGTACCCGGCATTGGCGCGCAGGGGGGCGATCTTGAGGCCACGCTGGAGGC
>DIAV01000013.1 GCA_002415895.1 Anaerolineales bacterium UBA5069 | reverse complement strand
TCGTCCTGGCGCAGGCTGCGCAGATGCGGGAAGAGCAGCACCTCGCGAATGGTGTCGCGATCGGTGAGGAGCATAGTCAGGCGGTCAACGCCCATGCCAAAGCCGCCTGCGGGGGGCATACCATAGGCCAGCGCCTCAATGTAGTCTTCGTCAATGGGGTGCGCCTCATCGTCACCGTGGCGGGCGCGGTAGCCTTCATCCACAAAGCGCTGCAGCTGATCAATGGGATCATTGAGCTCGCTAAAGGCGTTGCAGATCTCCATGCCTGCCATAAAGCCCTCAAAGCGCTCCACCTGGCGCGCGTCATCGGGCGAACCTTTGGCCAGGGGGCTGACATCGCGCGGGTAGTCAATGAGGAAGGTGGGCTGAATGAGATTCGGCTCCACATATTTGGCCATGAGGCTGTCCACCAGCTTGCCCCAATTGCTGCGCGGGTCGGGGTCGTGGCCGCGGCTGCGCATCTCCGTGGCGAGTGCTTGCGCGTCGGGAAAGGCTTCATAGTCAATGCCGGTGGCCTCAAGAATGGCTTCGCGCAGTGGCAAGCGCCGCCACGGGGGTGTGACATCAATCGTCTGTCCCTGCCACGTAATGAGCGTGCCCCCGAGGACGCGCCGAGCCACATGCGCTACCATTTCCTCGGTGCGTCGCATGACGTCCTGGTAGTCGGCGTAGGCTTCATAAAACTCAAGCTGCGTGAATTCGGGGTTGTGCTTGAAGGAGACGCCCTCGTTGCGGAAGTCGCGCCCAATTTCGTAGACCTTGTCATAGCCGCCCACGAGCAGCCGCTTGAGGTAGAGCTCGAAGCTGATGCGCAGGTAGAGCTGCTGGTGCAGCTGATTGTGATGCGTGACAAAAGGCCGCGCCGCCGCGCCGCCGTAGATAGGCTGGAGGATGGGTGTTTCCACCTCCAAAAAGCCCTCGTTGTCGAGGTATTCGCGCAGGCCGCGCACGACTGCGGCGCGCGTGCGGAAGATGTCGCGCACTTCGGGGTTGGCCAGCAGGTCCACATAGCGCCGGCGATAACGCTTTTCCGGGTCGCGCACGCCCTTCCACTTGTCGGGCATGGGGCGCAAGGCTTTGCCCAGGAACTGCACTGCGTGCGCGTGGACGCTAAGCTCGCCCGTGCGCGTGAGCACCAACGGCCCCGTGGCGCTAATAAAGTCGCCCAGGTCAATGAGTTTCTTCCAGATGTCGTCGTACCAGCCGGCGGGCAAATCGTCGCGCCGCAGCAGCACCTGCATGCGGCCAGTGCCGTCCTCGAGGTCCACAAAGCTCATTTTGCCCATGGCGCGCATGCCTTTGATGCGCCCTGTCACAGAAACGGGCGTCTCACCGGCCTCGCCCTGTTCGTGCAAGGCGCGGGCGGCGGCAATGGTGTGCGTGCGCGTGACGCGCGCCGGGAAGGGATCGATACCCGCGGCAATCAGCCCGCGCAAGTTGTTCAGGCGTGCCTGCTCCTGATCGTTGAGCGCTTCGGGCGCGAAGAGATCGGGCGCACTGGTGCGCGCCGCCCTCTGCTCGTTTCCCTGTTCATCGGCTCTGCTCACAATGACCTCGGTTTCACGGCGTGCAGCCGCGTGCGCTGGTATCGTGCGCACGCACAGCATCAACTTGCTTTACGTATAAGGACGCAGAAAGAACGGTAACAACGGAAGTAGCAGGAAACTGCCGCGTCCACCTTGCTGCGCCATCAGGCGTCGAGGTGATCAGCAAAAGGCAGGTCCTTCATGTTGTTTCCGTTTTTCCCGCCTTTTCTGCGTACGTAGTTGCCGTTGTGCGTAACGTGCGTTATTTAATGCCCAGAATTTCGAACTCGATCTCACCACCGGGCGTAGTGACCTTGGCCGTGTCGCCCACCGACTTGCCCATTATGGCTTTGCCCATGGGGCTCTCGTTGCTAATGCGACCATTGTTCGGATCGGCCTCGCGCGAGCCTACGAGGGTGAACTTTTCCTCAAAGTTCGTACCCACTTCGCGCAGAATGATTGTGTTGCCCAACGCCACCTTATGCTTGGGCAGGTCATTCTCATCAATGATGCTGGCCATGGAGACGGTAGCTTCCAGCTCGCGGATCTTGCCCTCGAGGAAGCCCTGCGCCGTTTTGGCTTCATCGTAGCCGGCATTTTCGCTGATGTCGCCCTCGGCCTTGGCTTCGGCGATCATCTGTGCCACCTCGCGGCGCTTGGTGGTTGTCAGGAATTCCAGCTCTTCTTTAATCTTGCGCAAGCCATCGGCTGTCAGGTAGACGGGTTCTTTGTTTGCCATGGTTCTCTGCCTCCCACTGCGGGAGTCTCCTTCATCTGCCGGTCGGTTACCGGCGCTTTCCGCCGCGCAGCGATGCGTCAGCGGATACAAAAACGGGTGTGTGGAATTGATTTGGCGTGCGTATGCGCGAACAGTGTCCGGGGAACTATGCAGCAGATTGGCAGCGCAGGGATTTGGCGGGGAGAATGCATGAAAAAACACCGCCCTGCCGGCGGCGTTTGCCATGTGCCAACTCTCACCCTGCCGTCCTGCAGCCCACAAATCAATGGCCGACCTGTCCGCAGGTCGGCTCTCCTCAACTGCACACTATTCTACCCCAGATGATCTGCGCTGACAAATCCAATTTCCGCCTTTCCACTGGTGAGCGTATGATCAACTTATCAGCATCTTCGCACCCCATGCGCTGTGCGCATACAAGCAGCTTTCCCCATACCTTCGCCATGGACTCAAAGAGTGAATCATCCCATCTGACGGCTGATGGCGCTGCGCCGCAACCTGCCGCGCGCGCCGACCATTTTGATCGTTTTGCGCGCTTCTATGACGATGACTACCGCGCCTATGAGGACGACCTCGGCTTGATTCTGGAGATGGCCGCAGACGCCGGCGGGCCTGTGGTGGAGCTTGGCTGCGGCACGGGGCGCGTGCTGATGCCCTTGGCCGATGCGGGCGTTGCGGCCACGGGTGTGGATATCAGCCCCGCGCTCTTGCAGGTGGCGCGCAATAAGCTGGCGGTGGCGGGCCTTGCGGCGCGCGTCACTTTTGTAGAGGCCGATTTGCGTCACCCGAATCTCCCCGAAGGCAGCTTTGCGCTGGCCATTTGCACCAGCAACACCCTCATGCACCTGATCACTGCGGCCGATCAGGAGGCCGCACTGCGCGCTGCACTGCACCTGCTGCGCCCGGACGGCCTGCTCATGCTCGACCTCTTCAACCCCGATCTGGCGCGCTTGCTTGAGGTTAACGGCCTCATGGAACTGGCCGACCGCTGGACGGACGAGACCACAGGCGCAGAGGTGACCAAGTGGAGCGTGCGCAGCGTGGACATTGCGGAGCAGATTCAGGAGACGCTCTTCATCTACGAGGAGACGCTGCCTTCGGGCGCGGTGCGCCGCACGAACTGCCCATTCACGCTGCGCTTTTTGTGGCGCAGCGAAGGCGAGTTGATGTTGCGCGCGGCTGGCTTCGTGGTGGAAGAGGTGTGGGGCGAGTTTGACGGCACGCCCTATGACGGCCTGAGTGATCATCTGATCTTCATCGCGCGCCGGCCGTGATCGCAATCCAATACGCGGCGGGCAGCGCCCAGGTGGCTGCCGCTGACAAGCACTTTGTGAGGTGAACTGATGGTTGATGAGAGCCGGTTACCGCTGGAGAGTGATCGTACGTGGGCGCGGCTGATGCCTCGCTTTGAGGCCGAGTGGTCCGAATCCATGCCCGACGCGGCGTGGGCAACCTTCAGGGCGCGCCTGGAAGCCAACTTTCCGCAACTCTTTCGCCTGCTTGTCCACCTCTACGGCGATCGCTACGACTTCTACTACCACCTTGAGCAAATTCTGAGCATGATGGCTACGCTTTGGCGCGACCGGCCCGCCGACCTCAAGGCGCTTGACGCGGCGCGCGAGGCCGATTCCACCTGGTTTCAATCGCAGCAGATGCTGGGCGGTGTCTGCTATGTGGACCTTTTTGCCGGCGACCTGCAGGGGCTGCAAGCACAAATCCCCTACTTCAAGGAGCTGGGCTTAACCTACCTGCATCTCATGCCTCTCTTCAAGGCCCCCGCAGGCGACAGCGATGGCGGCTATGCGGTGAGCGACTACCGCGAAGTCAACCCTGCCCTGGGCACGATGGACGATTTGCGTACATTCACCGCCGCACTGCGCGCCGCCGGCATTAGCCCTGTGCTTGACTTCGTCTTCAACCACACGTCGGACGAACATCGCTGGGCGCAGGCCGCGCAGGCCGGTGATCCCGACTACGCCGACTACTATTTCCTCTTCGATGACCGTACCCAGCCCGACGCCTACGAACGCTCGCTGCGCGAAATCTTTCCCGACAAGCACCCCGGCAGCTTCACCTGGCGGCCTGAAATCCATAAGTGGGTGTGGACAACATTCAATGTCTTTCAGTGGGATCTGAACTACAGGAATCCGGCTGTCTTTCGCGACATGGCCGCCGAGATGCTTTTTCTGGCCAATGCCGGGGCCGAGGTGCTGCGGCTGGACGCGCTGGCCTTTGTGTGGAAGCAA
>DIAV01000307.1:20422-23772 GCA_002415895.1 Anaerolineales bacterium UBA5069 | reverse complement strand
AGTGCAATCATGGACACTGCTGCTACAACTATGGTACGCACAAAGCCGCGGCTGGGCCAGGCCAAACGCGCAGCCGTAATCGACAACGATTCAGTTGGAGACCTGGGCGGCGCAGGGCACGGTGCTGACATATGCGGCGATCATACCATGCGCACAGAAGGGCGTGAAACTGCCACAGACGTTGCGACCTGCACGCTGCCGCGTCCTGGCGCGCTTGTGCCATGCACCAATGTCGCTATAATGCGCACATTAGCGTAACTGCAAACTCGCTGCATGGAGAGGCGGACTTGCTGAAATGCCCCAAATTACGTTAGGGACTTCCTCACCATTCAGGGTCCAAATGAAGAGTACGGAAGTCGTCCCTGAGCGAACGGCCAACACTGCGGAGGCCAGCGCATTTGAACCGCTCTATCTCGTACTTGTGCATGACGATGATGAGACGCCCTACGACTATGTCGTGCTGATGCTGCGGCGCGTCTTCATGCTCTCTGAAGAACTTGCGGACCATGTCGCATTCACAGCGCACAACGACGGTCAAGCTGTCGTTGTAATCCGTCCACGCGATGAGGCACTTCGCCTTATCGCCATCGCACACAATCGCGCGCGCGCCGATGGGTTTCCACTCAACTTTACCATGCAACCAGAAGCCTGAAAACATGAATTCGTCAAGCGCCGATTGGGTCACGCCTCACAGCCACGAACCGAACCCCGTTGTGCCACAAGGTGACGCCACTATTATCTTGATTGCAAATGGTGGTGCGCGTCACTTTGCCCTAGACGCCTTGCGCGCGCTGCAATACACAGAGATTCCCAACTGCTTTATTGCCAGTACAGGTCATGATCGCACAGGACCGTTTCGTTTTGGCGGTGTTACAGTGACGGACCTGCTGGCCGCAACCGTGCCGGTTGACGCGATAATATCCCACATGGACTTCATGAGCGCAGATGGCTATGGCACGCGCCTCACTGCGCCTCAGATCGGTAGCACGCCGCCGCCCCTGCTCGCCTACATGGTGGATGGCGCGCCCTTGCAGCGCGCACAAGGCCTTGTGCGCCTGGTCGTCGCCAGTGAGATTGATGCAGCACTGCATCAGGTCAAGTGGCTTGCGCGCATTGAAGTCGCGCTGTTCGAACGCACGTAAACGAACCCCTTGAACAGAATTCAACGATAGTTGAGACACCGGTCGCCACTGAGCGAACGGTGTTAATTTGTGCGCGTCCATGTTCGAATGAGGTAATCCCAAGTTTCCCAAGTTGATACTTTGTGATGTTGGGTATTGACGATGGTACATACGTTCTATATACTCTGTGCTAGAACGTTTGTTCGCAAACTTGCACGGTGGCACGGGCGCGACACGTAGTGGGTCATGATTGAACGATGATCGTCGTCCCACGGCAACTGAAGTTGTGGCCCATGCGCCTTATGGAAATAGCAGCAAGATGAAACAGGAATCGGCACGCTCACCAGCAAACAAAGCAGGAGAAACGCGCAAGACGATCCCGCGCGAAGTCTTGGAGGCGCAAGCGGACCGTATTGAGGCAATTCTGGCGCTGCATAAGGCGCCCGGCCAGGTCATGAGCGGCATTGTCTGCCCGCGCTTTGTCCAATACCAGGTCATTCCGGCTGCCACCGTAAAGCTCAACAAATTCTCGGCGCTCTCCGAAGAGATTGCACTTGCACTCAACTGCAATCGCGTGCGTGTCTACCGTGAAGGCAGCTTGATCAACATTGAGGTCGCACGCGAGTCCGGCGAGCCAGTGCGCTTGCTTGAGCTTTGCAATGTGCTGGCGGGCCACATCCCGCCTGCAACGGCAATCCTGGGCATTGACGAGAAGGGCGCGCCGCTGCTGCTGCGCCTGTCATCATCAAATGTGGTGCATGTGCTGCTCGCAGGTACGACGGGAAGTGGCAAGACAGCACTGGCGCGCACCATGCTGGCCTCTCTCGCGCTGCACAATGCGCCCGCAGACCTGCGGTTTGTCTTAATAGATCCCAAGGGCCGTGGCTTCGGCATGTTGCAGCGGTTGCCCCATGCCACAGGTTCTGTGGTCGTCAGCCCGGAAGAGGCCATCGCCAAACTCAAGGCCGTTGTTGGCGAAATGGAAATACGCGACCGTGCGCATACAAATCGGCCTATCATCGTCGTCGCGGTCGACGAGTTGGCCGACCTGTTGCAAACGGGCGGTAAAGAGGTGGAGGGGTTGCTTACACGGCTTGCGCAGCGCGGGCGCGAAGCGGGCATCCATTTACTCGCCTGTACGCAGAAGCCCAGCGCCAGCCTGATTGGAAGTGCCATGAAGGCCAACTTCCCCGTGCGATTGGTAGGTTCGGTGGCCAGCAAAGACGAAGCGCGCTACGCCACTGGCATCAGTGAGAGCGGGGCCGAAAAGCTGGGTGGAATGGGGGACTTCCTGCTGGTTGCTTCGGCAACGCCGCTACGCTTCCAAGCGGCATGGATGGGACCGCAGGACTTTGACACACTGAGCCGCGACATTGATGAACGCCATGGGCCGCAAATCGTCACACCTTGGCGCAAGGCCATTGTGCCACCCATGCCGGCCTTGCCGGACTTTGGTTACGTACAGTCCAGCGCCGCAGACTGAAACATGCCGCGCCAATGACTGTGTGCCGTGGTGAATTGAGAACATCTATCGCGTGTGTGGATTGAAACTGGAGGGTTTTATGCGTCAAATACTTGTGTTGAGCGTCCTTTTGGCGGGCGGCGTACTGGCATGGCGAATCGGCGACACACTGAGCAGCGACGCCATCAGCATGGGCCTGGGCATCTTCTTTGGCATGCTTGCCGGTTTGCCGGCAGCGCTGCTTGTGATGGCTGCTGCGCGCCGCGGCGAATATGCGGCGCCAGTCAACGGGAACGGGCGCAACGGTACCGCATCGAACTACGGGGCGAACAATGGCTATGGCCAGTATGGCGGCTTCAATGGCCAGCCACCCATCATTGTTGTAACGGCCCCAGGCATGCTGCCGCAAGGACAGGGTGACACACATGGACAGCAGGCAGGTGGCATGGGGATGCCCATGTGGCCTATGCCTGCACCACGCCCGGCGCGCCAGTTCCACGTTGTTGGCGAGCGCGAAGACATTGTTGAGGAGTGGTAGGCCATTACTTTCTTTGCATCATGTCCGTGGGCTGCATGGGCGGGGGGCCGGTGCAGCCCACGGCTGATGAACTTTGGTTTGCTTGTCTTTGCTGTGAACGGCTCAAGTGGTCTATTCGGCAAGTTCCATTCGGCTGATGCGGCCGTTTGCCTCCACGATGTAGAGTTCCCCGTCTTGGTCCGCACCCCATGATGTAATCGGTGCGTCGCTTTGCAGTACAAGATCGCTT
>DIAV01000307.1:19362-20293 GCA_002415895.1 Anaerolineales bacterium UBA5069 | reverse complement strand
CCGCTGTGGTCGTACTCGATCACAGGGGGCACGAGGCCCGTTGCGTCGCATTCTGCCTGCTGAAAGCAATGCAGCCCTTCCATGATGGGCCAGCCGAAGTTGAGCCCACCGGCGCTGCCCGCAGCGACGAAGTTGACCTCCTCCCAGGTATTCTGCCCCACGTCGGCTATCCAAAGATCGTTGGTTGCAGCATCAAAGCTGTAACGCCAGGGGTTGCGCAGCCCGAGCGCCCATATCTCGCCGCGCACTGTCTGCCCGTTCCATTGCGCCGTCACCCACGGGTTGTCGGCTGGGATCGTGTAGGGTTGGGTGGGGTCGCTCATGACATCGATGCGCAGCATTTTGCCCAGGAGCGTTTGCGGGTTCTGGCCGTTGCCGAACCTGTCGTTGGATGCACCGCCGTCACCCGTGCCCACCCAGAGCATGCCGTCGGGGCCAAAGAGGATCATGCCGCCGTTGTGGTTCGGTGCGGGTTGCTGGAAGGTTAGCACCAGGGTCTCGCTGGCAGGGTCGGCCACCTGTGCATCGGCGGTCACCTGAAAGCGGCTGATCACCGTGTCGCCGGCGCGATTTGTGTAGTTTACAAAGAATGTGCCGCTGGACGCATAGTCCGGTGCAAAGGCCAGGCCGAGCAGGCCCTGTTCGTTGCTGCTGCTGCCCACGCGATCGCTGATGTCGAGGAATGGCGTCTCGACGACTTTGTCGCCGTCAATGATGCGAATGCGCCCCGCCTGTTCAACAACGAAGAGGCGACCGCTGCCGTCGCCCGCATGGGTGAGAAAATCGGGTTTGAGCAGGCCATTTGCCACCTCTGTGAGACGGAGTGCGGTTTGAGCAGGATCGAACATGGGCGCGGCGGGCGCGGCGGAGGCGACCTGCGCACTCTGGTCTGTTGTTGGCGTGGTGGCGACGCTTTCTGTGATCGCTGCAG
>DIAV01000307.1:9625-19292 GCA_002415895.1 Anaerolineales bacterium UBA5069 | reverse complement strand
GCTGGCGCTGCTGCAGTGGCAGGCTGCGTTGGGGCGGAGTTTTCGGCCGTTGTGCCGCATGCGCTGATGCTGAGCGCGCCGATTACAATTGTGGCCAACAGCGCAATGAGGTCTCTGCGCTTGCATGGTTTGGTCATGGGGTTTTCTCCTGTACGAGTTGTTGTGCGGGTGTGGTGTGGTTTCGTTTTGCTTATGACGGCTATCATCGCGTTGGTTGCGCAACAGCGCAGTGAGCGATGCACCCAAACCATGGGTGATGCGTGCGCGGGCCGTTTGGCATAGATGGGCTGTCGAGCGCAGGAAACTTGGTGGGCGCGTTGACCTCCTGTATACTGGCCCTGGTGACAATAATTTGAAATGTAAAGCGTCTTGCGCCGGTGCGCGCTGGGTTGCCCGCCTCTGGTTCTGCTTGCGGAGGGAGCGCCCTCGCATTCGCGACGCGAACGGATTCATTGAACTGGATAGCGCCTTATGGGTATGATGCGGGCGTCACTGAACGCCGAAGCGTACGATCGCGAATATGGCAACCGTGAACTCATTCGGCGCATTGCCGCGTATTTCGCTCCCTATCGCACACGTTTCCTGTTGGTGATTGGTTCCGTAACCGTACTCTCGCTCCTTGGCGCGATTTCGCCTGTGTTGATTGCACGCGGTGTCGAGTTCCTGGCCGGTCCCGGCTCCGGCGATCAGCGTGCGGCAGCGCTGCTTGTGCTGGCAATTCTGCTGCTGGGCTTGCTGACGTGGCTGGTGAACTTCGTACGGCGCCTGCATACGGCCAAACTCATGGGTTCGGTGATTATGGACATGCGCGACAATGCGTTCGCTACCGTCATTCACCATGATTTGAGCTTTTTTGATCAGTACCAGTCGGGGCGTATCGTCAGCCGGATTACGAGCGACACGGACGAGTTTGGCCGCACAGCAGTTCTCATCACCGAGGTGTTTTCGCAACTGCTGCTGTTGGTGATCCTGCTTGTCTACCTCTACACCATCAACTGGCAGCTTGCCACCATGCTGGCGTTCCTCATGCCCGTCGGCTACTTCATTGCCAGCCGCTATCAGAATGTGGCGCGCCGCATTACGCGCCAGAGCCAGCGCGCGATTGCTGAAGTCAATGTAGCCATTCAGGAAGCCGTGACCGGGATTCGTGTTGCCAAGAACTTCCGCCGTGAGCAGGGCATCTATAACGAATTTCTTGCCGTCAACAACCAGAGTTACGACATCCAGGTCAAGCGCGGCCTTGTGCTCTCTTCGATTTTCCCCACGCTGCAAACGGCGGTCGGTGTGGGCACCGCGATCATTTTGTATGCGGGCGGCAGTGGCGTTGCAGCAGGGGTCATCACTGCGGGTGCATGGTTCCTCTTTATGAACTCGATTGGCGAGTTCTGGTTCCCCATGACGAACCTGTCGGCCTTCTGGAGCCAGTTTCAGAGCGCGTTGAGCGCAACCGAGCGCATTTTTGCACTTATGGACGCGCGCCCGGCTATTGTGCAGAGTGATAATGTGCGTGTTGATCGGCTGCACGGCGATATTTCGTTCAAGAATGTAGATTTCCGCTACAGCGCTAAAGAGCAGGTGCTGGACGACTTCACGTTGCATATTCGTCCGGGCGAAAGCGTTGCGCTGGTGGGGCATACGGGGGCGGGCAAGTCCTCCATTGCCAAGCTGGTTACGCGCTACTACGAGTTTCAAGCGGGGACGCTGCAGATTGATGATGAGGACATTCGCACCTTCGATCTGCCTTCTTTCCGGCGACAGTTGGGTGTTGTCAGCCAGGCGCCCTTTCTCTTTGCAGGCACGGTGCGCGACAACATTCGTTATGGCACACCCGCCATGAGTGACGCGGACACCGAGCAGGTGGCGCGTCGCATTGGTGGCGGAGAGTGGCTTGAGACGCTGCCCATGGGGCTGGACACCGACGTTGGCGAACGCGGCAATCGCTTGAGCATGGGCCAGCGCCAGCTCGTTGTGCTCGCGCGTATGTTGGCGCAGGACCCCGCCATCTTTATTCTGGACGAAGCAACCGCCAGCATTGACCCCTTTACCGAGGTACAGATTCAGGATGCGCTGGCGCTGTTGCTCAAGGGGCGCACCTCAATTGTGATTGCGCACCGTCTCTCCACCGTGAAGGCGGCAGACAGGATTCTGGTGCTGCAACGGGGGCGCATTATTGAGCAAGGCAGTCATGACGAGCTTTTGGCCCAGGGTGGCCACTACGCCGAGTTGTATAACACATACTTTCGGCATCAGAGTCTCTCCTATATCGAGAACCGCGCGAAGTAACGGGCTAGCAGCAGTAACCTCGCGTTTTGCAGGAACATGCAGGATGCAAAAAGCCGCAGGCGCGATGCCTGCGGCTTTTTGCATCCTGTTGGGAAGGCGGTTGGCTATGCTTCGGCGGGCTCTGGCGCGCTCTCTGCAGGAATGGTGAAGACCTGATCGCGCGTTGCCTTGCGCACGGGTTGTGGCAGATAGGCTGCCAGGCTCGTATCGGCACGCGCCAGCGGCGCTGTCTCGATATTGCGCTCGCCATACATCAAGATCATGAGCGTGACAACGCGCGCCATGCTTTCCTCAAGACCCTTGATCTCAACCTCACTATAGGTATTCCCGCTTTGCTTCCGCCCCAGCACAAGCCAGCCGGCGCATTGTGTGCCACAAATGAGCGCACGCTGCAAGGCCACCGGCCCATACCATTCGGGCGTCGCATGGACAAGGCGCGGAGTCTCCTCGCCAATCACATAGACAGCCCCACCATGAGCGCCAAGCGCCACCACGGCATCATTCACCAGGCGCGCCAGCAATGCCTCGCGCATCAGGACATCCGTCACCCCCTGCACGTCTTTATCAAGACGCTTAAGCGCCTGCATGGGGTCCGGCGCTTCCTTAAAGCGATAATCCACCCACTTCTGGATTTCCGTGCGAAAGGGGTTGACAAGCGTTGTCAGCACAATCGTGACGAGGATGAGTGACCACTCCGATTTTGTTCCCGTCGTAGCCAGCATGAAGCGCTGCGAGAGTGACGCCAGTACAGCAAAGAGCCCCGCCAAAACGCTGGTGAGGGGCACATAAACCAGCGTGCGGTTAATGAGAAAGTCGATGTTCCAAAGGCGACGGCGCAGCACCGAATAGAAGACGGCCAGGGGGATGATACACAACGCCACCTGCCTGACTGTGCGTCCGGCCATGTTGACAACCACGTTGCTGCCCAGGCGCGGGTGCAGGGCGGGCAGTGAATTGATTGCAATCACATAGCCGCCAACCACAATGACAGCCATGGCTGTTGCCCACACCAGCCATTTGGCCTGCAACTTTTGCGCAGGCGTATAGCCGTTGCGATAGCGCAGCACCTGTAAAACTACGACAATGACCACCAGCGCGAAGAGTAGAAGCAAGTCGCGCGAATCCTGACGCAGGAAGGGATACCTGTCGCCAATGCGAATTGAATCGTAGAGCCAGGGGATGTAGTAGACGCGCCAAATGTAGAAGCGCCATATCGCAAGTGGCGGCAGGATGAGCCACAGCCAGCGCGGGCTAAACTTGCCATCGGGGAAGAGCATGAGAAACAGAATCTGGAAGAATTCCGCCGCCGCCGCGCCCACGGCCACAAAAAGCATGGGAATGCGCGCTTCGTAGGCAGGTGCGGTATACAGCATGCCCGTAAAAAGCAGCATGCAGGAGGTCACAAGCGCCAGGACATCGGTTGAGCGCTTGCGAAAGATAATGATTGCGGCTGTGACAAAGAGGGCAAAGGTGATCGTATCGAGAATCAGCAGGTACCAGGCCGTCGCATTGGGCGGTATGCCCATGACCACGACGCGCCGGCGCGCCGCTTCGCTGAGCGTGGACGCAATCGCAAAGCTGCGCGGCATACCCGAGACAAAGGCAAGGATGCCCGCAAAGAGGGTGGCGAGCCATGCAAAACGCGCCACATCCAGCCGCCAGCCGTGCAGGAAGCTGTTGTTGTCGCCAGACAATTCGGCTGCATCAATTGCAGCGCTTGAGCCGTTGGGACGACCGTCGGAGGGCGCGGGCTGTACCGCCATGATGCACCTCTTGGCGGGAGCGCCGCCAGTTACGCGGCCGTGCCGCAGGCAACAAGGTGGACGCGGGCGGGAGATGCCCCCATGAAGTTTGTAAGGTTAGCATAAGGTGAGTGCGATTTCAAGGGCCAATTTTGTGCGCCTGAACAGTTGATGACAGCTACAGCGCGACGACACAATAGAACTGCGACATAGCAGAACTGTTGTGTTACCGATTGCGCCCGTAACGTTCGTGGCTGGAAACCCAGTCGGAGGACGAAATCGCGGCAGCCAGCGAAAGCTCGCCCGCAAGCACCACGCCGCCGATGATCTCCGCCAGTTTGCGCACCTTGTCCTTGCCATAGCAGCCGATCATCTCAAGGCATTCGCGCTGCGTGGCCAGGCCCGTGCCGCCGCCGTAGGTTGCCACAATCAGCGATGGAATCGTCATCGAAAGGTAGAGATCCTTCTCGGGCGTCAATTCAGCGTACAAGATGCCCGCCGATGACTCGGAGACATTCGCGACATCCTGCCCCATGGCAATAAAGGTGGCGGTAATGCCATTGGCCGAGTGCGCGCCGTTGTTGTTGGCCCCCGAAAGCAGCGATCCCACATTGCCCACGCCATGGTGATGAAAGAGCGTCTCCGGCTCCACGCGCAAATGCTCCAGCAATATGTTGCGCTTGATGGTCGCCTCGGCAATCACGCGCTTGCCGCGCGTGCGCATGACGTTGACATGCGACGATTTCTTGTCTGTGGCCAGGTTTGATTCGAGATAGAAGTGGCGCACGCCCTCGTAGTTGTCCACAATCCAGCCGCAGGCAGCGAAGGTAGCGCGCCCCACCATGTTCTGCCCGGCGGCATCGCCCGTGGAATAGGTGAAGCGCAGATAGGCAAACTTGCTGGCAAGGAATGGCTCAATGTTCAGCAGCTTGGCCACGCTCGAGGTCGCTTCGGCCATTTCGGCAATGCGCGTAAAGTTGTCGGCCACCCAAAGCGCAAAGTTGCGCGCCTGCAGCGCATCGTCAAAGACGAAGACCGGCGCACGCTGCATGCCATCCCCGGCAATTGTGACGCGGCAGCCGCCCGAGAGACTAATCACCTTCATGCCACGGTTGTAGGAGGCCACCAGCGTCCCCTCGGTGGTGGCCATAGGCACCACAAACTCCCCCTCGGCATGCTCGCCATGAATCAGCAGCGGCCCGGCCAGGCCAATGGGAATCTGCACTGCACCCACAAACTGCTCAATGTTGCCGTTGGTGATGTGGGGATCGAAGGAGTATTGCTTGATGTGGTTGTACTGGCCGCCGCTGAATTCTTCAATGAAGTGCTGGCGCTCGCCAATGGCAGAGTCGCTGTAGTCATCGTCGCGATTGCGAGGAATTGTGGTGCGCTTCTCTGTGGCGGTTTGAATTGCACCTTCAACCTTGAGCGTGAGGGTGCCAAAGGGCTTGGCATCAAACTTCACCTCAATGTGATGAATCCCCACCTCCAGAGGCGGAATGTTGCAGACAATGTCAATCACGCGGCGCAAGGGAAAGTCCACAGGGTGGTTGCGCAGTTCATCTACGCTGATCACGTTGCCGTTGCCCAAGTCCAGCCGCACGGCGCGCAGCGGCGCCTCCACGCCATCAAACTTGACATGGTGCAGTCCGGTGACAGTGCCGTCACTGAGCCGGTTTTTGAGCGAGAAACGCACGCCACGCTCTGTATTGGCAAGGCTGCCAAAGGTGTAAAGCTGCTTGAGCAACATGCTGGGAATGGGAAAGGCCATGAAAGGTCGTGCCTCCTGGGTGGAATGCATGGGCGGTCTAGTATGGGGCTTTGGTTTCTGCAGAGTGGCCGATTATAGCACACAAACCAGCCGCACGCGATGTCGGGTTAAAATGTCCCTGTACGTCGGGACGCTGCTCCCATGACAGGCCATTGCGCAGATGTTACCCTGGAGCCGCACCGCAGATCGGGCGCATGACACAACCCTTCCAGGAGAATATTGCACATGGCACATCGCACAATGTATCGTAGTATTTTAACTATTTATCGTAATATACTGGGTGGCGGGGTGATGGCACTCACACTACTGTCTGGGGGCTGTGCGCCAGTCTCCAGCGCTGCGCCTGCGCAGGCTGATGGCCCGCGCGTCTTCTTTGTGAGGCTGGCCGAAGGGGCAACTGTCTCAACTCCTCTCAACATCAAGTTGGCAGCCGAGAACTTCACTGTTGAACCCGCAGGCGAAGTCAATCCTGATGCCGGACACCTGCACATCATATCGACGAGCCGTGTGTAGAACCAGGCCAGGGCGTGCCCAAGGATGAGGCCCACCTGCACGATGGACAGGGGCAGTTGGAGGCCGAACTGACGCTTGCGCCCGGCGCCCACACGCTCTGTTTGCAGGCGGCGGACGGCAACCATGTTGCCCTTGCAGGCGATGGAATGACACAAATCGTCTCAATCACGGTGGAGTCGGCTGCATCATGTTGCGTGCTCACCGCCTCGGCGCGTTGTCGGGCAAAACGCGGTGGGCGCGCCCAATCGGATTGCTTGAAGAGGAGGCATTACATGATGGCTGAAGAGTTGGCAAGGCAACGCTTCACCGTGCCGCGCGCCATTAGCCTGACACTGTGGGCCAATTATCTCTGTGCGGGGGCTGTTGCCGGTGCCGCTGGTGGTGTGTTGGCGCGTGCGGCCATGCGCGTTGTGGTGCTGATTTTGGGCCATGAGCCAACCTTTACAGTGGGCGCCTCGCTGGGGATTGTCATGATCTTCGCGGTGGTTGGTCTCATGGCCGGGATGCTGTGGCTGGGCATGGCGCGCGTGCTGCACCTGCGCGCGGCAACAGGTGGGGTGCTGCTCGCCATCGGATTGATGCTGTTGCTCGCAGGGCCCATCTTCGATGCCGCTACTGGCGATCTGGCCAACACCGACACCAGCACGATTCTCAAGTTCATGCTCTTGTTCATCCCCGTCCCGCTGACCATTGCCTGGGGAACCGTATGGGGTGCGGAACGGCTGCAACGGCACTCAGCACAATCCCCAGCGAGGACCATGCCGCTCGGCAGCGCGTTGGCCACCGTGGCGCTCTTCGTTGCCGCCTTTGCAAGTGTAATGCCTGTCATCGGTGCGGCGCAGCGTCACCCCTCACTCTTAAGCGACCTGCTGAACTCGAATGCTGCTGATCTTGCAACTGCCGGTGGCTTCTCACGCGCCGTTGCCATGCTCACCTTTCTGGCGTATGTCGCGCTGGCCCCGATTGCGCTCTGGCGGCAGCCTGACAACGCCAATGTGCGGCGCAGCGTTCTGCTTGCGCTTGCACTCCCCACGCTGCTGCTCACCAGTGCTGCCCGGTTGCCCGCACCCCTCGCGTGGTTGCCGGATGAGCGATGGCTGCTTGGGCTTGTGCAGGCCGCTGGTGTGGCCGCACTGCTCGGACTCTACCTCACAGCCGGTGGCTTTGCGCCTCCCCGCTGGCTTGTGGGGGTTGCGGTAGCGACCTGGGTGATAGCTACAGTGTGGCTGGTGGCACGCCCGCAAACACGCTGGACGGAGTGGCTGTTATGGAGTATGCTGGCCGCCACCCTGCTGCTGGTCGTAGTCGCACGCCTGCGCGGCAGAGGCGGTTCGACGGCAACATCACTTCTGCTCGCGCTCTTTGCGCTCTGCTGGCTGGCGCTCTGGGCTGCGATTCTGCTCATGCCGGCACTGCAATTGCGTCTGCTCACCGGCTTTGGTGTTACGCGCGTTGTGAGCATCTTCTGGTTGCCGTGGCTGCTGCTACCCGCTGCACTCATCAGCAAGCAACCGGAAGAATAGCGCCCGTCCGCAGAGAAGAGAACTCCATGAGCACAATGGCTTCAGCCCACCCCCGCACTGCACAACTCAGCGGCGCCCCCCTGTCCGCGGTGCGCGTGGGCTGGGCCATTGCACTCGCCTTTGCTGCGGCAGCTTACTGGGAGATGACGCCTTCCAACTATCGTGTAACGGCGACCGAATGGTCTGTGGAAGAGGCATATTGGGGGGTCTCCGCGTGGCTTACATATCGGCAGTGGGTGCAGACCGTAATGGCGCTCGAGTATCTGGTGGGCGCGGTCTTCATCGTGACGGCGCTGCTCATCTTCTGGCGCTGCTCGCGCGATTGGGTGGCCGTTACAATCTCCGCCTCGCTGCTGCTCTTCTCCGTCTTCTTCGGCATCCATGGCAACCTCGAAACGCTGCATCTGCCACCACTGCTCGATCCAATCTTCCACGCCACTGCGCCATTCTTCCCGTTCATCCAGTTCTGCAGCTTTCTCACCTTCTTCTACGTCTTTCCCAATGGCCGCTTTGTGCCGCGCTGGAGCGGATGGTTTGTGGCTCTGCTGCTCGCGCTGGTCGTCATCGGGCAAAGCCTGGATAGGCTGGTGTGGTTCGAAGGCTCTGAAATCGGATGGAGAACGTTCATGGTTGTGGCGCCGGTGGCGCTGATCACCGGCCTCGGTGCGCAGGTGTACCGCTACAGCCGCGTGGCCACGCCAAGTGAACAACAGCAGACAAAATGGGTGGTCTATGGCTTGGGTTTGTCCTTTGGCTTGTTGATTCTGGGATTGCTCCTCTCTCTGCGCGTGGACGGTGACGGGCGGCGCAGCAGCGCCGCGACACTGCTCTTTGTGGTTGAGCCGGTTGCGCTGCTGGCTCTGCCGCTTTCCCTGGCATTGGCGCTGCTGCGCTTCCGCTTGTGGGACGTGGACTTCGTCATCAGCCGCACGTTGCTCTATGCCGCAATGACGGGCGTTGTACTGCTGATTTATGGTGCCGTGGTGGGCGGCGCCAGCGTGCTGCTGGGGCTGCAGCAGAGCGTATGGACTGCCATATTCGCCACCGGGCTGATTGCCGTCCTGATTCAGTCAATCCAGCGGCGGCTGCAAATCGCCATTAATCGATTGGCGTTTGGCGCGCGTGACGACCATATTCAGGTGCTGCAACTCATGGGCAGGCAACTGGAAAGCGCTGCCACACCCGAAGTTGCCCTCGCCGCCATGACGCAGACCATTGCGCAATCGTTGAAATTGCCCTATGCGGCGCTCAAACTGGTTCCGTTTGATGCCGACGATGCAGAGCCGAAGAGCGGGCGTACAATAACTGCCGCGTGGGGCAGCCCAACGGGTGAACTCGAGCGCTTTCCGCTCACCTTTCAATCGACTGTCCTGGGTGATCTCGTGGTTGCGCCGCGCACACGCGGCGAACGGCTGAGCCATGCCGACCGCAGGCTGCTCGAAAGCATCGCCCTGCAGGCGGGCCCAGCAGTACAAGCCATGTTGCTTACCGGCCGGCTTCAGGCCTCCCATCGCGCTGTGATTGCCGCGCGCGAGGATGAGCGCCGTCGCCTCCGGCGTGATCTGCACGACGGCTTGGGACCACAACTCGCCAGTCAAACGCTCACGATTGACGCCATTGCGCGCTACATGGAGCACAACCCCGTCCAGGCCGCCACGCTGCTGCAAGACCTGAAGCGACAGTCGCAAGACGCGGTGCTTGATATCCGCCGCATTGTCTATGCATTGCGGCCCCCGGCGCTGGATGACCTGGGGCTGATTGAGGCGCTGCGCGAATTCGCTGTCCGCGCCGCACACAACGGCGTGCAGATTGAACTTGATGCCGCGTCTGAGCTG
>DIAV01000307.1:3504-9570 GCA_002415895.1 Anaerolineales bacterium UBA5069 | reverse complement strand
CTCAAAGACAATGACCTGGTGATCAGAGTCAGTGACAACGGCGCGGGGCTGTCTGCGGCTTCACTGCCCGGCGTGGGGCTGCGCTCAATGCGCGAGCGCGCTGCCGAACTGGGCGGAACGCTGACCCTGCAGTCGTCCCCGGCGGGCACAACAGTGCAGGCTGTTCTCCCCTTTCGGTGAGCAGCGGCTGCTCACCGAAAGTTGCCGACAAACCGCTGCTCAAACGATTGAGGTTGCATGGAAACGTTGCGCGTTCTGATAGTTGACGATCACCCTGTCTTCCGCTTCGGCATGCGCGCGCTGCTGCAGAGTGATCCCGCAATTGAGGTGGTTGGCGAGGCGGGCAGCGGTCTGGACGCGATTGAACATTGTATTGTGTTGCAGCCCAACGTCATCATCATGGATCTGAACCTGCCCGACATTAACGGTATTGAGGCGACGCGCCGGATTCTGCACGCCATGCCCCAGGCGAACGTCCTGGTTGTCACCATGTTTGACGATGACTCGGTGTTCGGCGCAATGCGGGCCGGGGCGCGCGGCTATTTGATCAAGGGCGTGGAGGGGGATGAGACGCTGCGCGCGGTGCGCGCCGTAGCCAACGGTGAGGCAATCTTCAGCCCCACTGTGGCGCGCAGATTGATCCGCTTCTTCACGCGTCCTGCAGGCGCGCCCGTCTCGCAGCAATTCCCGGAGCTCACCGACCGCGAGCGCGAAGTGCTGGCACTGATTGCGCAGGGTCTCACCAATCAGAGTATTGCGGAGCGGCTCATCATCAGCCCCAAGACTGTGCGCAATCTCGTATCGTCCATCTTCAACAAATTGCAGGTGGCAGGGCGCAGTGAAGCCATTGTGCGGGCGCGCAAGGCTGGTTTAGGAGACGCGTTGGAAGGCGGCTAGCGCGTTACAGGCCGTGCGCCGCCGCAATCTATGCACCGCGCTTGAAGTGCGCAACAACCTGCCTGAGAATCTCCACGGCCGCGAGGCGGTCCGGCCCCAGGGGCGGGCCAAAGCTCAGGTGCGTGGCGCCTGCGGCCACCAGTGGCTCCAGCCGCTTAATGACCTCGGCTGCGCCCCCTACAACGCCAATGCGCAACATGCGCGCATCCACCAGGTTAATGGCCTTCTCCTCATCGCGCTCCACCATCATGGCCTGCTCAATCGCGTTGAAGTCGGCGCGCACAAGCCCCAGGCGCGCCCACAACAGCGGCCCCAGCGCGTGGCCGTAGTAGGCCACCTTCTGCGCCAGGACGCGGCGCGCCGCAGCGTGATCCTCCGCCAGCGAAACCCAGATGCACGCGGCAAAGTCCAGCGCGCCCAGCGCAGGGTCGCGCTGCGCCTCACCCGCGGCGATCAGCGGCTGCACACCATAGTAATGCTCGGGTGGAAAGAGCAGCGGCAGCGCGCCGTCGGCCACTTCACCGGCTAATTCGAGCATCTTCGGCCCCATCGCGCCAATGTAGATGGGCGTGACGCGCGGCGCAGTGAAGCGCAAATAGGCCTCATCGCTCCAATGCAGGGCGCGCCCATCCAGCGGCACGCGCTCGCCTCGCAACAGCGCGCGCACGGCGGCAATCGTCTCGCGCACGGTCGCCAGTGGAGCGTCCTGCTCAATGCCAACCCACTTGAGGAACTCGCCGGCCCCCGCTGCCAATCCCAGGTTGAAGCGGTTGCCGGTGAGTTCATCCATGGTGGCGGCCAGCATGGCCATTTCGGCCGGATGAAAGGTGTAGGGGTTGAGGATGCCCGTGCCCACCTCGAGGCGCGTGGTGGCATGGGCCACGCTCAGCAGGATAGCTGGGCCAAAGCGCAGAAAGAGATCATTGCTCACCCAGAACTGGTCAAAGCCCGCGGCCTCGGCGGCCTGCGCCAGCGCAACATATTCGGATACGGGCAAGTCGTTGTTCAACCGCAGACTGAAACGCATAGCGCGTGACTCCTCTTTGTTTTCGCATGGTGTACGCGGATGACGCGAATGAGCACGGATTGCATCCGTGCTCATTCGCATTCAAGGTTGTTTCGTCCAGCGTCCTATTTTTCGGCGCTGCCAACAATGGCTTCGGCTTCGATTTCGACGAGATACTCGGGCCCCACAAGGCGCGCTTCAATCAGCGTGTTGGCCGGGCGAATGTGCGCAAAGCGCTGGCCGTGGACGCGCGCCACTGCCTCCCAGTGGCGAATGTTGCTCACATAGACGCGTGTGCGCACAACATCCTCCAACGCACCGCCCAGGCTGCGCATGGCGGCCTCAATCTTGTCGAGCGCGTAGGCCGCCTGCGCCGCGGGGTCATCCCCGCCCACCAGCCCCTGCGGCCCCGTCGCGGTGGTGCCGGAGACGTGGATCACGTCACCCACACGCACAGCGCGGCAGTAGCCGGCCAGTTCCTCCCACGTTGTGCCACTCGAAACGCTTGTGCGCGGCATCGTAACTCCTGGGCTTATTGCCAAAATGACACAGCAGCGCTTAGCCTATGACAAGCAACTCCTGGAAGCCACTGGTGAGCGGCTCGCCTGCGCCCGGGCGCACAACAACCACATCTTCGACGCGCGCGCCCATAATGTGGGGCATGAAGATGCTCGGCTCAGCCGTGAAGCACATGCCTTCTTCCAGTACGGTTGCATCGCCCGCAGTGAGGAACGGGGGCTCGTGTACATCCATGCCAATGCCATGCCCCAAGCGATGGCGGAAGGCCTCACCATAGCCGGCCTCGGCAATGACGGCGCGCGCCGCCGCGTCGGCCGCTTCGCAGGTGTTGCCCACGTGCAGCGCGGCAATGCCCGCCGCCTGCGAGGCCATGACCAGCGCGTAAATGCGCCGGTACTCGGCGTCCGGCTCGCCAAAAAAGAGCGAGCGGCCAAAGTCATAGCAATAATCCTTGTAGACCGCGCCAAAATCAAAGGAAATCGAAACAGGCGCATCCAGCGGAATCAGCAGCACTTCATCGCGATTGTGAAAGTCGAAGGGATAATTGCGCCCCATATTGTAGAAGGAGGTAACGAAGGAATCGCAGGTTGCGCCATTGCGGCGCATCTGGAAGTTCACTTCAGTAATCAGGTCCAGATTCGTCATGCCGTGTCTGAGTTGGGGCAAGGTAGCGGCAAAAGCAGCCTCGGTCACTGCGCCTGCCTCGCGCATGATCTGGATTTCGTCGGCGTCCTTAATGCGGCGCAGCGGCCCCAGCAGCGCCGATGCCTGGCTGAATGTAGCCTGCGGGCGCAGCGCCTGCAGGTTGATGAGGCTCTCAGCCCAGGCCCGATCTTCAATGGCAATGCGTGCGCCTGCGGGCGTGTGCAGGCTGTCGAGCACGGCGGCTGCGGTAGGCAGGCCGTTGTCGCCCGCGCCCAGCACGCGCACCTCCATGTCGCCCGACTGCACAGCATGGAAGTCGGCCACCATTTTGGGCAGTGTGAGGATGGGCGCGCCGTCTACGGGCACCCACGCGCCCGTAAGCCACTCACCCGGGTACATGGTATTGCCATAGTTGGGCTGTTCGCGCAGCAGGCCGGTTACGTAACTCAGGTTGGCCGAGCGGCTGAGGAAGAGCAAGTCCACGTTCTGGGCACGCATTTGCGCCTGCACGCGCTGCAATCGGGCGGAATAATCGGGCATGGTAAAGGTGCATCTCCGTCTAGCTAAATAAAAAAGTTAATGGGCTACGATAGTGCGTTGATCATTACAACGTCTTGCGCAGGCGGGGATCGAGCGCGTCGCGAATGGCGTCGCCGATAAAATTGAAGGCCATTACCACCGTGAAGATCGCCAGGCCGGGGAAGGCAGCAATCCACCATTGGTCAAAGTACTCAATACCGTCGGCAATCATGCGCCCCCACTCGGGTGTGTTGGGGGGCGGGCCCAGGCCAAGAAAGCTCAACCCGGCGAAGATCAGAATAGCATTGCCAAGGTCAATTGTCGCCAACACAATGGCCGGCGCCAGACAGTTGGGCAACACAGTGCGCCAGAGAATGCGCGTGCGCCGTGTGCCAATGGCAGCCGACGCCTCAACAAAATCGCGCGACTTCACGCTCAGCACAAGCGCGCGCACAACGCGTGCATAGTTGGGCCACCACACCACAACCATAGCCAGGATTGCATTGATTAGGCTGGGCCCCAGCGCCGCAGCAATGGCCATGGCGAGAATGATTGTGGGAAACGCGATGAAGACCTCTGTCACACGCATGAGCACTTCATCAAACCAGCCACCAATATAACCGGCCAGCGCGCCCACAATTGTGCCCACAATACCTGCAATCACAATCACAGCAATGCCTGCGGGGAGTGAAAGCCTGCCGCCGTAGAGCACGCGGCTGAAAACGTCGCGGCCCAGTTGATCTGTGCCAAACCAATGCGCGGCGCTGGGCGGCTGTAGCCTGTCGGGAATGGATTGCTGCGTGGGCGAGAAGGGGACCAGCCACGGCGCAGTGAGGCTGACGACAACCCAGAAGATGACAAGCGTCACGCCAATCAGAGCGAGCGGATTGGCGCGCAAAAAGCTCCATGTGGTTGCTGCGGCGCTCTTTTGCAGGCGCACAGGTGCGCCGACAGTGCTGGGGCGGGGTGATGCAGTAGAGACGGCACTCATGGCAAGGATAACCTAGGCCTGCGCGCGCAAGCGTGGATCAAGCGAGAAATAGAGCACATCGGCAACCAGATTCACAGCAATAAAGATGATGGCAATCAGCAGACTCACGCCCATAATCGCCGGAAAGTCGAGCGATGTCGAGGCACGGTAGGCGTACTGTCCAATCCCCGGCCACGCAAAAATGCTCTCCGTAAGCACAGTCCCGGCAAGCAGGTTGCCGTAAGAGAAACCAATCACCGTGACAATTGGAATCAGTGCGTTGCGCAGCGCGTGCTGTGTAATGACCACACGCGGGGCCAGCCCCTTGGCGTGGGCGGTACGCATGTACTCCTGGCTGAGTACGTCGAGCATGGCCGAGCGGGTGACGCGTGTAATCACACCCGTGGTAAAACTGCCCAGCACCAAAGCCGGCAGCGCCAAATGCCACAGCGCGTTGAAGAAGACATTCCACTGGCCGGCCAGCAGCGCATCCACAGTGTAAAGCCCTGTGGCATGGGGCGGCGGTGTCATGCCCACATCCAGCCGCCCTGGCCCGGCAGCCACCCCCAGCCACGCATAGAAGATATAGAGCGCCAGCAACGCCAGCCAAAAGACAGGCACGCTCACCCCCAGCAGCGAGATGACGCGCACAATATGATCGAGCCACGAGTTACGCTTGAGCGCAGAGAGCACGCCAAAGATAAGCCCAACAGTGACGCCGAACAGGATCGCCGCCGTCGCCAGCTCAATGGTGGCAGGCAGATACGCGCGCAGATCCTCCAGCACGGCGCGGCGCGTCTTGATGGAGCGCCCCATGTCGCCCTGCACCAGATTGCCCAAATAGCGGCCATATTGCACAGCAAGCGGGTCATCCAGCCCCCACTCGGCGCGGAATGCAGCAACAATCTCCGGGTCCGACATCGCCTTCTGGCCCAAATTGGCGGTTACCGGGTCGGCGGGCACGGCATGCGAGATCACAAATGCGATCAGCGTTATGCCGATCAGCAGCGGGATGGTGAGGACAAGTCTGCGGAGGATGTATTGATAGACGGGCATGTGGCGACAAGTAGACTGGTGTGAAGGTGACGAAGGCGCACAAGCAAAGAAGCCGTGTGCAGGGCCGCGGCAGCGCGGCCCTGCACACGTACAGAAGCGACTACTTGCTCAACAGGCCCAGGTCTACACGCCACTGCGGGTTGTAGACGAAGCCCTGCACAGCCTTGCTCAGCCCAACCTGCAGCCCCGGCTGTACAACCGCAGCGTAGGGGCCGGACTCGATGAGATAGTTTTGCATCTGTGTGAAGAGCTCAATGCGCGCCGGTGTGTCGGTCTCAACCTTTGCAGCATCGCGAATGGCCTTGATTTCATCGCTGCCGGTGGCGTCCACCCAGCCAGTGCGGGTGCCCACTACGCCCTCGGGCAGGAACTCAAGGTAGTCATTGGAATCGCGGTAGTCCGGCAGCCACAGCCAGAGGCCGAAAGGCTCCGTGCCCTGGCGATAGGCCTCAAG
>DIAV01000307.1:0-3446 GCA_002415895.1 Anaerolineales bacterium UBA5069 | reverse complement strand
GCAAGTTCGCCCTCGCCAAAACCAGCCTCGGCCAGAAGCGCCTTGGCCCCTTCGATGTCGCGCTGCGGGCCGCTGTTGGCCTCGAACGCACCCATGAAGCCAACCGGCAGCACCGACGCCGGTGTGACGGACTGACCACCGGCAAGGGCGCGAATGCCCTCGTAATCCAGCGCCAAACGCACAGCCTTCTGCACGAGCGGGTTGCTCATCTCGGCGCTGATTTCGGGATTGTTGTTGGCCTTGAGGAAGATGAGCGTGTCGCTCAGCCCTTCATAAACCGTTACATTCTCGTTGCCTGCGAGACCGGCCACCTGATCGGCGCCCAGGTCAAAGGCAATGTCGAGGTCGCCCGCTTCCAGCTGCAGCTTCTGCGTGGCAGACTCGGGCAGATTGCGGATGATGATGCGCTCGATGGCGGGCGCCGTGCCGTAGTAGTTCTCGTTGCGCACGAGCACCGTCTCTACCTGCGGGTCCCACTTCTCAATGACATAGGCGCCCGATCCGGCCGAGTTGTTGTTGAACCACTGCTCGGCAGTGTCGGTCTCGGCAGCGTCGGCAGCGGCTGTGCCACCCTGGGCCTCAACCATGGCCTGGCTTGTGACGCTGAATGCGCCAAAGACCAGTTTGGCCAGAATGGCAGGATCCGGATTGGCCAGCGTCAGCACAAAGGTGGCGTCATCCGGCGCTTCCATGCCCACAATGCCATCGGCCAGGAAGGAGGGATTGCCCTTGATGTTGACCATGCGGTTGAAGGAGAAGACCACATCGCTTGCCTTCACAGGGTCCCCGTTGGAGAAGACGGCGCTGGGGTTCAGGCTGAAGGTGTAGACGAGGCCGTCATCGGAGATCGTCCACGAATCGGCCAGCAGCGGCTCAATCGAATCGACTGAACCCGCGGGGAAGGTGACGAGTGTTTCGTAGGTGGCCTTGTGGATAATGGTGGGCAACGTCTCGTAGGCGCGTGCGGGGTCCAGCGAGGCGGTGTCTTCGGCAATACCAACCACAAGCAGAGACGCGTCGCTGGCCGCAGGTGCGGCAGCTTCAGCGGCCGGTGCAGCGGCGTCGCCCGTGGCGGGTGCGGCCACGGGGGCGGCGCAGGCAGCCAGCAGCGCCAGCACGACGAAGAGAGCAAGATACAGCGCAGTACGTGCGGATCGCATGGGTAATAATCTCCTTGTCAAGACTAAAGGATTGGGTGTTGCATTCAATTAGGTTGATAGACGGATGCTATCGGAGGGTTACACCGAGGGGACCACTGCGCTGGGGGCCACCCGAACTGGCTAAACTCTACTCCAGATCGAACGGTCACGCAAAGTTCAATTCACAGATGATTCGCTGCAAGCAAGCAGCGCGCACACGCATGCATTTGTGCGTGTGTGCTGTGGAATCCATGTGGGTCACACGGGTGCGCGCTGGGGCGTGCGCAGTGCACCGCGCGCCACCGCCGCCTGTGCGCGCAGGCCAAAGAGATACCAGATTGCAGTGACAACAACGCTGCCCGCAGCCACCACCAGCATGGACTGCTGCACGCTCCAGCCCAGGCGGTCGAGAGCAAAACCACCGTAGATGGTGCCGATGGATTCGGCCAGGGTCAGCGTGGTGAACTCAAAGGCCAGCACGCGCCCGCGGAAGCGATCCTCTACGGCGCCAATCAGCAACGATGCCGAGAAGACCCAGATCGCCCCTGATCCGACAGCGCGCAGCGTAATCGACACGAACACCACCCAGAGCGCGGGCGCCAGCCCGATCCCCAGCGCACCGATGGTCAACAGGATGAAGCCAATGCCAATTGCGCGCAGCAGGGCGCGCGGCGCATCACCCAGCCACGCGCGCAGAAAGATCGGCCCTGCACCTGTGCCGATTCCCACCAGCGCGTAGATGATGCCCAGCGTGAGCGTGCCCGAGCCGCGCAGAGGGAAAATGTCATTGGAGAGGGGGATCTCAAGCACGTTGATTGCCCCCCAGATGAGGCTGCCGGCGGCTTTGGCCAGCGCCAACCCCAGCAGCAGACGATGCACCTTGAGATAGCGCAAGCCATCCAGAAAATCCAGGAAGCCGCCTTGCACCACCTCGGCTTCAGCCGCGCGCGGCGCGGCGTAGACCATTTGCACGCGGCTGACAAAGGCCGCCGAAACAAGAAAGCTGGTGGCATCGATAACAAACGCCACCTGCACGCCGAACACAGCTGCCGCCACGCCACCCAGCAGTGCGCCCAGCGCCAGCATGGTGCTCCACGTGAAGCCGTCGAGCGTGTTGGCAACGACCAGTTCGTCCGGCTCCACCACGTTGGCAAGAATGGCGGAATGGGCGGGGTTGTAGAGCGCGCTCAGCGTAAACTGTAGCGCCGTCAGCGCATAGAAGAGCCAGATTTGGCTGACATCCCGAATCAGCAGGAAGCCAAGCACTGTGAATGCGCGCAGCAGGTCCGTTGCCACCAGAATCGCGCGCCGGTTGATACGGTCGGCCAACACGCCGGCAAAGGGCGTGGCCAGGAAGATAGGCAGAAAGCGCGCCAAAAAGAGAAAACTGATGGCCGAGCCGGAGTTTGTGAGTGAGGCAATCAGTTGCGCCGACGCCAGCAGGTTGAACCAGTCGCCAAGATTGGAAACCAGGCGGCCAATCCAGAGACGGCGATAATGGGGGCGACGCCGCAGCAACTCAAGGTATTCGTGCATGGTCTCGGTGGCAGGGTGGCTGTGGCGATTCGGTGGTGATTGAATAGCCAGGTTTGCACACAAAATGGGTGAAGCATCTCGTTCAAATGCAACCAATCCTAAGCACGAAGCCGCCCGCAACATACAAACAGGGCGGCTGCCCGCTTGGGCTGTGGAGTCACCATTGGGTAGACTCTGTTGGACAGCGGCGGTTGAGCGCTCGCGATGGCTGTGAACAGCCATTGTAGCACGACGCCGCGACGGCCAATGGGCACGCACCGGCACAATTCACCAACATGCGCCGCCCCGCCCGTGGAACATGACTGCGTAGCGCTCACGTTATGGGCTGTGGGCCAGAGCGAGCGCACCTAAATCGCCGCAGCGCGGCTGAACCAAAAGACGAACAACCTTCAGGGAGAGCAAGCCATGAATGACAATCGCAGACGAACACCAATAAAGCGACGTGCCGCATTGCTGGCGCTGAGTGCAGTGGCGCTGCTGCTGCTGGGCGCATGTGGGGATGATCGCAACGCCGAAGCGTCCGCCACACCAACGGCCATTGCACCCCTTGCGCCAAGCGCAGATGTTGCGGCTGCACCCACGGAAGCTGCGGTGAGCGAAGCGCCCACAGAAACGCCCGCGGTTGAAGCTGCACCTGCACCCACTGAAGTAGTGGCCGAGAGCGCGCCCGTTACCGAGAGCGTACCTGTTACAGAGAGCGCACCCGTCACCGAGAGCGCACCCGTTACCGAGAGCGTACCTGTTACAGAGAGCGCACCCGTCACCGAGAGC
>DIAV01000108.1:4075-4310 GCA_002415895.1 Anaerolineales bacterium UBA5069 | reverse complement strand
GAATATCCTGCTCATCGGCGGGGGCGGCCGCGAGCACGCCCTCGCGTGGTCGCTGCGCCAGTCGCCCCAGTGTGATCGCCTCTTTGTGGCTCCCGGCAATGGCGGCACAGCAACGCTGCCCGGTGTTGAAAACATCCCCATTCGTGCCGATGACGTTGGCGCACTGCGCGATTTTGCCGCCGCGCAGGACATCGCGCTCACCATTGTCGGCCCCGAAGCGCCCCTTGCCGTGGGC
>DIAV01000108.1:3002-4064 GCA_002415895.1 Anaerolineales bacterium UBA5069 | reverse complement strand
CGCCTTGAATCCTCCAAAGACTTTGCCAAGCAATTCATGCGCCGCCATGCCATCCCCACGGGCCAGGCGCGCAGCTTTGACGCGCTGGAGCCGGCGCTCGACTACCTGCATGGGCTGGCGGCCATGCCCGTCATCAAGGCCAGCGGCCTGGCCGCGGGCAAGGGTGTCATCCTGCCCAGCACCATGGCCGAAGCCGAGGACGCGCTGCGCGCCATGCTCACGGAGCGCCAGTTTGGCGACGCAGGCGACACGGTTCTGCTTGAGGAACGCCTCGTGGGGCCGGAGCTTTCGGTACTGGCCTTCTGCGACGGCAAGACGCTGCGTGTGCTGCCTGCAGCGCAGGACCACAAGCGATTGCTGGACGATGACAAGGGGCCCAATACGGGAGGCATGGGGGCCTACGCGCCCGCGCCGCTGATGACGCCCGCTTTGCAGGCGCAGGTTGAGCGCAAAGTGCTCTACCCTGCCTTGCGCGGCATGGCTGCCGAGGGCATGCCGTACGTGGGCGTTCTCTACGCCGGGATCATGCTCACCCCCGCCGGGCTGCGCGTGCTCGAGTTCAACTGCCGCCTGGGCGACCCCGAGACGCAGGTCATCCTCCCGCTGCTGGAAAGCGACCTCGTGGAGGTGCTTCACGCCTGCGTCACACAGCGCCTTGAGGATGTCGCGCTGCAATGGCGACCGGCCAGCGCCGTCACCGTGGTGATGGCTGCCGGCGGCTACCCCGGCCCCTATGCCGGCGGCGCGCCCATTCGCGGACTTGCAGCGGCCGAGGCGCTGGGCTGCACGGTCTTCCACGCCGGCACAGCATTGGAGAACGGCGAGGTTGTCACAGCAGGGGGACGCGTGCTCTCCGTAACGGGAATCGCGCCCACGCTGCCCGAGGCCATTGCCCGCGCCTATGCAGGGATTGGCGAGATTCACTTTGAGGGCGCGCACCACCGCACCGACATTGCACGGCGCGCCGCCCAGCCCGGGACGTAAGGGCAACGGGGACTGAACATAAATGTGGTATACCGGAGGCGGTGAAGAAGGTAAATGGTTGACTGGTTGACTGGTTGA
>DIAV01000108.1:0-2934 GCA_002415895.1 Anaerolineales bacterium UBA5069 | reverse complement strand
TTACCACTTACCACTTACCTGTCACAAGTCCTCCGCACCTAAAATTCCGGATAATTGCTCATGCGCCTTGGACTGAACGTCGGCTACTCGGGAGCCACAATTGAACTGCCGTTGGAGATGATCCGCATGGCGGACCGTCTGGGCTACTTTGCCGCGTGGACCGCCGAAGCCTACGGCTCCGATGCGGTCGCGCCGCTGGCCTGGATTGGCGCGCACACACAGCGCATTCACCTTGGCGCAGGCATTATGCAAATGCCCGCGCGCACGCCCGCCATGACAGCCATGACGGCCATCACGCTCGACCAGCTCTCGGGCGGGCGCATGTTGCTGGGGCTGGGTCTTTCGGGGCCGCAGGTGGTGGAGGGATGGCATGGGCAGCCCTATGGCAAGCCGCTGACCAAGACGCGCGAGTATGTGCACATTGTGCGCACCATTTTCGCACGCACCGAGCCGCTTGCGTTTTCCGGCAATTACTACCAGGTGCCTTATGTGGGGGCCGACGCAACGGGGCTGGGCAAGCCGCTCAAAAGCATTTTGCACGGGCGCGCTGACTTGCCAATCTACCTGGCCGCCATTGGGCCGAAGAACGTTGAACTGGCTGCAGAGATCGCCGATGGCTGGCTGCCCATGTTCTTTGCGCCGGCGCATTATGACGCCGTCTTTCGCCCCGCCGTGGAGGCCGGTTTTGCCCGCGCCGGCAAGGCCACAGCCTATGACAAATTCGACATTGCGCCCACCGTCTTTGTGGCCATGGGCGATGATGTGGACGCCTGCCGTGCCTCGATCAAGCCCTTCCTCGCGCTCTATGTGGGGGGCATGGGGGCCAAGGGCAAAAACTTCTACCATGACCTGGTCTGCCGCTACGGCTACACCGAGGAAGCCGACCGCATCCAGACGCTTTATCTGAGCGGCCGCAAGCAGGAGGCCGCCGCCGCCATCCCCGACGCGCTGGTGGATGATGTGGCGCTTTGCGGCCCGCGCAGCCGCATTGCGGATGGGCTTGCGCGCTGGCAGGACAGCCCAATCAATACGCTGACGCTCAATACATTTGACCCCGAAGTTGTCTCTGTCATGGCCGAGCTGGTGATGGGCAGCGACGCCGGACGCCCCAACGTGACCTGGTCGCTACCCAATGCAGCGCGGCCCGCGTCCGCCGCTGCGCCACACACAGAGGAACCCAATCCAATGAGCGATGCACCCGAAGCAGCAACTGGCGCGGCGTCACAGGGCGCCGCGCTCGTCTTTGCCGAAATGCAGAAGCGCATTGAGCGCAATCCCGCCCTGGCCCAGCGCATGAACGCCGTTTTCCAGTTCAACATTGCAGGTGAATCGGGCGGCGCGTGGGTCGTAGACCTGAAAGAAACACCAGGCGTGCGCGCAGGCGCACATGGCGCCGCTGATGTTACAATAACCATGCAGGACGGCGATTTTGTGGCCATGACCAGCGGCAACCTGAACCCCATGAGCGCCTTTGCGCAAGGCAAAATCAAGGTGCAGGGCAACGTCATGCTGGCCAGCAAATTGCAGCAGCTTTTTTCCTAAAGTCTTACCGCCATGAAAGCAACCCCTCAACGCAAAGACACGCAGACCGCCATGAAACGCAAAGGCAAAGCAACAGCGCACAACAACCGTTGCAATCCTCTGCGTTGCCTGGTGTTCTGCGCGACTTTGCGTTGAGGAGTTGCTGTGGCAGCTCATGTGGGGGCGTCGTTATCGGCGCACCTGCACGCACTCTCCGAAACCTGTGCCCCGCATAGGCGGGGTTACACATAATGTCTGTGATTGATCTTGATTGATCGAGAAAGAAGAATTCTGTATGCAAACCCTTGTAGGCGATATGCCGCATACCCAGAGGCCTGTCGCACAAACGCCCAGCGCAACCCCGGCTGTGCGCGAAGTCGCCCCCGATATCTATCAGGTGCGCCTGCCCCTCCCCTTTGCACTGAATCACGTCAATTGCTATCTGCTGCGCGATGAAGAAGGCTGGACGATGGTGGACACGGGGCTGGACCAGCCCAATGTGCGCGCCGCCTGGCATGAAGCCTGCACGCTGCTGGAATTGGAGCCGCAGCAGATTCAGAGGATTGTGCTGACGCACATGCACCCTGATCACTTTGGCCTCTCGGGCTACTTTCAGCACCTCACCAATGCCCCCGTCTACCTCTCGGCGCGTGAGCGCGAACTGGCGCAAACCGTGTGGATGGAGGATGGGTGGCGGCCCGAGCTTGTAGCCGAATACTGGCGTATGGGCGGCATCCCCAACGACGTGCGCGGCGTGATCTCCGACCAGACGGAGCGCCTGCGCTACATGACCATGCCCCACCCCCACGAGATTGCCACGCTGGAAGCAGGCGAAATTGTGCACATGGGCGGGCGCGACTTTCTCGCCATACATGCCCCGGGCCACAGTGACGGCCAGCTCATCTTCTATTCAGCCGCCGATCAACTGATGCTCTGCGGCGACCAGGTGCTCAAGAGCATTACCCCCAACATTGGTCTGTGGCCCTCCACCGAGGCGGATCCGCTGGGGCGCTATCTTGAGTCGCTGAATGAACTCATGGCGCTGCCTGTGCTGCTTGCGTTGCCCGGCCACGGCTCTGTGATGACAACCGAGTGGCAGGCGCGCCTCTGCGCGCTGGAGGAACATCACCGCGTGCGCCTCGAAGAGACGCGCCGCGCCGTTGAAGGGGGCGCGACCGCGCTTGAGGTCAGCCGCCGCCTCTTCAACTATGGCAAGCTCAGCGAGCACGAAGTGCGCTTTGCCGTTGCCGAGGCCATGGCCCATCTCGATTACCTCGCGCGCCGCGGTGTCATCACCTTCTCGGACAACGGCGCGCGGCACTACAGCGCGTAACTACGACGAAGAGGCGCGAAGGCGCAAAGAAAAAGCAGAGAAAACAACAGCAGGCAGAAGAGCGCCGCGATAAGGAGTTG
>DIAV01000060.1 GCA_002415895.1 Anaerolineales bacterium UBA5069 | reverse complement strand
TCAATCACCATTAACCACTGACCACTTGCTCTCCGCCCTACCCCACCTCGCGCAACGTATAGCCGACGCCGCGCACGGTCTGGATGACGCGCGAGCGCTCGCCCACTTCAAGCTTGGAGCGCAGGTAGCGAATGTACACCTCAATGATGTTGCTCTCGCCGCCGAAGTCGTAATTCCAGATGTGCTCGTAGATGACCTCGCGCGTGAGCACTTGGTTGGGGTGGCGCATGAAGAGCTCGAGCAGATCAAACTCGCGCGCGGTGAGCGGAATCTCGGTGCTGCCGCGGAAGCATTGGCGTGTGCGCAGGTTGAGCGTCATGTCGGCAAAGCGCAGCACATCGGTTTGCGCCTCCTGGCGGTTGCGGCGGAAGAGCGCTCGCATGCGTGCCAGCAGCTCGTCAAATGCAAAGGGCTTCACCATGTAGTCGTCGGCGCCGGCGTCGAGGCCGGTCACACGATCAGCCACGGCATCGCGCGCGGTCAACATGAGGATGGGCACATTGGAAACCTGGCGCATACGGCGACAGACCTCCAGCCCGTCAATGCCGGGGAGCATCAAATCCAGAATCACGGCGTCGGGCATGGACTCGCGCGCCATGCGCAGCCCTTCTTCGCCGTTCTCGGCCACGGTCACGGTATAGCCCTCAAAGATCAAGCCACGCCGCACCATGTCACGGATGCGGCGGTCGTCCTCAACCACAAGTATGCGTTCGTTCATGAGGCTGCCATCGGTGGGTGGGCAGAGGGTGTCTGCAGCATCGGTGGAAAAATGCGAACCAATCGGCTGATGCTTGAAAAGTGTAGGCCCACCACCTGTGCATGTCAAGTTAGCTGCGATCAAGCGGTCACTCGCGACGGGCCGCCGGCTGGGGGATGTTACAATAGCGGTATATGGTTTATGAGCGGGCGCGTGTGCGTATCTGGTGCAATGCACAGTGCTCGAGATAGCGCATGGCCCCAATGGGCCGCAGCCGGCTCCCGCACGGGTTGCTACCGGCGCGGCACTCACAATCTCTTCGAGGAGGAACAGTGTATGGCGCAGGAACCCGAGCAGGCCTATCGCGTAGAGCGCGACAGCATGGGCGAGGTCAACGTCCCTGCACGCGCACGTTATGCCGCACAAACGCAGCGCGCAGTCGATAACTTTGCCATTAGCGATTTGCGCTTCCCGCGGCTCTTTATCAGGGCGCTGGGGCTTGTCAAGGGCGCGGCCGCCGCAGCCAATCAGGATCTGGGGCTCATGCAGCCGGAGATGGCGGCGGCCATTCAGCAGGCGTGCCAGGCCGTAGCCGATGGCGCCTATGACGCCGATTTCCCGCTCGACATCTTCCAAACGGGCTCGGGCACAAGCACCAACATGAACGCCAACGAGGTCATCTCCTCGCTGGCCACGGAGGGCCTGGGGGGCAAGGTACACCCCAATGACCACGTGAACATGAGCCAGAGCAGCAACGATGTCATCCCAACGGCCATCCACGTGAGCGCCTACCTGGGCATTGCCGAATTGCTGCTGCCCGCTCTGCACCACCTGCACCAGACGCTGGTTGATAAGGCCGCCTCGGTCGATCATGTTGTGACGACGGGGCGCACGCACCTCATGGACGCGATGCCCATCCGCTTGAGCCAGGAGCTGGGCGGCTGGGCCAGCCAGATTGCGCACGCGATTGATCGCATTGAGTCATCGCTGCCGCGCCTGGCCGAGCTGGCCCAGGGCGGCACGGCCGTTGGCACCGGCATTAACGCCGACCCGCGTTTTGGCGCGGCAATTGCGGGCAAGCTGGCCGAGATGACAGGGCTGCCCTTTGTGACCAGCGCGAACTACTTTGAGAGCCTGAGCACACAGGATGCAGCGGTGGAGATGAGCGGCCAACTGCGTGCGCTGGCTGTCAGCCTGATGAAGATTAGCAACGACCTGCGCTGGAAGAACAGCGGCCCCATTGCAGGCATTGGAGAAATCGCACTGCCTGCTTTGCAGCCCGGCAGCAGTATTATGCCCGGCAAGGTGAACCCCGTCATCCCCGAGGCCATGACCATGGTCTGCGCGCAGGTGATGGGCAACGACCTGACCATTTCGATTGGCGGGCAGGCGGGCAACTTCCAGTTGAATGTTATGCTGCCGGTGATTGCCTACAACCTGCTGCAGAGCATTACGCTGCTGGCGAATGGCAGCCGCACGCTGGCCGATCTCGCGATTGCCGGCTTCACCGTAAACGAGGAGCGCATTGCCGGCCTCGTGGGGCGCAACCCCATTCTGGTCACTGCGCTCAACCCGGTCATCGGCTATGAACTGGGCGCGAAGATTGCCAAGCAGGCCTATGCCGAGGGGCGCTCGCTCAAGGAAGTTGCGCTGAGCAAGACGGAACTCAGCGCCGCAGAGCTTGACCGCCTGCTGGATCCCCGGAAACTCACCGAAGGCGGCATCGGCGAATAGCCATTGCGGCGCGGACCGCTGCCCCTCTCGACGCAAGGTCGCCAGGGCGCAAAGCGGTAAGGAAGAGCAACAGTAGGAAAAGCGCGAATGCACGTTGACTTATGCTTACATGCATAAGTCAACGTGCATTCGCGTGTGCACAAGCCATGCAGGGGCGCGCCTACGCCGTTGCCAGGAAGGAATCGATCATGGCGGCAGTCTCTGCAGGCTTCTCCCAGTGGGGTAGCCCCAGCGTTGGCGTAATGCGCTGCGCCTGCCAGTTTGGGTGCTCTGCAACAAAGGCGGGCAGCAGATCAAAATTGACGTAGGGGTCTTCGTCGTGAATGACAAGCGCAGGCTGCGGCACACCCGGGTAAAGCGCTTCGTGTGCGTTGGGTGTGAAGAGCAGGCCGGAGAGGAAGTAGAGGGGCGCGTGCTTTGCGCCGGGTTGGTGTGCCGCCGCATAAGCCTGCTCAACCAGCCACGCGGGCGGCTCATTGACAAAACTCTTGCGCAGGTAGAACTTGATACTGCTCTCTGTGGTGATGCCATCAAAGAGCGCCTGGCTGAGCAGCGGCAGCGCCAGCGTGGCGTGCGTGATGCCGCCGACGAGGCGCGTGCCTGCAATGCCCTGCACCAACCCCGACTTCGCACTGAAGCCTGACGGCGAAATGAGTACGAGCGCAGCCACAAGATCAGGGGCCATTTGCGCGGCGCGGGCTGCAAATTCTGCGCCCAGCGAGAGCGCGACCACATCGGCCGGTTCGCGCACAACGCGCCGCAAAAAGTCGGCCAGCACACCGGCAAAGAGATCGGCGGAATAGGCGCGATTGCTCCGATCCGAAAAGCCGTAGCCCGGTAGATCGAGTGCAAAGACAGGCCGGCGGCGCTGGTACGCCTCAAAGAGGGGGCGCAATTCGTGCGCGCCGGCGGCAGCGTTAATGCTGTGGACAAGCACCAGCGGGCGGCCCGACGCCGTTGCGTCGGCATAGTAGCTGATCTGGCCTGCCTGTTCGCTCAGAAAGGTGTGGCGCGGGGCGGGCAGCGCGTCGGGCATGGTGAGCGTGCGCCCGGTGGACCATTTGTTGTACAGGTAGCCCGCGCCGATGGCCGCTGCGCCCGCAACGCTCAGCAGCGCCGCTGCGGCCACGCCGCTGTTGCGCTCCGTATCTACGGGGATGAGTTCGTTGTCCTGCATGTAGCGATCCGTCACGTTGTCCAGTGCGCTGTTGAGCGCGCCGGCTGGCGGCTGGAGATCTGCTTTATCGTCGCCAATGGGATTATGCGTTGTTTCATCCGGCATTTAGGGTCCCCTTTGCAGATGCCTTTGTTGGTTTCTGCGCATTATCATACGTATTTGTGACGCAGCGCGCCAATATGTGCATGATGCGCCATTTTGGGGCGCCAGCTAAATGGTGCATCCGGCAAGTGAGCGACACGATGCGTAGCGGCGGCTTCATCCGCCGTTCCCGAGGATGCGCAGCGTTGCATACCAACGGCGGCTGAAGCCGCCGCTACGCAATCCCTCGCATTCTTGTCGGACGCACCACTAAATAGCGTCTTGCAGGCTCCATACACGCGCACGCCCACAATGTTAAACGTCTGGCGCTGACGATGGGTTCGGCAATCAAAAAAAGACGGCCCTTTTTGGGGGCCGTCTTTTTTGATTGCTTGCAGGCGTTGTCAGGGCTGGTGCGGGCGAGCTAGTGCAGGTAATTGTAGGGGTTGCGCCCGTAGCCCTGGTAAATCACCTCAAAGTGCAGATGCGGCCCCGTGCTGTTGCCCGTATTGCCCATGGTACCGATCTGCTGGCCTGCCGAGACCGTCTCTCCGGCGTTGACGTAGATGTTCGTCAAATGGCCGTAGAGTGTTGAGAAGCCGTTGCCGTGGTCAATGACAACATAATTGCCATAGCCGCCATTCCAGCCACCACCCGCCGTGGTCACAAAGCCGCCATCCGCCGCAGAGACAGCCGCACCAATGCGACCGGCAATGTCGATGGCGCGGTGACCGCCCCAGTAGCCTTGCGAAATGCTGCCGCTGGCGGGCCAGGCAAAGTTGCCCGAGCCTACGGGTGCATCATCCGGTGCAGAGGCCGTCGAGGTCCAGCCGCCCGCTGCAACCTGTGTCTCCGGGGCCAGTTTCGTGCCGCCCGGCACCACAATATCGCTGCCAATGATGAGCGGCGCGTTGACATCCTGCAGGTTGTTGGATTCGTAGGCGATAATTTCTTCGGTGCTTACCTTGTACTTTTCGGCCAGCGCCGAGAGGGTGTCACCGGCGCGCACGGTGTGCAACACGCCATCCACAGGCAGCAGCTTCAGCTGGTCGCCAATGCTCAGCAAGTCGGGGTTCGAGTCAATTTTGGAGTTGGACCATTGAATGGTCTCGGGGTTCAGCTTGAAGCGGTTGGCAATCGCTAGGACTGTGTCGCCCGCCTGCACGGTGTATACCTGGATCTCGCGGCGTGTGCGCTCGGGGATAATGGTGAAGGGCACAATTTGCGGCTGCAGCGCTTCGCTGAATTCTGCGCCGCTGCTCTGCTGCGTGTTGAAGATCTCATTGACGCGATTAGTCACGCTCTGAAACTGTGCAGAGGGCGTTGCCGCGGCGGGCATGGCGACAAGCTGGAAATCCCATTCGGGGATTTGCATACGGCTGAAGAGGATGACTGCACCGGCAACAAGCAGCACCGAGAGGTGGCTGGCAAGGCGCAGCGGCGTTATCTGGTCGCCAAGCGCCTGCTGCATTTGCAGCCGCGCCGAGGCCGCCAGCGTGGGCAGCGCGGCAAAGAGACGACCCGCAGCATCCTGCGTCGTCCATACGGCTGCTGCCGCACCGTGCTGTGGCAGTGGGGCGCCAGGGCGCGCATTGCCGACAGAGGGATTTAGGTTTCTTGATTCTGGGGGCGTCTGCGAAGAATGATGAGAATCAGAAGGGACCTGCTGAGGGAAGGATGTGGCGTCCAGGGCGGATTGCGCTTCCGAGTGAAGCGTATTGCGCTGAAACCAGGGCTTCCCGTACGCCGATTCGGCGTCCGCTGCCATAGATAGTCTCCAGTGCCAAGCTTCTTAGGGGGTAGAAGCGTTTGCGAAGCGGGCTGCAATGATGTGAGCGACGTGTCTTCGTTTGGATGCTTGGCGTAACAACATGACGCGCAGTATAGCACGCATTGGGTGTGCCGCAAAGCACATTGGCCCTGATTGCACACGCAAAACCCCGACGAAATGGCGCAAAATGGCGCTTCGTCGGGGTTGCGTAGGCTAAATGTATACATTGCCTCCTACTCGAGGCCGACTGCTATCCTGATAGTAAACTGGCCGTAAGCGCAACCGGTTGCGCTCTGCGCACACGCGGCGTGTGCCTACTTGGCCTTGGTCAGCGTCTCCAGGAATTCGCGGTTGTCGCGTGTGCGGCTGAGGCGCTCGATGATGGGCAGAATGGCTTCCTGGCCGCCGCCCATGGCATCGATCATGCGGCGCAAGGTGTAGACACGGGCCAGCGTTTCGGCATCCAGCAGCTTCTCTTCGGCACGGGTGCCGCTGCGCTCAATGTCAAAGGCGGGGAAGATGCGTCGCTCGGAGAGCTTGCGGTTCAGGTGCAACTCCATGTTGCCCGTACCCTTGAACTCTTCGTAGATGACATCATCCATGCGGCTGCCGGTGTCCACAAGGCAGGTGGCGAGGATGGTAAGGCTGCCGCCTTCTTCAATGTTGCGCGCAGCGCCAAAAAAGTGCTTGGGCGGATAGAGCGCGGCCGGGTCCATACCACCCGAGAGCGTGCGGCCGGAGGGGGGCACTGTGAGGTTGTAGGCGCGTGCCAGACGGGTGATGCTGTCAAGCAGAATCACAACATCCTTCTGGCTCTCCACAAGGCGCTTGGCGCGCTCCAGCGCCATTTCGGCCACGCGCACGTGGTTCTGCACCGGCTCATCGAAGGTGCTGGCCACCACTTCAGCCTCTACGGAGCGGTCCATGTCTGTGACTTCCTCAGGTCGCTCGCCAATCAGCACAACCATGAGGTGAAGGTCTTTGTAGTTGGTGGAAATGCCGTTGGCCACGCGCTTGAGAATTGTTGTCTTGCCGGCCTTGGGCGGGCTGACGATGAGGCCGCGCTGGCCGCGCCCAATCGGCGCGAGCAGGTCGATCATGCGTGTGGAGATGACGTTGGAGCGTGTCTCCAGCATGAGTTGCACGTTGGGGAAGATGGGCGTCTGCTTCTCGAAGATGGGCCGCCGTTTGGCCACTTCGGGGTCAAGTCCGTTGACGGCTTCCACCTTGAGCAGGCCATGATACTTTTCGGTGTCCTTGGGCGGGCGCACCTGGCCCACGACAAAATCGCCTGTGCGCAGGCCAAAGCGGCGGATCTGGCTCTGGCTTACGTAGACGTCGTCATTGCCCGGCAGCAGGTGTTCGGAGCGCAGAAAGCCAATCCCGTCCTGGACAATCTCGAGAATGCCGCCGCCAAAGATGAAGCCCTGGGCCTCGGCGCTGGCGCGCAGCAGGCGCATGATGAGGTCAGTCTTTTTCAGGCGCGAGTAGGCAGTAATATCCGCTGCACGCGCCAGTTCGCGCAGCTCTTCCAAATTCAGGGCATCCATTTGCGCAATGCTGAGCGATGCCAGTTCGGCGTTTGTCAATGTGTCTTCCATAGGGTGACGACCTTTAAGTCCGTTTTCTCTCTATAACTGCGAAAATTGCCAATAAAAAATGGGGGAATGGGCGCGCTTTGCGCCGCTTGAATGAAGCAATCGCGTATGACAACATCTCTGCGCGCACGTGTTGCGCTCTCCAATGCACACGGGCCACCCCCGCAAAAGGTGACGCGAGCGCAGTACAGTACGCCTTGGCGCGTACGTACGCCAGGGCGTTGCTCTGTGCAATTCACAACGAATGGAAGCAAGGATGCACGGCAGCAAGGATCAGTAATGGAGTTGGACAAAGGCTAGAAAACATCGTTTCGCCTGGCGGGTGTGTAGGCAGGCCATCGTTGCCGGCAGGCGCACTATGTGGATAACCTTGTACGTGTGGGTATGCGCGTTGTGTGTGGCAGATACGTTGTGGAAACTGGGCTGGCCGCAGTGTCATTCCGGCGTGGGGTGCTCCGGCGTGGTGTGTGGAGGGCGGCAGGCAGAATGCAAATAGTCTCTCATGCAAGCGATATGCGTGCTCACTCAACGAAGGTGCCTTCGCACCCGTTGCCGGCCCCAATTCCCCGTTCAGGTGGATGCGGCGCTGTTGTCAATGCATTACAAGTGGGAACGCTGCCGTTCTCTGTTGTCGCGCGGAGCGCGCTCAGCAGGGAAGATCAGGCCCAAAAGCCTCGTTGGAATTTCCGGCAGGCTTGACGAACGGTGATTCGATGGAATGGGGATCGCTGTGTCGAGCGCGGGCGCGCAACTGCTCTCCATTATAGTCACAAGACCTGTGTACGTCAACCGTCAGATTGATCTCTTGTCAGTCTGAATCTGTGCGGATTGTATACAAAGTGTACACGGTCTGTGTCACCTGCGCACGCACGCCCAAACAGGGGGCCGGCCGGCTTGATCACCGGCGCTGGAGAAGCGCCAGCCCCTCTCTGTGAGGGGCCGGCGCTGCAATTGCGAAGCGTATGTGTACTGTTGGTGAACCAGGCGTTCTGTGCGCAGCCTTAAGGCGAAACTTGTGGCAGACCCGCTTTAGTACTCCCAAATCCCTGCCATAATCTTCAATTCTTCCATGTCCAGCAGCGTAATGCGGCGGTAGCCGAGTTCCACCAGTCCCTGTCGCTTGAAATCGCGCAGAATGGCGCTCACGGTCTCGCGGTAGGTGCCCAGATAGTCGGCCAGCGCCTGATGGCTGATGCCTTTGATGACATCGCCTGTGCTGTTTTTGTCGCTGCTTTCGCTGCTCAACTGCACCAGCAAGTCGGCCAGGCGCTCGGGCAGCTTCTTGTAGGCCACGTCCTCCAGGCTGTTCTCCACCTGCACAAGGCGACGCCCATAGGTTTGCAGCAGCCCCCAACTGATGATGGGATATTGCATGGTCAGGTTGCGGGCTTCACTTGCAGGGACAACCCAGAGCGTGCTGCTGTCGGCGGCCTCGGCAAAAACATTGGGATCACTGGTTGTGGTCAGAGCGCCCTCTCCAAAGATGGCGCCGGGTTCGAGCGTGGCAATGACAAGGCGGCGCCCTTCGGCATTGGCGCACACAAGATTTACGCGTCCGCTCATCAGTACGTACATCTTTGATGCCATCTCGTCGGCTGTGGCAACCACGTCGCCGCGCTCGCTCTTGCGCGTGGCGATTACCTTGTTAAAGCCGGGATCCTCTGCGCGCAGCGCCGTCAATGCCTGCGTCAGGTTTGTCGTCAGATTATCGGTAAACGAAGGCTGCCCCTCATCCGCAGGAAACATGGAGATGCGTGTAAAAACGCTACCCTGCTGGTCGCGGCCTGTATCTCGGCTGTATTCCCGATTTGCTTCGCGGCTTGTCGTATTCATTGCTGCATTGCCTCTCTGGCTTCTCGCTCTGTGCTCCGGATGCACCCATCATCCGGGGCTTTCCGTTTGCGGCGCTGCGCAGGTATCAAATGCTGTCCACCAATGCGTGCGGTTCCGATGATTTCGTTCTATTAACGGGCGTGCGGTGCTTAACAAACATTGTGCAATTATTAAACCATACTTTTACAAGTTTGTCCAGACCTTTTCATTATAAGTACATTAAAATTTGGATGCTGACTCACAATTGGGTCTCGCCCCATTGGACGCAGCATAATAACCCCAACGCCGCTCTTGCGCACAACGGGCCGCTGCATGCAAATGAGTATGAAGCATTACAGTTAACATCACATTATCCAAGTATTGGAATTTTGTTAGAGTTGAAAAGGTTCATGCTTCTATTATATTCGCGTGTAACCGCCGGCTGCAGGGCTTGGCCCTGCGCGTACGCGTGTGCGTTACGGGCGGAAATATGAATGCGGAGGGCTAAAAGCCCTCCGCATTGCACTGTGCATCCCGCGCGTATGGATGATGTGGCGTTTTGCACCACCGCCACGAACAATGCCGCGCACCTGCAAGATGTGGCATTTATGGGGCAGTATGATGCAACCCTTCTGTCGCAATGCGCCAGGCCGCCTGCCAGCGCGCATACTGTTGCGCTGTGAGCGCCGGATCTGTGACGGCTGTGCCAGGCAGCGCACCGCCCGTCGCCAGTGTCTCGGCCAGCAGGCGTGCGCTCTGCTCCTGCGCGGGTGCAAGTGCGGCCATGTGCGCGGCCCCGCGCACGCCCGCCCGCACCAATTCAACGCTCTCCTGATCTGCGCCTGCCTGCGTGTAGCTCGCGCCTGTGGCAGCTGCGCTGCCAAATAAGCTGCGCAAGCGCGCTTCGCTCACGTTCTTGAGCGCCTGGGAAAAGATGCTTACAACGGTAGCACTGTTGGTTTGCGCCGCCAGCACGGCGGCGCGGCTAAAGCAGTAGTCCCCCGTGAGAATGGTACTGCCCGCGAGCGAGCGATCCAATTCGTGCGTTACGGACTGTTTATCGCTCTGTGTATCACTCTGTGGGGTGGCCGCGCCATGGGCCGTTATGCTGGAGGCGCCGGCCACTGCCGCGCCAAGTAGCAGGCCGTGAATCTGCAGGGCAACGGCAAGCATCTCGAGCGCTGCCGCCAGCAGAATGCGCCGTTCGCGCAACGCTGCCTCCTCGTTGTCGCGCACGCCGGTGGCCAGCACAGCAAGCGCGCGCACAGGAGGCTCGCTGGCGCGCAAATTGGCGCGCGCAAGGTCGCTCAGCGGTGCGTAGAGTTCATTCAGAGCATCTTCAAGCAGCGCGCAGACCGCGCGCAACTCATCTGCAAGTGCCTCAGCTTCATGCTCACTCATGGTTGCCCGCGCCGGCTGTGTGCGAGTGACTGTTGTTCCCGTTGCTTTGCGGGTTGGCAAGAACGCTGCGCAGCGTGTCGACGGCGTCCTGCGCCGAATCGCCCACGTAAATGCCTGGAATCTGCTCGCGCAGTTCGGGATGGCGAATAAAGATGCGCCCGCCGTAGCCAATCAGGGGATGGGGCGCGTCCAGCATGGCCAGTTCCTCGGCCATGCGCCGCAAGCCCGGCAGCGCCTCGGCTGTGCTGGCGCTCAGCAGCACCATGGCGGGGCGGCGGCGGCGCACCTCACCGACAAAGTCATCCACGGGCAAATTCTGCCCCAGATAGTGAATGCGGTAGCCGGCGCGGCGCAGGTAGAGGGCCAGCAGAACGGCGCCGCCTTCGTGGAGTTCGCCCGGGGCGCAGCCAATCCACAGCATGGGGCCGCTGCCCAGGTTGGGCACTGTGCGCAGCAATGCCGTGAGGCGATGCAGCAGATAGTTGGTGGCAAAATGCTCGCGTGTGACCGAAAGCTCGCTGCGGTGCCACTGTTCGCCAATCTCAACCAAAACGGGGGCCACCAACTGCTCGCCCACCTGTTCAAGCGGATACATGGCAAACGCTTCGGCAAGGATGCGGTCGGCGCCGATCTCGTCAAAGTGAATGAGCGCCTGTGTCAGGTTTGCACTGAGCGCGCCAAAGTTGCGCACTTCGTCGCGCCCGGGCGCCGTATCCCTGGCCTGATTTCCCTGCGGGCCACTCGCGGGCAGCACCTTCTGCTCCAGCGGCGTGTTCTCTGTGTCAAGGCTGTCCAGCCATGCCACCGCCTGGCTGATGGCCATGCCGGCATCCACCTGCGATTTGAGCCAGCGAATAATGGCGACGTCGCGATCGGAGTAGAGCCGATAGCCGCTTTCAGAGCGCTGCGGGCTGCACATGTGATAGCGCCGTTCCCAGGCGCGCAGGGTGCTCGGGCTAATGCCCGTGGCCTGCACAACCGCCTTGATGTTGTACAGCGGTGTGGTGGCGTAATCGCTCAGGCGAATGTTTGTATTCACAGGCATGACTCGCAGTATGAATGACTGGCCTAGAACTCTTGAAGATAGTTGTACATACCCTGTACGCTCTGTGGCCTATCCTAGCACAAAACTTGGTATGCACCAATCAACCCACCTGCGCGGGCCGCACTTGTTCTTGAAGCATGGCGTGCGCTCTTGGAGGCCTTGCTTCTGCAACGTTGCCTATACGGGCGCGGGCCCGCCCGCCTGCGCGAGCAGCGCGCGGCAGACGCGTAGATTGGCGATATCCTCAGCCGCGGCGATGGGGGGCGCGCCGTTGCTTTCCACGGCAGCAACGAATGCGCTGATGCTTGCGCTCCACAAGTCGGCGGCGGGTGTTTCACCTGCTGCCGAGAGCTGCTCGCCGTGGCGGTCAAAAAAGAGGGCGCTGCTGCTTTCGCTGCGCCAGGGCATGAGCGCCGCCGCACCCGTGGATCCATAGACTTCAATACGGGGCAGGATGTGAGGGGCCAGGTAGGCGTCGAACGTGTTGAAGATGGCGCCGGTGCGGGGCAGCGCCAGCAGCCCATGCAGGGCCTCGATGGCGGCAGCGCCGGGCGCACTGGCTGCGGCTGCTCCCAGGGCGCGTGGCCCGGCTGCCGCTCCCTGTGCGCGCACCGTTTCGTTGGTCATGAAGCGGATAGCATCCACGCTGCGCAGTGTGCGGTCGAGGACCACGCCGCCCCAGGCCGCGTCAACGCGCCACCCCTGTTGTGATGCGGCGAGAAGGGTGGTGTTGCGCACGGCGCCACCGACAAGATCGCCCAACGCGTGCTCGCTCAGCCAATGGCGCAACAAGAGCAGCGCGGGATCGAAGCGCTGCTGATAGTTGAGCCCCAGAATGCGGCCCCTATGCGCGGCCAGTTGCTCAAGCGCCTGGGCCTCATCCACATGCAGCGCAAGGGGCGGTTCGCACAGCACATGCTTGCCTGCACGCAGCGCCGCTTCCACGCTGGCGGCATGGTGGCGCGGGTGATTGGCCACATAGACGCAGTGGACTTCGGGACGGGCGAGAATGACCTCAAGCTCGACTGAAGCAAAGGCGAGGGCGTGCTGGTGGGCAAAGTCGCGCGCAAGGCGCGCGTTGTGGCTGTGCAGCGCGCTGGGCCAGGCGCGCACGGCCCCGCTGGGGGCAGGGGACAGCCCGCGCAGGGCCGCCAGGAAGCGGGGTGCTGCATTGCGGCTTGCGCCCAAAAGGGCCCACCCCTGCGATTGGGGGCCAATGGCATAGGGCGCGGCCGCCCGCGGGCTGGAGCCCGGGCTGGTGTGCAGGCGGCCGAAGAATTCATCCATGCGAGAATGCGACAGGCTAACGGGCTGGGAAAGCGGAGGCAGCAGCGCCGTCAGGTGCTTCTGAATCCTCACCGGCAATGCGCTGGAAAATGGCCTCCAGGTCTTCGTTGGTGTAGAAGTGGACAACAAGCTTGCCCGCACCGTTGGCATTGCGGTTGAGTGAGACACGCGTGCCCAGCGCCGCGCGCAGACGCTCCTCCATAAATGCAACCTGGGCCGCCTCCTGCGGGGAGCCTGCTGCTGGAGGGGGCGCGGCGGCGCGTGCTGCGGCCGCGGCGGCTTCGTCCAGCAGGCGCTTGACGAGCATTTCAGTCTGGCGCACGTTGAGGGTGCGCGCCTCAATTTGTATGCGCGCAGTCTCCATTGTTTCGGCATCGGGCAGGGCGAGCAGGGCGCGCGCATGGCCTGCCGTCAGCCGCCCTTCCACAAGCGCGGCCTGCACGTTCTCCGGCAGGTTAAGCAGGCGCACGGTGTTGGCCACAGCCGAGCGGCTGCGCCCGACGCGATCGGCCACCTCGGCCTGCGTCAAACCGAACTCGTCCAGCAGCGCGGCGTAGGCATGGGCTTCTTCAAGGGGGTTGAGGTCGGCGCGCTGGAGATTCTCAATCAGCGCGAGTTCCACCAACTCCTGCGGCGTGGCATCGCGCACAATCGCGGGCACGCTCTGCAGGCCGGCGCGCTGGGACGCGCGCCAGCGGCGCTCGCCAGCCACCAGCCAGTAGAGGTCGGGCCGCTGCTGATTGGTCGTTAGCACGAGCGGCTGAATGAGGCCGTGGGTGCGAATGGAGGCGGCCAGCTCGTCCAGCGCCGCCTCATCAAAGCGTGTACGCGGCTGGCGCGGGTTGGGTGAAATGGAGGCCAGCGGCACCTCGCGCACGCCGGTTGCGGCCGCGCTCTGCTCACCGCTGCCTGCTGTGTCAATCCCTGCTTCGCCTGCCTCGGTGTTGAGGATCAGCGCGCCCAGCCCGCGGCCAAGACCGCTGCGTCGTTTTGGTGCTTCAGTCATGGTTGGCCATTCGCAAATGCAAGGTGTGCATGGTGATTCCGGCTGTTCGGGTGAATCGGGCAAAATGCAGGTCGCGCCTGGATGCCCGATCTACACCGGCGGCGCGTTAGGCGTTGTCGCTTCCAGCCGCTGCATAAACTCGGCGGCGAGCGCTTGGTAGGCCAATGCGCCCGAGCTGGCAGGGGCATAGCTGGCAATTGTCTGCCCATAACTGGGCGCTTCGCTCAGGCGCACGTTGCGCGGAATAATCGTCTTGAAGCACTCTTTGGGAAAGAAGTTGCGTACTTCCTGGACGACCTGCTGGCCGAGGTTGGTGCGGCTGTCGTACATGGTGAGGACGACACCCAGCACATGCAGCTTGCTGTTCAGTACATCGCGCACCTGCTGCACGGTGCGCAGAAGCTGGCTCAACCCCTCCAAAGCCAGATACTCGCATTGCACGGGAATGACAAGGCCGTCGGTGGCCGCGGTCAGGCCATTCACAGTCAGCAGGCCAAGACTGGGCGGGTCGTCAATCAGAATGTAGTCATAGCGGTCGGCCACCTGCGCCAGCGCGCGGGCAAGCAGCCGCTCGCGCGCCATAATCTGCGTGATCTCCACCTCGGCCCCGGCCAGGTCGGGCGCGGCGGGCAGCAGATCGAGGCCCGGCAGGGCGGTCGTGCAAATGGCCTCAGCAGTGGGGCGATCATCCACCAGTACATCGTAGGTGCTGGGCGTGGCATTGCGCGGGTTGACGCCCAACGACGTGGTGGCGTTGGCCTGTGCGTCCAAATCCACAACCAGCACGCGCCGTCCTGCGGCAGCCAGATAGGCGCCCAGGTTGACCACGGTGGTGGTTTTGGCAACGCCGCCCTTCTGATTGGCAACCGCCACAATGCGGGCGCGCTGGTGGGCAGGGCTTGCATCGCCGGAGAGGGCGGCTGTGCGTTCGCTATGGAGAATGCTGCTTGGGGGCGTCGTCATGGCGTGGAAAAAAGCAGCTCCTCGCGCAGCGACACCGGCTCGAACGGATACTTTTCCATGTAGGCCAGCACGGTTTCGCGCATGGGCACGCCCAGAATGCCCAGATGCTCCACGCCGTAGGATGCCGTCACGTTGGCAAAGCGGGCGGATTCAATGGGGTTGCCCGTCTCCTGCAGGCGAACGCAGAAGGCCGTTGCAAAGATATCGCCCGCGCCGGTTGGGTCCACTTCGGAAGCAGGGCGGGGGGCAACGCGTGTGATTGCAAGCCGTCCATCCGCGCGCTTCTGATAGATAGTGCTGCCGTCGCGGTACTCGGTCATGACAATGAGCGACACGTGGTTGAAGAACGGGATGAGGCGATTCAGGTCATGGTCAATGTCCTCCATGGAGGCGACGAGCACATCCACAAAGGGGAGGATTTGCGCGTAGTTGTCCCACGGTTTGGCAAAGACGCGGCCTGTGCCATCCCAGCGCCGCATCCAGCCCTGGGGCACGGCGGCGACAAGCGTGTTGTCGCCAAAGAGCGGGGCAATATCCGGGCCAATTTCATTGACGAGCGGACCCAGCAGCACAATGCGCGCGTTGTGACACGCAGACGGCACATCGGCGGCAGTAATGGGTGCGGCGGGTGTGTAGACATGCTGCACGCGCCCGCCAGGCATGTAGACGTTGGCGAAGGTTGTGGTCACGTCGCTGGGCAGAACAATGCGCTCCACCTCTGCGGGCAATTCGGCCAGGTCGGCCACAGCTTGCGCGCGTGTGATGATAGTGGGGCGACGGCGCATGCGCAGCGCCGTCACGGCGGCGAAACTGACTGTCCCGCCCAGGCGATGGCCTTGTGCGGGCGTTTCGCCAACCAGATCGCGCGTGACATGGCCGACAAGCAGCAGGTCAGGCGTGGTTCCCGAGGGACCAGTTGCCGGGCTTGTGGTTGAGCTTGGGTTTGCGCTGGGCGCAGGATTGTCCATGGGCTGCTTTGCTTGGGGATGTGCTGGGTGGATGCCGGCGCGGCAGGCAAAATGTTGCCCCGCAGATTTTAGCATCGGGGCGATCGGTGGTCAAAGAATCACCCGGAGCAAGGCATGTGGCTGCGTGTGGGTTGGAAAGCAAAGCCCCGCTCCCTGTGTGGCAGCGGGGCTTCTGATCACGCGACCTGTGACATGCAGTGCATGCCATGCACGGGCTAGTGCCTGGGGAAAATTGTCACCTTGCGGCGCTCGCCCTCGCCTGTGGATTCGGTGAAGACCGTTTCGCTGTCGCGCAGGGCCAGATGCACAATGCGGCGCTCGTTGGGCGGCATGGGCTCAAGCGCAAAGGAGCGCTGTGTCTCGGCCACCTGGTCGGCCATGCGCTGGGCAAGGCGGGTGAGGTGATCCACACGCTTGGCGCGGAATTCCTCCACATCCACCACAATGTTGAGCCAGCGGTGCATCTTCTGGTTGACCATAAGGCGGAGCAGGTACTGGAGATTCTCCAGTGTTTCGCCACGGCGGCCAATCAGGGCGCTCAGGTCGCGCCCGTGGGCGCTGAGCAGGAGATGGCGGTCATCGGTAATTGCATCGGCGTCGCGCCACTGGGTATCGACGCGCGCCTCAAAGCCCATGAGGGTGATGATCTGCAGGAGCATATCACCAGCCAGCGCGGCAACCTGCTCGTCGCGCTCGGGGCCGGGCGGCAGCGCGTCCACTTCATCGCTTGTTGCTGCGGCTGCGGCCGCACTCTCGACAGGGGCAGCGGGCGTTAGGGCGGGCTTCGGCGCGGGCGCCGGATTCTGCACGACAGGCGCCACGGGCGCGGGTGCTGACGGTATTTGTGCAGCGGGTGCTGCTGGAGCAGCGGGCGCCGGCGCAACCGGTGCGGGTGCGGCGCTCTCACTGGCGCGGCGAATGCGCACGACGGCCGACTCGCTGCCAATGCCAAAGAGGCCGCGGCTGCCGCGATGCACAATTTCAACCGAGGCTTCTTCGGCGCGCAGCCCCATCACGCGCAGCCCTTCGGCGGTGGCTTCTTCCACTGTCTTGCCGCTGAACTCATGCGCGCCCTGTGTGCCTGCGGGATTTGTGCTCATCACTTGCTCCCCTTGCCTTTGGCGCTGCTGCTGCCACCCCCCTTGGATGCGGTCGATTTCACCGTGGTAGGTTTGGCAACGGCAGGCGCACTCTTTTTGGTGGCAACTGCGGTTGTTTCGCTGGATTTGACTTCGGCTTTGCCGTCAATCACAGCCGGCGTGGCATACATGTTGGTATTGCGCATCATGTACCACTGCTGCGCCATTTGCAGCAGATTGCTGGTGACCCAATAGAGCGTGAGGCCGGCGGGCACCTGCAGCGTGAAGAAGCCGAACATGAAGGTCATCACCAGCGTGACTTGCTGCGTTGTCTTGCCCGTGGCATCGTTGGAGACGGGCGTGGGGTTCATCCACTTCTGCATGGCAAACTGGGAGACCATGAGCAGGATGGGCAGCACCAGGTAGGCGGCAAGGAACGCGTAGTTTCCCGCCGTGAAGTTCTCCGTAATCCAGCTCATCCCCTGCGTGCGCGAAGGAAACGAGAGATCGGGAATCCAGAAGAAGCGTGCCCCCTCAAGATTGGGGCCAATCGCCACCAGCGCCGCATAGAGGCCGAAGAGAATCGGCATCTGGATGATCAAGGGCAGACATCCGCTGAGCGGGTTGACGCCGGCCTCGTTGTAGAGCTTCATCTGCTCCTGGGCGAGGCGATTCTTGTCATTGGCGTATTTCTTCTGAATCTCCTGCATGCGCGGTTGGATGGCGCGCTGCGCCTGCATACCCTTTAGTTGTGTATAGGTAAGGGGAAAGGTGACAACCTTGATGAGGAAGGTGAAGAGAATGATTGTGAAGCCCCAACTGTAGGGGATACTGGCATTCTCAAGAACGCCGTTGAGCCAGATGAGCGTCTTGGCCAGCGGCCACACAACCAGTTGCTGCCAGAGCCCCGAGGGGGCGGTGTTGGTGACGTCGGCGCCACTCATGGGCACACCGCAGCCGCTGAGCATGAACGCAGCGAGGATAAGCAGCAGGAGAATAATCAGGCGGGAAGTTCTTGCAGACCGTGTCACGGACGAGGTGCTCCTTTGGACGCAGGTGCAGCCACCCCAGGATGGGGCCTGTAGGCGCCGCGCAAAAAGCGCTGACGGTGCGTTACAGGGGCCGCAGCAGTTGCGGCCGGCGTGCTCATAAACTGTTCATCGTTCGCGAGGCGGTTGCAGCGCACACGCGGGGGAAGCAGGCTAGGGGACGGGGTCAAATCCGCCTTTGGCCCAGGGATGGCATCGTGCAATGCGGCGCATGCCCATCCATATTCCGCGCCAGGGGCCATACCGCTCTACTGCTTCGTAGGTGTAGTGCGAGCAGGTTGGGTAATAGCGACAGTTGCTGCCCAGGAGCGGCGAGATGTAGCGTTGGTAGCCGGTGATGAGCGTAAGCAGCAGACGCTCGAACAAATCCTTGATCATAAGAGTCACGGGCCATTCACAAATGCACGGGCGGCGGTGGTGCGTGGGCGTTCAGCGCGCCGCTGCCGCACAATCCCTGCAACTGTCCAGGTGCATTTGCCCAGTTGCAATTATGCAGATGCAATTGTACAGGCAGTGCAACGTGTGCCGGAAACGCGCCGCTTACTGTGGTGCGCGGCCCGCCTGGGCATTGCCACTCGGCGCACTGCCGGAGTGGCTGCCTGTCGGCGGCGTCTCCGTGTGTGCGTCGTCGGTGCGAGCAGCTTCGGTGCGCAGCGGCTCAATGAGCAAATGCGCCCGCCCAAGCAGGCGGGCGCAGGTCGCGTCCATCGTCCAGTAGTCAGCCTTGCCAATGGGGCGACGTGCAATCAGCACAATATCCCACCCCGGCTTGATGTTGGCCATGCGCAAGCGCATGGCTTCGCGCAGCCGCCGCTTGATCAGGTTGCGCTCAACTGCGCCACCTACGCGTGTACTTACGGAAAAGCCGAAGCGGCTGTGCGCAAGGCCATTGGGCAGCGCGGCCAATACCAATAGATCGCTGCTGTAGCCACGTGCCTTGCGCCGAATCTCCTGAAAGCGCGCGTTGCGCTTAATGCTGTAGCGGCGCTTCACGGGCGGCTTTGCACTGCCCTGCACGAACGCGCAGGGCGCGCGACAGGCATGCGCGCAATGGTCCCACGCGTATGGGGCGCGTGCGCGGCAGCAGTGTACACAGCCCGCGCGCTAGGCCATCTTGCGCGTTGTCAGTTTCACTGTGAGTGCGGCGCGGCCGCGTGTGCGCCGGCGGCGCAGCACATTACGCCCGGTGGGCGTGGCCATACGCGAGCGGAAACCATGTGTGCGCAGCCGCTTGCGAACCTTGGGCTGCCATGTACGCTTGGTGGACATCTTTTATCTCCTTCGAAACCGGTGTATCGCGCCGGGTGATTCGTTGATTCTGCCGTACCATCAGCCCTGCTATCAGGCGCTTGTCGAGCGTCTCCGCAGGCGGTTTTCAGCAACCTGCAAAGCGCCATTACAGAGCGCCAAATCCACTGACAGACGAAGGGGTATGTTAGCGCGCATGGGTCTTTTCTGTCAAATGGAGGGCAGCCGCGCAGCAAGGCTGTTCGCGGGCCGTTGCGTAGCATCCCCGACGCATGTCATTCTTTGCGCAGTGAATCATTCTCGCGCCTGCCAGCACACGCCCGCGTGCAGAGACTGTATATACTGCAACCGCAAATGGATTGGCAAGCGTTTTTCATTGCTGGTACAATTGGCATAATGACAGATTGTCTTGCGTGTTTGCCGCCAACCGAATTGTTCGCTGTCGCCTGCTGCACACGCACCCGGAGGACCCATGCTTGAGGAGCCGTTGCCCGGGAGCGCCAACCCTGAAGAGGAGACGGCCGCCCTCTATGAGGCCGCCGCCGACGCGTCGGTGGATTCTCTGCCTGATACCGGCAATGTGAACTCTCAGCAGGCGCACGCGACGCAGCCCGAAGCTCCCTTCGCGACTGGCGCGGCAGCGAACAGTGAGAGCGCAGGCCTTTGGCCGCCTGCGGGTTTTGACGCGCCTGCCGACCAGCCTGCCCCACTCTCCGTATCCACGCAGGACACAGGCGCAGCCGCCTTTGTGGGTGAGTCCGCCGATCTGCTGCGCTGGCGCGCCGAAATGCTGCTGGATGAGATGATGGTGGGCGCGGTGGATGCGTCCGCCGGTGATCAGGGGGCGTTCTTCAGGCAGGCGCCGCCGTTGGCGCGCGCCGAGTGGATTCAGGATGAGCCCCCGCCTGCGCAACCTGCCGACGCGCAGGCAGTGTATGGAGCAACCGCTGCCGACACGAGCAGCGCGCAGGTTGCGGCGAGCAATGGCAGTGCGGTGAATGGCAGTGGTGCAAGTGGCGCACCGCGCCGCGCGCCAAAGCCGCTGCCTGCGAAGGGCGCCAATGGCGTGATTCACGCACCNNCACCCACGCAGGGCGAGGGTATTGTTGGCGCAAACCACGCACATGGCGCGCTGCCGGCCGCCGACAACCACGCGGACAGAGACGCGGACAGACACGCGGACAGCCCAGCCGTCGAGCCTGCGCCGCCATCCAACGGCTTTGTGCTCTCCAATGGCATACGGGGCGGCACGGGCGAACTGCCGCCTGAGGCGCGCAATGCCCACACCGATGAAACCAATGCCACCGGCACGCGCCAGAATCCCAGCCCCTTTGCGCGCGACAACGCAGCCGGCAGCACAGACGACGCGCCCATCCCACCTGCGCCTTTTCGCCCGCCGCCCAGTGTGGTTGCGCGTACAACGCAGCGGTCAGGCCCGCCCCACGCGCAAACGGGTTCCACTGCTGCGCAGGGCAGCGGCTACGCCGGTGCATTTCCTATTGCATCGACAGACCCCTACAGCCCCGAGGCGCTGGCCCCGGCGGACTTCGCGTCGGCCGCGCCTGCGCCTACCGCGCCTGCACCCAAAGCACCCAACCGTCTGTCGGCTCGCCCTGCGCCCACTGAAACCGACGCAACCATGCCACCTGTTGCATCTGGCTCTACGTCAGCCTATGCGTCGGCGTATCAGCCCGCATCTGCCCCGCCAACGGGCGAAAGTGGGCGCAAATTAACGGCGGTGGAGCAGCGCTATCCGGGCAGCGCCAATCGCAGAGAGAATGCGGCACGCGCTGCTGCACCACAGGGTGCAAGCGCGCCGCGCAGCACAGGCACCCACGCCGATCAGTACAACGTTGACGATGACCTGCCCGGGTTGGGGCCCGTGCGCCGGAACCCTGCTGTGATTAACGGCGGCACCGTCACGGGATCCATGGCTGTGGGGCCGCGCAATGCCCGCTACGCCGCGCTGCTGCCGCGCAGCACGCCGTGGGATACGCACGAAATGGAGCGCGAGATTCTGGCCCTCTCCGAGGAGATGGCGCGCGTGCTGCCTGCCGGCCACGAGTCGGCGCGCCGCGCACGCCATCTCCTCGATAAGGCGCAGACAATCTTTGCCGCCGACCCGCAGCGTTCCGCCGAGGTGGATTATTATCTCTCGCAGGTGCGTGCGATTGTGGATCGCTCGCACCAAACGCTGCAGTGGGCAGGACTGTATCGCAAACAATTGGTGCGCTATTTGCTGGCGTGGGCTGTGCTGTGCAGCATGATTGTGGCTGCGGCGCTCATCTTTGGCAATGGTCTGGGCGAACGCATAAGCAGCGCCATGGGCTGGGCGGCAGAGGGCTGGGCCGCCAGCAATGTGGTGCCGGCGCTGCTCGCCATCTATGCCGGTGCGCTGGGCGGGGCGGTTGGCGGCCTTGTCAACCTGCAGCGCTATCTTGCGCACGGCGTTGGCTTTATTGACCGCAAGTACAGCCTGCGCGGTTTGATCCTGCCGATTATGGGCATGTTGGGCGGCGCACTGATCTTTGGGCTGCTGTCGGGGCTCTTCTGGATGTTTGGAATCTCTCTCAACAGCTCGTGGCTGCTGGAACTGGTACCGGCGCTGCTTGCCTTTGGCCTGGCCTTTGCCCAGGAATCGATTTACGGCACGCGCGAGTAACGCTTGATCTCCTGCCCATTCGTTGAACTTGCCCGCCCGTTCTTTTGCTTCAAGTTGCGCCCGTAGTGCGCAGCCTGAGCAACCTGATTCAGCCCGAGCACGCACACATGGAATTCGTCGAAGTCGTTGTCAACGTGCCGGTGCGCGGCCCGTTTGCCCGCGCGCGCATGGACGCATCGGCAGTGGATGCCGCCGAGCGTGCAGAGGGTGTGCCCGCGGGCGATGACTTGGCGGCGGATATACCAGAGGGCGAGTCGCCTGCCGCCGATGTGACGCCGCCCGAGCCTCCCTATCAGACCTTCACCTATCACCTGCCGCGCCAACTGGAGGGGCAGGTGGAGCCCGGCCACCTTGTGTGGGTGCCCTTCCATGGGCGCACCATCCAGGGGATTGTCGTTGCGCTGATCGCCGCGACAGAGGTGCGTACCAAGGCCGTGCTGCGCCTTGCGCGCGCTGAACCGGTATTGACGACCGCCCAAATGCGTCTTGCGGCGTGGATAGCCTTTACCTATGTCGCGCCGATTGCCGAGGCCGTGCGCCTGCTGCTGCCGCCGCGCCTGCTGCAAAGCGCGCCCGATCGCCTGGGTGTGCGCGCCAAGCGTGTGCCGCAGATTGATCTTGTTGCCACACCGGCCGCGATTGCAGCCGCGCTGGCCGAGGCTGGTCGCACGACACCTGAAGCGCGCATTCTGCAATGGTTCCTCGATCATGAGGGGATTGCCGTTGACGAAAAAGAGTTGCGCACAGCGTGCGCGCTCACCTCGCGGCTGCCTTTGCAGCGTCTTGTGGCGCAGGGTTTGCTGCATGTAGAGGCTGAGAGCTACAGGGCGTCCGCATCGCACCAGGCGCTCACCGCGGCGCTGGATGCCGCGCGCGGCACGGCGCGCTACCGGCGGCCGCTGGCCATCCTGGCTGAGGCGGGTCACCCGCTCTGGCGCGATGAACTCTACGCGCTGTGGGGCGACGAGCGCCCGGCCAATGCCGCTGCCCTGTTGCGCGATTTGGAGCTGTGGGACCTTGTCACCGTCACCGAGCGCGTGCGCTTTCGCGATCCGCTGGAGGGGCGCGACTACCGACGCACCTTTGCGCCGTTGCTCACAGGGGAGCAGGCCGCGGCGTGGGAGATGCTTCACGATCTTGCCTTTGGCGCACAAGCCAGCACAGAAGCCGCGTCGCGCCGCTTCCTTTTGCACGGCGTTACGGGATCAGGCAAGACCGAAATCTATTTGCGCGCCATTGAGGAGACGCTGGCGCGCGGCAAACAGGCCATTGTGCTCATCCCCGAGATTGCGCTGGCCCCACAAACGGTGGCGCGCTTTGCAGGGCGCTTTCCCGGGCGCGTCACTGTCATTCATTCGGCGCTCAATACGGGTGAGCGCTACGACGTGTGGCGCGCGCTGCGCGCAGGCGATTTTGACATTGTTGTTGGCCCGCGCAGCGCGCTCTTTGCGCCCATGCCCAACCTGGGGTTGATTGTAATTGACGAGGAGCACGAATCATCGTACAAGCAGGATGCCGAGGAGTGGGGCAGCCGCGCTGTCTTCTATGACGCGCGCACTGTGGCCCGGCGACTCTCCGAAATTAGCGGTTGCGTGCTGATCATGGGCAGCGCCACACCCAGCCTGGAAGCCTATGCAGAGGCCATGCGCGGCGGTGCAACGCTCATCAGCCTGCCGCAGCGCGTGGTGGGCCATGCGCCCGCAGCACTTGCGGGCACGGTTGCCGAGGTGACGGCCTATGGCGGCATGCCCCCCGTGGAACTGGTGGACATGCGCCAGGAGTTGCGCGCAGGCAACCGCAGCATCTTTAGCCGCAGCCTGCAGAATGAACTGCGCGCCACGTTGGATGCGGGCGAGCAGGCCATCTTCTTTCTCAATCGGCGCGGCACAAGCACCTTTGTCATCTGTCGCGATTGCGGCTATGTGGCGCAGTGCCCCAATTGCGAAAGCCCGTTGATCTACCATGAGGGCGTGAGCCAGCTCATCTGCCATCGCTGCAACACGCGCACGCCCATTCCCGCACACTGCCCCTCGTGCCAAAGCGCACGCATCCGCTACTTTGGCAGCGGCACCGAGCAGATTGAGCGGCGCGTGCGCGAGCTTGTTCCAGGCGCACGCCTCCTGCGCTGGGATGCCGACACCACCAGCGCGCGCGGCAGCCATGAGGCCATTTTGCAACGCTTTGCTGCCCATGAGGCCGATGTGCTGGTGGGCACGCAGATGATTGCCAAGGGGCTGGACCTGCCACTGGTGACGCTGGTGGGCGTGGTGGCCGCCGATGTGGGCTTGCACCTGCCCGATTTTCGCGCCGGCGAGCGCGCCTTCCAACTGCTGACACAGGTGGCCGGGCGCGCGGGGCGCAGTCGTCGCGGCGGCCGTGTGGTGATTCAGAGCTATACGCCGGAGCACTATGCCATTCAGGCGGCGGCGCAGCACGATTATCACGCCTTTTACAAACGCGAAATGAGCTTCCGGCGCGACCAGGGCTATCCCCCGCTGCGGCGCATGGCGCGGCTGGTCTTCTGGGAGAAGAATCCCCAGAAAGCGCGCACCGAGCCAAAGCGGCTGGCAGCCGAACTGCTTGCCCTGCTTCGGGCGCTGGGGCTGGAGGAAGATGCGCGCATCTTTGGCCCCGCGCCTGCCTTCTTTGCGCGCAGCCGCGGTTACTATCGCTGGCAGATTCTGCTCCTTGCAGATGACCCGGCGGCGATTGTGCGCCGGCTCGACTTTCCCCACGGCTGGCGCGTGGACATCGATCCGGTGTCGACACTGTAGGGCGCGCCGCAGCTGCGCGGCGCAAGCCACTTTCACTGCAAGAATCCACCGTCGTATGAAATGAGACTGGCGATGGCAAAGACGGATGACGAAGCCGGTGCTGCACCGGCCGAAGAGGGGCCTGGTCCTGTGGCGCAACAACCTGCTGCACCGCGCTGGCTGACGCTGAAGGAAGCGAGCGACTTCCTTGGCATTCACTTCACCACGTTGCGCGCGTGGGCGGATCGCGGCGAGGTGCCCACCTTTCGCACGCCAGGTGGGCACCGGCGCTTTTCGGCCGACGATCTGCGCCGTTTTCTGGATGAGCGCAGCGCGCACAGCGCGCCGCCCAACGCCGCGGCTGTGGTGGAGACAGCGCTGGTACGCGTGCGCGCCTCGCTTGAAAGCACGGCCGGGGAACCAATGGGCTGGCGCGACGGCATGGCGAGCACCGGCAACGACGCCCGCCGCCAGCGCGGGCGGCAGCTCTTTGGGCTGGCGCTGGCCTATGTGCTCAAACCGGCGCAGCGCGAGCGCGCGATGGTTGATGGTCGCCATCTGGGCTGGGAGTATGGCTACGAGGCCTCACAGGAAGGTGTTAGCCTGGTGGAGACGGGGCGCGCCGTACAGTTCTTTCGCGGCCAGCTTATGCTTGCTGTGCGCAGCAGTGAAGCTGCCATCCCCGACGCCGATGATCGCCGCGTAGAGCGGTGGATTGATCATTTTCTGGACGAAGTGCTTTATGCCGTGCTGGAAGGTTATGACGCCGCCCAGCGCGCAGCAGGTGTTGCGCCGACGCCACCCGCGCCACCTCTGCTCTGAGTCTGCTATTGATGTACGAATAGCCTACGCTAACGGCAGTCGGTTAATCGTCAGGTTGGCGTAGGTGGTGAAAGTTGCCCCCTTTTGTCTATGGCTTTCAGGAGAGCGGCGCGCCGGCAAGGCAACTGTGTGCGGTCTGGAAATGCTATGTGCCAGGGCATTGCACGTTCGTGCGTAAATGGGGCAGTTGCGCGTTGTCTCGAGTGGTGCTATACTGTGCCAAGCCCAAACGAAGAGAAATAGTAGCTGCACATCCTGCAGCGCGACTGTGTGTGCGGTATCGTGTTTATCACGCAGTAGGCAACGTTGTCATGGGTGTTCGTCCAAAGACGGGTCCGCAGGGGCCGCAAGCAAGGTCAGTGCATATAAGTTGCGATTGCGCCTCTATGCAAATTGGCAGCACCAATACAGATGACCGTGCTATAATGGTCATAACGCGCTGTTGTGCAGAGTAGTTGTGCAGAGTATCAGACAGCGGTGGTGTTGAAATCTTCGTTTGTGTTGTCCACAGTTGTGTGTGCCATAGGCGCGATACGCGCCTTGCGCAATCAGCGCTACACGGTTTATGCTCGACACGGCCTCTCTTGCATGTATCCTTCAATGCATGCAGCAGGGCTTTCAACGAGGCAATTTCGTAATGTAGCCGATCGTCGTCTGCATTCCGATTGCTGTACAAAGATTCCCAGTCACCTAATTCAATCTTTAACCCAAAGGGAGGTATCTATGCAGTTTCGTAGACTCGGGCTGGTACTGGTGGCTCTCCTGATCGTCCTCGCGAGCCTTGCAGGTTGTGTGGCTGCGAGCGATATGGCGTGGCCGGATCGCGAGATTACGACCGATGTCGACACAGCACTGGCCGCGCAGGACATGGGCATGGCTGGACTCATGATGGGTTCCGTGACATGGACCGAAGCCGAGTTCTCCAGCTTCCTGACCTACCTCACCAAGCAAAACACCGGTGGTGCATTGCCTCTGGATGAGATCAAGGTCTGGTTTGAGGCGGGCAATCAGGTATTCATTGAACTGACCCCGACCGCAGGTGGCATGCTGACCGCGCCGGTGCGCTTGGCCGGCACACTGGCAGTTGTTGACAACATGGTGCAGGTCAATGTCAGCGAAGCCGCCGTTGGTGGCGCCGCCGTCATGGGCCCGCTCCTGGAAGTGGTCAATGGTGCAGTAAATCGCGCTCTGGGTGACCCGAGCCTGGGTGTGGCCGTAGACGTTGCGACCGACGCCGGTTCGATCACGCTCGGCCTCGGCATGTAATTTGCCGCAGCACGTTGTACGACACGGCCCGGTGGCTCTTGCCGCCGGGCCGTTTCTTTTGCCGGCTGAAGACGCCACCCCTGTGGAGCTTGCTAACCATGCTGGATTTGATGCAAATTACGACACCTGTGCTGCTGCTGGACGAGACACGCGCCCGCGCCAACCTCGCGCGCATGGCCGCGCGCGCAGAGCGGCAAGGCATCCGTTTCCGGCCCCATTTCAAAACACACCAGTCCGCCGCCATGGGCGATTGGTTCCGCGCTGTGGGCGTGCGCGCAATTACGGTCTCATCCGTGCGTATGGCGCGCTACTTTGCCGATGCGGGGTGGGATGACATAACCATTGCCTTCCCCGTGAACGTGCGCGAACTGCCTGCGATTGCCGAACTGGCTGCACGCGTGCGCCTTGGGCTGCTCGTCGATTCCGAGGCTGCGGTGACTGCGCTCGGCATGGCGTGCTCACAACCTGTGGATGTCTGGCTGGAGGTGGATACGGGGTACCAGCGCAGCGGGCTGCCTGTTGAGCATGTTGATGCGTGCGTTGCTGTGCTGCGCGCGGCCCGCGCACAGGCTCATCTGCGCGTGCAGGGGCTGCTGACGCACACGGGCCAAAGCTACGCTGCTCAGGGTGAGGCCGCGCTCACAGCCTTGCACGCCCACACACTGGGCGCGCTGCAAAGCCTGCGCGCCGCACTTGCCACAGCGGGCTTTCCCGGTTTGGAACTGAGCATCGGCGACACCCCCACTTGCAGCGTGGTGGATGACCTGGGCGCGGTGGATGAGATGCGACCGGGCAATTTTGTGTTTTATGACTGGATGCAGCACACAATTGGGGCGTGCAGCGAGCAGGACATTGCGGTTGCCGTTGCCTGCCCTATTGTTGCCGTCTACCCGGCACGGCGCGAACTGATTCTCTATGGCGGCGCGGTGCACCTTTCCAAAGAGTTTATACGCCCAGCCGATGGCGCGCCTGATTATGGCCACGCGGCCGCGCTGGACGAAAGCGGTTGGGGGCCGGCATGGGAAGGTGTCTATCTGCGCGCGCTCTCGCAGGAGCACGGCATTCTGCACGCGGCCAACACGCGCAGCTTTGATGCGCACCTCGCCGCGTGCAACGTGGGTGACCTTGTGGCCGTGCTGCCCATTCACTCCTGCCTCACCGCCGACCTGCTCAAGACATATACGACATTGGGGGGTGAGCGCATTGCCATGATGGAAACCGCACCTTGACGTGATGGTGCCTTGCGTTGTTGTCGCGCGATTTACTGGCAGGGGATTTGACCGTACACGAGGGGCTGTGCTACACTCACTCTTCGTGGGCGCATCTGCCTGCGTGTCATCTTTGTATGCTCGAGATTCGGCCGGCGCAGCGCGCCGGTTTTCATAACAATTTGTACAGCATGAGCACGATGTAGCACGAGAGTTGTTGGTTAGTCCAGTATATTCGCAATGTGATGCGTCGCCTGCACGGGCGTAAGGTGCATCACCTGGAGCGCAACGGAGGAATCGTTTGCCCACCATAAATCAGTTGGTCCGCAAGGGCCGAAAGAGCGAACCGAGCAAAGAGAAGGCCCCTGCGCTGCGGTTTAACAAGAATACAATTACGGGGCGTTCGACTCGCGTTGCCAAGGGCAACCCGCAAAAGCGCGGCGTTTGCACGCAGGTGCGCACCACGACCCCCAAGAAGCCGAATTCGGCGCTGCGCAAGGTTGCGCGCGTGCGCTTGACGAACGGCATTGAAGTGACGGCATACATTCCGGGTGAAGGGCACAATCTGCAGGAGCACAGCGTAGTGCTGGTGCGCGGCGGTCGTGTCAAGGACCTGCCCGGTGTGCGCTACCACATTGTGCGCGGCGCGCTGGACAGCCAGGGCGTGGACAAGCGCAAGCGTGCCCGCAGCAAATATGGCACCAAGCGCCCCAAGCCGGGCCAGGTCGTTGCAACCAAGGGCAAGGGCAAGCGCTAAGTCGCCCACAGGCACGAACACAAGCAGTGCATAGCACGTCAAGAGAGTGAACATTCATGCGCAGAAATCGGGCTGAAACACGGCCGGTAACGCCGGACCCTCGCTATAACAGCGAAGTTGTTGCCAAGTTTGTCAATAATGTCATGGAGCGCGGCAAGAAGAGCCTCGCTGCGGGCATTGTCTACGATGCGTTCGATCAGGTGGAGGAGCGCACCAAGCGCCCGCCGCTGGAGGTCTTCGAAGAAGCCCTCAAGAATGCAACCCCGCTGGTTGAGGTGAAGCCCCGCCGTGTGGGTGGTGCAACATACCAGATTCCGGTGGAGATTGGCGCCAGCCGGCGCACGGCGCTGGCCATGCGCTGGATGATCGAGAACGCACGCAAGCATAGTGGCCGGGACATGGCGCAGCGCCTGGCGGGCGAAATTATGGATGCCGCCCGCAACGAAGGCGCCACCGTCAAGAAGCGCGAAGAGACACACAAGATGGCCGAGGCCAATCAGGCCTTCGCCCACTTCCGCTACTAGATCGTGCGACTGGGCCATTCGCCTGGCTGTATTGTGGCTGAGGCCCTGGTTTTGGCCCGAGGCCCGGTTGCACTTTGGCATGTGCAGCCGCTTGTTGCTTGCGCGGTGCGCCGCACGGCAGTCGCCTTGAGCGTTGCTGCTGAACGGCAGCCGTTGTCTTTTTGAATCATGACTGCGGCGTCTGAGCCAAACCGCTCCCTGCTCGCGCTGCCCGCCCTGAAGAGCCATTGCCCACGCCGTGCGCAGGGGTGCAGGTGCTTTTCGGGCGCAGGGCGCAGCATGGAAGACGCGGTGCGGCTTAGCCGCCGCATTGTTTTGCCCTCCAGCCGTCTGGTTGTGCACGCACGCTGTGCGGCATATCTGGCGGCGCAAATGCGGGGGCTATAGACACAAATCGAATGATCTGGATGGAATGCGCGGCCACGGGGTTTGCGCAGCGGCAGATGAAGCAGCGAAGAACGCAATCGGGACCGGACACTCAGGTCCCTACGGAGCAGGGCCAGGAACGGAGCAGGGTAGGGATATGAGCATTGACTTCCCGATGGAAAAGACGCGCAATATCGGTATTATTGCGCATATTGACGCAGGCAAAACAACGACATCCGAGCGCATCCTCTTTTACTCGGGGCGCATTCACCGCATGGGTGAAGTGCATGAGGGCACCGCAGTCACCGACTGGATGGTGCAGGAGCGCGAGCGCGGCATCACCATCACAGCAGCGGCCATTACCACAACGTGGAAAGACAGCATCACCGGCGAAGAGATTCAGATTAATATCATCGACACGCCCGGGCATATTGACTTCACCGCCGAGGTGCAGCGCTCCATGCGCGTGCTCGACGGCGGCGTTGTGGTTTTTGATGCGGTCGCCGGTGTGGAGCCGCAATCCGAGACCGTGTGGCGGCAGGCTGATCGCTACAATGTGCCGCGCATTTGCTTTGTCAACAAGATGGACCGCGTGGGCG
>DIAV01000049.1:8155-12109 GCA_002415895.1 Anaerolineales bacterium UBA5069 | reverse complement strand
AGCGCGTTGTTGATCTTGTGCGCGCCCGTGTGCGCCAGGTCCTCGCGCTTGAGGTAGATCTGCGCGCCGCCCAGGTGCTTGCTCAGCCGCGATGCGTAGGTGAGCGGCGTTGGCCTGCCCACAAAGGTGCGCTGGAGGTATTCCAGTTCGGCGCGAAAGTCGGCGTCGCCGCGTGCGCGCAAATAGGCGTCCTCCAGTTCATCCAGCGCAGGCATGAGCGTCTCGGGCACGAACTTGCCGCCGTAGGGGCCAAAGTGGCCGCTCTCGTCGGGGTATGCGCCGTAGTCATACTTGATGTGGGCTCTGCTGTTGGCCATGCTCAACCTTTCAGATAGGGCCGTACGAAGATTTGCCGCCACTATTGCGCGCCTTGTGCGCGCTTCCGTATGTGTTCACTATCGTGCAAAATGGATAACGCGCTGCATGCGCGCACCACACACCAGCAAGAAATGCGAATGCCATTGTGAGCGATCAACCCCACGCCACCGCGCCGCAGCGTCTATGGCGGCTGCCCCTGCTCATGGCCTTGCTTGCCATGGCCATTCGCCTCGCCATTATCATCGCCTTCCCCCAAAGCCGCGACGATCTGCGCATTTACACCTACTTTGGCCGCATGATTGTTGCGGGCCTAAACCCTTACCTGCCACCCCTCGACAGCCCAATACCTCTAAACTATGCGAATATCGCGCCCCTGAATCTGGGCGTCTTTGCCGCTGCCCTCGCGCTGTGGGATTCGCCCACAGTGTTGCGCGTGCTCTTCGCGCTGGCAGACGGCATCATTGTGCTCACCATCGGATACGCCGTCCAGCGCACGCGCACGTGGCGCATTGCCGTCATGGACTTCTACACCTTCAACCCGCTCATACTCATCGCGCTTGCGGTCGATGCGCAGGACAAGGTGATCGTTCTCTGGCTTACGCTCATGGTGCTGGTGAGTGTTGAGGCACAGCGCGCCTCAGCGTCACTTGTCTGGACGACCCTGCTGACACTCTATCGCTGGCTGGGCGCGTTCTTTGTACTGCCGCTTGCGCTCTACTTCGCGCGCACGTGGCGCGCGCTGGTTGCAATGCTTGGATTCTATGGCCTCGCTTTCGCGTTCTCGCACGTGGCCTGGTGGCCCGCCAATCTCTTCATTTATACAAGCAGAGCACAGCGCACGCTCATCAACCCGCCCATTCACGACAGCCCCACCATGCTGCTGGCCGCGCTCGGTCTCTACACACCGCGCCTGGTCACCATCTTCATCCTGGCGACGCTCGTCGTTCTCTACACGCTCTTCCTGCTGCGGCGCGTGACGCTGGTCGAGGTAATTGTCCTCAGCAGTTTTTTCACGACGATGGCATCGCCCGAACTGCCCACGAGCCGCATCATCATGGTCTCGATCCCGCTCCTGGTCCTCCTCGAACTCTCGCGCAGGCGGCTCGCGGCGCTGTGGATTGTCACCTCAATCGCCGCCCCGTTCCTCTTCCCCGACCTGCAGGCGCGCCTGCTGGGCATCTTCGGCCTGCCCATTGTGATTCTCTACGGTTCAATGCCCCACATGCTGCTCATGAACCTGCTGCCGGCGCTGCTGCTCGTCTACTACTTCAGCGACAAGCGCCGCGGCGTTGTCGCTCGTGACACGCTCCTGCCGCAGGACTGGCTGCTGGCGCGGCCCAATGGCCAGCCTCAGCCGGACGCGCCATCCGAATCGGTCAGGTAGGCGCTGCGATTTCACTCTGCCTGTCTCAGCGCAAGCTGCTTTTCCGCCGCAGCGCGCATCACTGCCACGGGCGCTTCCTCATCCGTCCACAATTGAAACGCCAGCGCCCCTTGCCACACGAGCATCCCCAGCCCGCCAACGGCCTGCGCGCCCTGCGCGGTAGCCAATTGCAGCAAACGCGTCTGTGCTGGATTGTAGACGAGATCGTAGACCACCTGGCCCGGCCAAAACTGCACGCCCGCGTCCCACGGCAGCCCCTCAATGTTGGGCGACATGCCCAGCGATGTGCAGTTGATCACCAGATCAGCCGTTGCGGCTGCGCGGATTCCGTCGGGAAACGCGCACGCGACAAGCGTGCTGTTATGCGTATCGGCAGCGAATTGGGCAATGAGTGCAGCAGCCCGCTCCAGATTGCGGTTGAGCACAGTCACCTGCGCTGCACCCCCGTGCAGCAGCGCATAGAGTACCGCGCGCGCTGCGCCGCCTGCCCCCACCACAGCCACAGTGCGCCCAGCCGCCTCCACACCATGCGCCGCCAGATCAGCCGCAAAGCCGCGCGCATCTGTGTTGTCACCCACAAGGCGGCCGTCATCCTCCACCACAATTGTGTTCACGGCGCCAATGGTGCGCGCAGCATCAGACAGCGAGTCCAGAAAAGGCATCACCGCCTGCTTGTGCGGCACCGTGACATTGGCCCCGCGCAAGCCCAGCGCGCGCAGCCCGCGCAAGGCCTCGCCCACACGCTCGGGCGCAACCGGCAGCGGCACATACGCCCAGTTCAGCCCCAGCGCCGCAAATGCAGCGTTGTGCAATGCCGGGCTCACGCTGTGGCGCACCGGCCAGCCAATCAACCCGACAACCGCCGTCGTGGCATCCACAGCTGCTATTCCTCCACGACCAGGTCGGCGCCCAGCGCTTGCAGCGTGAACTCAAAGCCGGGGAAGCTGTCGCTGGTCACTTCGGCGCCGTAGACTACCGTGCGCCCCTCTGCCACAAGGCCGGCCACGGCCAGCGCCATGGCCAGGCGGTGATCGCCATGCGCCTCGGTGGGTGCGGCGCGCAGCCGCGTGGGGCCGTCAATGATGAAGCCATCATGCGTGGGCTCAATGCGCGCGCCCATCTTGCGCAGTTCGCCCACAGTTGTGGCAATGCGGTCCGTCTCCTTCACGCGCAGCTCGGCGGCATTGCGCACCACCGTGCGCCCCTGCGCCTGTGTCGCCGCTACAGCCAGCACAGGCAATTCGTCGATCATGGTGACAATGGCATCGCCGCCAAAGGTCGCACCGTGCAGCGCACTGGTCGAGACCTCGATGTCGGCCACTGGCTCGCCCGCCTGGTCGCGCCGATTGTGATAGACGATTTCCGCGCCCATCGCTTGCAGCGCATCCACAATCCCCGTGCGTGTAGGGTTGACGCCCACACCGGTGATCATGATGCGGCTATCGGGTGCAATGGCCGCAGCCACAAGCAGGAAGGCCGCCGACGACATATCGCCGGGCACCGTAATATCCAGCGGCTTGAGCGCGTGGCGGGGCGATTCGCTCATGACCGTGCGCCCTGCCACGCTGATGGGCGCGCCCATGGCCATAAGCATACGCTCCGTATGGTCGCGCGCGGGTCCCGGTTCGCGTACAACGGTGAGCCCGTTGGCGTAAAGGCCGGCCAGCAGCACGCAGCTTTTCACCTGCGCGCTGGCAATCGGCAAATCGTATTCCACGCCGCGCAGGCGCGCCGGGCGAATGCCCAGCGGCGCATAGTTGCCGTCCTGCCGCCCCAGAATGTCGGCCCCCATGCCGCGCAGCGGCTTGACAACGCGCCCCATGGGCCTGCGCCGAATTTGCTCACTGCCTGTGAGGAACGACGTAAAATCCTGCCCGGCCAGCAGCCCCACAACGAGGCGAATGGTCGTGCCCGAGTTGCCGCAATCAAGCACGGTGGCAGGCTCCTGCAGGCCACGGAAGCCGCGCCCATGGATCAGCATCTCTGTGGGCGACACTTCGTCAATTTGCACGCCCAGCGCTCGCATGAGGGCTACCGTCGTGCGGCAGTCTCCCCCGTCCAGAAAGCCACGCACATGGCTTACGCCCTCTGCCAGCCCGCCAAACATCACGGCGCGGTGGCTAATCGATTTATCTCCCGGTACAGAGCAGTGGCCTGTCAGCGCCCCACCCGCCTGCAAAATCAGCTTTGTCATCGCCCCAACCGTTTCATCTTGAGTAACTGAATCGCTGCTTGGGCATACGTGCAGCCAC
>DIAV01000049.1:6089-8150 GCA_002415895.1 Anaerolineales bacterium UBA5069 | reverse complement strand
CCACATGGAGAGGGGCCGGGGGTGAGGTGCTGTCGCACCACCGCGCCTCAAAGTTGTTGCTTGCTCTTCCATGCCACGCGCAGCGCTTGTGCCTTGCCCAGCAGGGCGCAAAGTGCATCCTCGTCGCCCGCTTCGAGCAGCACGCGCAGCGTCTCCATTTGCGTACTGAAGCTCGCAATTTGCTCCAGGACAGCGCCGCGATTCGTCATGAGGATGTCAATAAACATGTGTGTGTCGCTGGCGGCGACGCGGCTTGTGTCGCGGAAGCCCCCTGCGGCAATCTGCCACGCAAGCGGGTCTTCTGCACCCACGGCAGCCACCGCCTGCACCAGTGCGCTGGCCACAACATAGGGCAGATGGCTGATGCTCGCCACCAGGCGGTCGTGGCGCTGCGCCTCGACCACCAGCGGCCTCGCCCCCACAGCAAGCGCAAGCGCACGCGCCAGTTCCAGCGCGTTGGCGCTGGTACGCGCCAGCGGTGCAAGCACCCAGGGCGCGTCGCGATAGAGGCCCGGCTCGGCAGCGGCGAAACCCGCCGTCTCCTTGCCGCACATGGGGTGGCCGCCCACAGGCTCAATGCCCTCCGGCAGCAGCGCCATGGCCTCCATGATCTCGGCCTTCGTGCTGCCCATGTCCATCACCAGAGTGCCCGGCCACAGGACGGGGCCAATCTCTTCCAGCGTATTGACGATTGTGCGCACGGGCGTGGCCAGAATCACAATGTCGGCCCCCAGCACGCCCGTCTGCACGTCGTTGGTCGCCTCATCCACCGCACCCGAGAAGAAAGCCTCGAGTACGGTGTCGGTGCGGCGCGCCACGCCGCGCACCTCTCGGCAAAAGCCGCCGCGCGTCAAGTCCATACAGAGGCTGGCCCCCATGAGGCCCATGCCCACCACAGTTACGCGGCACTCAGCCAGCGGCTTCATCCGACACTTTTCTTCCATTCAAAGCCAAACTACGACGCAGAGGCGCCAAGGCGCAAAGGAACGCAAAGAACGACAAAGCAAGGACAACAAAGAACTCGGTTTTTCCTGCTTTTCCTCGCTGTTCTTTGCGTTTCTTTGCGTCTTCGCGCCTCTGCGTCGTAGTTTGGTTGCTGTGTCGCTTCTAGATCTCCCGCCCCAGCGCCGGCGCGAGTTGGCGTAGTTCCGCCATCAAGTCGGCAAAGCGCTGATAGGTCAGGCTCTGCGGGCCATCGCTCCAGGCGCGCGCCGGGTCGGGGTGCACCTCGAGCATGAGGCCGTCTGCCCCCGCCGCCAGTGCCGCCTTGGCAATGGGGGCGACCAGGTTCCACATCCCCGTGCCATGCGCCGGATCGGCAATCACGGGCAGGTGCGTCAATTCCTTGAGCACGGGGATCGCGTTGATGTCAAAGGTGTTGCGCGTGGCCGTTTCATAGGTGCGGATGCCCCGCTCGCAGACCATGACCTGCATGTTGCCGCCGCTCAGCACATACTCTGCGCTCATGAGCAGTTCGTTGATTGTGCCGCTGGTGCCACGTTTGAGGAAGACAGGTTTTTGCGTTTTGCCCAGCGCCTTGAGAAGCGAGTAGTTTTGTGCGTTGCGCGCGCCCACCTGGAAGATGTCGGTGTATTCGCCCACAAGTTCGAGGTCATCCGTACTCATCACTTCGGTGATAATCGGCATTCCGGTTTGCTCGCGCGCTTCGGCCAGGAACTTGAGCCCTTCTTCACCCAGGCCCTGAAACGCGTAGGGGCTGCTGCGCGGCTTGAAGGCGCCGCCGCGCAAGATGCTTGCCCCCGCCTCCTTGACGGCGTGCGCGGTCTCAAGGATCATCGTGCGTCCTTCAACGCTGCACGGCCCCGCCATGACCACCACCTTGCGCCCGCCCACGTCCACACCATTCACAGGGATGACACTGTTCATCTGTGTGAAGTCGCGCGCCGCCAGCCTGTAGGGCTGCATGACGCGCATGGTCTTCTCCACACCTTCCATTACCATAAAGGTGTCTTCGTTGAGCTCGTGCTCATTCGCACCGATGACGCCAATGATCGTGCGCGCCTCGCCGCGGCTCAAGTGCACCTTGTAGCCCAATTCCTC
>DIAV01000049.1:1408-5963 GCA_002415895.1 Anaerolineales bacterium UBA5069 | reverse complement strand
GCGGGCGGCGTGCCCTGCTTCATGACAATGATCATCGCTCTGCCTCATTCATGTTCATGGGTTGGACGATGCCGGCGACTGTGTGACGGCAGCTATTTCACGTGTACAGCGTCCTCGGTGAAGACGGCCAGGTTGCGGTCTACTGCGGCGGCAATGCGCGCCACATCCACCATCAGGGTGGCGAATTCCTTGTAGGTGAGGCTCTGCCGGCCGTCGCTCACAGCCTGGTCGGGGTCTGGGTGCACCTCAAGAATGAGCGCATCGGCCCCGGCCGCAACGGCGGCGCGGCTCATGGCGGGCACAAGCTCGCGCAAGCCCGTGCCGTGTGAGGGATCGGCCACCACCGGCAGGTGGCTTGTCTGCTTGAGCACGGGGATCGCGTTGAGGTCAAAGGTGTTGCGCGTGGCCGTCTCATAGGTGCGGATGCCCCGCTCGCAGAGCATGACGTTGTAGTTGCCGTTGCTCACAATATATTCGGCGCACATAAGCAATTCCTTGATCATGCCGCTAATGCCGCGCTTGAGCATAACAGGCTTCTTCACCTTGCCCACAGCCTGCAGCAGCCCGTAATTCTGCATATTGCGCGCGCCAATCTGCAGGATGTCGGCATACTCCGCCACCATGGCCACCTGCTCCTCGCGCATGACTTCGGTAATCACGGGCAGCCCTGTGGCCTCGCGCGCGTCGGCCAGATACTCCAGCCCCTTCAACCCCATACCCTGGAAATCATACGGACTGGTGCGCGGCTTGAAAGCGCCGCCGCGCAACACCGTCGCGCCCGCATCCTTGACGGCATGCGCAATCTCGATGATTTGCGACCGGCTTTCCACGCTGCACGGCCCCGCCATGACCACAATCTCCGGCCCGCCCACCTTGACGACGCCGGCGACGTCGATCACCGTGTTGTCGGGGCGCGTGGTGCGGCTGGCCAGCTTGTACGGTTCCTGGATGCGCATGGTTTGCAGCACGCCTGCCATGACATCAAACGACTCACGCGTGATGCCTGTGAGGTCGCCCACCAGCGCCACCACGGTGCGGCTATCGCCATAGATTGGATGGGTCTTGAGCCCCATCTGCTCGGCCTTGCGAATGACGGCGCCGATTTCGGCGGCCGTTGCGCCCGGTTTCATGATAACAATCATTCTTGAACCCCCATGCTGGGAAAAGTAGGTGGTAATTGGTAAGTGGTAAGTGGTAAGTGGTTGATTGGTTGATTGGTTGATTGGTTGATTGGTTGATTGGTTGATTGGTTGATTGGTTGATTGGTTGATTGGAATCGCATCGAAAAGTCAACCAATCAACCAATCAACCCATCAACCAGTCAACCACTTACCATTTGCCACTTACAACTTACCACTGCTAAATCTGCAGCGACGCAATCTGCGCCGTCTCATCCTCCAGCACGCCATTGGCGGCGGGATAACTGCCCAGCAGCTTGACAAAGGCCGCCTGCCCCAACACACGCATTATCGCCTCACCTGCCTTCGGATCCAGCCAGTGACCGTCAAAGTCCAGATAGAAGACGTACTGCCAGGGGCGGCCGCGGCGCGGGCGACTCTCCAGCTTGGAGACGTTGATGCCGCGCTCGGCAAATTCGCGCAGCACCGCCAGCAGTGAGCCGGGCGTGTTGGTGACGCCAAAGACCAGGCTTGTCTTGGACCGCTCGCCGTGCGGCGCGTCCTCCTTGCCAATCACAAAGAAGCGCGTAAAGTTGTTGTGCAGGTCCTCAATCCCCGCGTCCACCGTCTCCAGGCCATAGGTGCTGCCCGCCAGCGCGCTGGCAATCACCGCCACACCGGGGGCTGGGCTGGCCGCCAAATCCTTGGCGCTGCCCGCCGTGTCATACCACGGCACAGCCTTGTAGCCATGCCGGTTGAGGTAGCGCTCGCACTGCGCCAACGCCTGCGGATGGCTGCGCACCTCCCGGATGGCGTCGTCATCACCCGCCACGCGCAGCAGGCAGTGGCGCACGCGCACGAGAATCTCGCCATTCACCTTGAGGTCATGATCCAGCAGCAGGTCATAGGACTTGTTGATGGAGCCGGCCGTCGAGTTTTCCACGGGCAGCACGCCATAGTCGGCCCGCCCCTGCTCCACAGCCGCGAAGATGTGCTCGAAGGCCTCACAGGGAAGCGTCTCCACATCGGCGCCAAAGTGGTTGCGCACGGCCTCCTCGGAATACGCACCATGTTCGCCCTGAAATGCCACTGTTGTCATGCGGGTTGTCCTTCGTTCTGGAGATAGGGCGCGCAACAAATGCACGACTAGAGTGTGACCAAATGCTCGTCAATCCACCGATTCAGCTCGTAAAGGTCGGCCTCGCTCAACACAATGCTCTTGTCGGGGCGCAGAACCCGCGCTGCGTGCATGTAGATATGGCGAATCTCCGCCTGCGGGCGCTCTGTATTCCAGTGAATCATCACACGAATGCAAAGGGGTAGCGCGCCTGCCACATCCATTTCGTGGCCGCACATCAGCGGCACATCCAGCCAGCCAAGCTGGCGCGCAGCCGTTGCCGGAAAGACCGAGGTGATATCAGGCGTGGTCGTAAAGATGGCGCTGGCCACGTCATCGGCTTCAATGCCATTGGCGCGCACCATGGCCGCCAGCAATTCACGCGTAGCGGCCAGCACGCTCTCCCGATCCACCTGCGCAACCGTCGTTGCGCCGCGCACACCTCGACAAACCTTCATGTCGCGCTCCTGCACTGCTGAATTCAAGGCATAAAAAAGAGGGCGGGGTTTGTCGCCATCCCCTCGCCCTCGTGGAGTCCCAGTTGCGGTCATTGACCGGTCGGCACTTACCTCGCTGCGCTGGATGGCGACAAAGTGGTAAAATAGCTGTAATACCAATAGCCGCTCAACACAAAAGAAACCCCGCGCCCAAATGTGCGCGGGGTGGTGGCAAACAGAAGTGCAGCAGCCGGAATCCGGCTGCCCTGATTGCAGGTCTCATTCTGTGTGCGAGCGCTCTGCGCTCCGGCCAAAGGCTCCATGCGCCGTTTTCCAACTGCCTGTGCTGGCGGTCAATCAAGCAGCAGCGTTGGCACAATAGCACGGTGCGCGATAGGTGTCAAACCGCGTTTTGGCTTCGCTGCAACTTTGCGCACACCCGCTGCCCAATCTCGATCACCATTCACATTCACCCCAAATATAAGGAGCTTTGCATGATCAAGCAGCATGAGTCCTACGCCCTGCTGGCCGAGCAACTGGCCGCCAACGGCCTGGACGTTGACACGATCAAGGAGCGACTACGCAAGCAGAAAATCGAGACCGCCAGTTGGGCCTACGCCAACTCGGGCACTCGCTTCAAGGCCTTTGCGTGGCCCGGCGCGGCTGTCACCACCGCCGAGAAGATTGAGGACGCCGCGCTTGTCAACAAGCTCACCGGCATCTGCCCCACCGTTGCCATTCATATCCCCTGGGACCGCCCGGCCGACAACGACTTCGCCGCCATGCGCCAGTTCGCCGCAGAGCGCGGCCTGCGCATCGGCGCTGTCAACCCCAATCTCTTCCAGGATGATGCCTACAAACTCGGTTCGCTGGAAAACCCCGACCCCGGCATCCGCGAGCAGGCGCTCGACCACTGCATTGAATGCTGTGCGATTATGGGCACAACGGGCAGCACCGGCCTGAGCGTGTGGCTGGCAGACGGCACCAATTACGCGGGGCAGGATTCGCTGCGCGGCCGCAAGCAGCGCCTGCAGGCCAGTCTCGAGGCTATCTACCCGCACCTGCCCGACGGCGGGCGCATGCTGCTCGAGTACAAGTTCTTCGAGCCTGCCTTCTACAGCACCGACATCCCCGACTGGGGCACGGCCTATGCCATGGCGCTCAAACTGGGCGACAAGGCGCAGGTGCTGGTCGACCTGGGCCACCACGCGCAGGGTGTCAATATTGAGCAGATTGTCGCCTTCCTCGTCGACGAAGGGCGGCTGGGCGGGTTCCACTTCAACAACCGCAAGTACGCGGACGACGACCTGATTGTGGGATCCACCAACCCCTACGAGCTATTCCTCATCTACAACGAACTGGCCGAGGCCGAAGAGAGCAGCAACGCGACCGCGCGCAACTGCGCGCACAATGTGGCCTATGGCCTTGACCAGTGCCATAACCTCGAAGGCAAGATCGCGGCGACGCTCTATTCAGTCATCAACTGTCAGGAAGCCTATGCCAAGGCGCTGTGCGTGCCGCGCGCCAGGCTTGCTGAGCTCCAGCAGGATGGCGCCGTGCTGGCCGCGCACGCGCTGCTGACTGATGCCTTCCGCGTGGATGTACGTCCTCTGCTGGCGCAGGTGCGCCACGAAATGGGCATTGCACCCGACCCCATTGCCGAATACTGGGCAAGCGGCTACGAAGACAAAATCCGCAGCGAGCGCGGCATTGCCGACGCCAGCGGCGGCTTCCAATAAGGCGGAACCGAATCCAGCGTGCAGGCGCTTGCACAACAAGCGCCTGCACGCGCTCCAGCGCAGGGGCATCTGTCTCAGAGGCGAGGGACTGGCGCCCCTGCTCGAGCGCACGGCAACCACCTGTGCACGCTCTGTGCACGCTCT
>DIAV01000049.1:0-1291 GCA_002415895.1 Anaerolineales bacterium UBA5069 | reverse complement strand
TGCACGCTCTGTGCACGCTCTGTGTATGATCAAGGATGGACTATGGGCATCTCAACCGTCATTCACACCAACCGCTACAGCATTGATCGCGTTCTCAACGCAGGGCTGCCGGTGCTGCTGATCTTCTGGGACAGCGAAAACCGCACCACTGCCGACGTGGATGCCATCCTTGAGGCTGCGGCCTCACGCGCTGCGGGCAAGCTGCTGATCGCGCGCATTGATGCCAAAGAGGAGGCGGAGGTCGCGCGTCGCTTTGGCGTGGGGCGGCTCCCTGCCCTGATCCCCGTGCAGAATGGCGCGGCGCTGGAGGTCATCGCTCCCGTAACAGCCAAAGTCGTGACGCCTTGGGTGGCGCACCTTGCAGAAGGTGGCCCGCGCCCCGCCGCCAGCAAGCCGCAGCCCTCCGCGACCACCGCAAGCACCGCAAGCACTGGCGCAAGCGATGTGCCTCTGGTCCTGACAGATGCCACCTTTGCGGGCGCGGTGAATGCCCCGGGCCCCGTTCTGGTGGATTTCTGGGCGCCGTGGTGTGGCCCCTGCCGCATGGTGGCCCCTTCCGTGGAGCGCCTCGCCCGCGAGTATGCCGGGCGCGCCGTCGTCGCGAAGTTGAATGTAGATGAGAACCCAGCCACTTCGCAGCGCTTCCGCGTGCAGGGAATACCCACGCTGCTTATCTTCAAGGAGGGCAAGGTTGTGGACCAGATTGTAGGCGCGCAACCCTACGATGCCCTCAACCAGCGCCTCGCCCGCCACGTCGGCTAGGCACTTGCCTGCCTCAAGACAACAGCGCAACGCAAAGTCCCAAAGGGACGCAAAGAAACGCAAAGGACTGCAACAAGCCAACACGGGCTTCATCGTTGCTTTTCCCTTGCGTTTCATTGCGACCTTCGCGTCTTTGCGTTGAGACGTTGCTTTAGGCCGGTTTCACGTTCGTTGCTCAGCCCGAGTGTTCGTCGCGCACCCAAACAGTAGCATCACTCAGCCGCTGCACCTGCTCAGGGCTGAGTGTCACATCCACGGCAGCCAGGCTATCCTGCATCTGCGCCACAGTGTTTGCACCGAAGATGGGCGAAGTCATGGCCGGCTGCGCCAGCAGCCACGCCAGCGAAACGGCCGTGGGCGTTGAGTTGGTCTCATGTGCCACAGCGCGCACCACGTCCAGCGCGTTCCAGCCCCAATCGTTGAAGTAGCGCTGGCGCGTCTCCGAGAGGCGCTCGCTCTGCGGTGCGTTTTCGCGCGAGTACTTGCCTGTTAGGAAACCACCTGCCAGCGGGCTCCACGGAATGACGCC
>DIAV01000310.1:3010-3145 GCA_002415895.1 Anaerolineales bacterium UBA5069 | reverse complement strand
AGGGCTGCTGGGCGGGCTGTGGGAATATCCGGGTGGCAAGGTGGAGGCGAGCGACGCCGATCACGCTGCGGCGCTGCGGCGCGAGATTATGGAGGAGTTGGGCATAGCCATTGAAGTTGGCGCCAAAGTGGCCGC
>DIAV01000310.1:2019-2876 GCA_002415895.1 Anaerolineales bacterium UBA5069 | reverse complement strand
GTGGATCATGCCTTCACCCACTTCCGCATGACGCTGCACGCCTACCATGCATACTGGCTGGGCGCACCACCCCAAACGCTGGGTGTGGCCGACTGGCGCTGGGTGGCGCTGGACGACGTGAGCGCCTTTGCCATGGGTGTGGCCGACCGCAAGGTGACGGCTGCACTGCTGGTCGCGCGTGACGCAAACGCACGCCTGGCGTAGAATCCAGATACAATAGTCTCATGCACAGTGTCACGATTGGAGAACCCATGCCCCTGCCCACACGGCCTGAAGCACTTGCCCTCTTGCATGAATGGGTGCAGTCCGAGAGCCTGCGCAAGCATATGTATGCGGTGGAAGCTGCGCTGCGCGCCTATGCCACCCACTTTGGTGAGGACGAAGAGTTGTGGGGCATAACCGGCCTGCTCCACGACCTTGACTATGAGCGTTTTGCCGACATGGATGACACAGTGAACGGCCACCCGCGCACCGAACTGCGTCTCTTTGTCCAACAGGATTACCCCGCCGCCCTGATCCACGCCGTGGAGGCGCACGCCACCTTCCTGAACGTGCCGCGCATCTCCACGCTGGACAAGGCGCTGCTGGCCTGCGACGAGCTGACAGGGCTGATTATGGCCGCGGCCTATGTGCGCCCCGACCGCGACCTGCACAGCGTGCAGCTTGCTTCCATCAAGAAGAAGTGGAAGGACAAGGCCTTCACCGCCGCCATTGACCGCAAAGAGAACATGGAGTTTATTGAGGAGCTAGGCGTACCCTTTGATGAGCATGTGCAGCGTGTGCTCACGGCCATGCAGGGCATTGCCGGCGACTTGGGCCTCGACGGCGCCTAAAACAACAACTCAACACAAAGTCGC
>DIAV01000310.1:0-1950 GCA_002415895.1 Anaerolineales bacterium UBA5069 | reverse complement strand
GGGGTGGCTGCTGCGGACGCAGGGGCATCAGCCACGCCATCGGCATCACCCGTAGCTGCCAGCGCAGCCGCAGCGGTGCGCCGCGTAACCGGCGGCGGCGGCAATTCCGCCGTGGCAGGCGATACGGCGAGGATGTCCGTGTGCGGCGTGCGCCACGCAGCGCCCCCCAGCAGCAGCCCAATCGCCGCCTCGGTGAGGTCGCGCATGCGAATAAAGAGCGACAGGCTCACCGCTTGCGATGACGAGAACCCGAAAGTTGTAAAAGCCAGCAAAATCGCCGCTTCCACCGCCCCCAAGCCACCCGGCATGGGCGTGGTAAAGGCAAAGTAGATCAGCACCAGCGTACCGATGGCCTGTGCAGGCGTCAGCAGCAACCCCAGCGCGCGCGTCACCAGCCAGAACTCGGTCAACGTGCACATCCACGCGCCCAGCGTGGCCGCAATCGCTGCCACCAGCGTCCACGGTTGCTCGCGACACAACCACGCGATCAAGTCCTCGCTGTGCATCACGGTTGCTTCCAGGCGATGCATGTTGGGCAGGCTGCGGATGACGGGCATCTTGCGCAGGCGCACACGCCAGCGCAGGGGCGCCAGCTTTTCCAGCCAGAGCATAAATCCCGAAATCGGGTGCCTGCCCCGCCAAATGGCCACCAGCACGGCGACTGGAATGAGCAGCAGCGTTGAAAGCAACCCCAACGCAATCAGATCCGCCTCGCTGATGAGGTGCTGCCCCACCAGCACAATATACGAGCCAATGGCAATGAATGTGAAGTTGGCCAGCAGTTCCAGCGTCTTGTCGACGGAGGCCGCAGCCAGCGCCACCGACGCAGGCACTTTGTGGCGCGTGGGGTAATAGACGGCCAGCACCTCGCCACCCACCTGCGGCCCGGGTGTCAGATAGCCAAGCGCAAAGACGGTTGTGCGATAGCGCATGACGCGCAGAAAGGGCAGGCTGAAGCCAAACCCCTTGAGCAGAAGCCACCAACGCGTTGTCAGAGCGACGAGGACGCCAAAGTTGAGCAGCAGAATTGGAATCAATTCGGGCACGCTCAACTGGCGGAAGATGATGACAACATCACTCCACGTAACATTGCGTATGGAAAGCCAAACCAGCCCGAGGCCGAGAGCAACAAGCAGGATCTGCGTGGTTAGGTAATGGCGATTTTTCATGGCAGATTCAGAACCGAACCACCCAGGCTAATCAGGGCTGCACCCACGCGCCGCAGGCAACCATCCAGGTCATTCTCAATGTGGGCCGCCGAGAAGGTGATGAGCTCCCAGCGCTCGGCCAGCGCCAGCGGGCGGGCTTCGCGCGCGGCGCTGCTCTCGCTGCAACGCACGCCCACATAGCCGCCACGTGCGCGCAAGGCAATGTCCATGGGCTGATCCGCAACGAGGCGGTTCTTGAGGGGGCGCAACTGATGGGCGCGCAAGGCATCCCACAGAATGTCGAAGGGATCATCCTTGCGAAAGAGGTCGACCACATCGGGCGCGTGCAGGAGCGCGTCCAGCGTGGTGTGGATAAAGGTCACACGGTGAAAAGAAGCGGCGGGCACAGGTTGCGCCAGCCGCTGCAACGGCCCTAATTCGATGCGATAGTAGTACTCATCGGCGCGGGGATGGGTGGGCTCACCGGGAAGAAGCATGCGCCGCGTAAGCAGTTGATAACGGCGCGTGGGCGCGTACCAGGTAATCGCCTGGGCCGCCGATTCAACCTCATTGAAGCCGCCGGGCGCGTCACTCGATGTGCCATCACCCGTGCTGCGGCGGAAAGCGCCCGTTTGATAGAAGGCAATATAGTCGGCGCCAATACGCCGCGGCGCGCGCCGCTGGGGAATGCGATACCAGCCCTCACTGGCGGCGCGGCGCAAGTCCTCGTTGTTGTTGAGCACAACCACAAGCACGCTGCGCCGCCGCTCGTCGGCTGTCGCCCCCACTGGGGCGCTCGCGG
>DIAV01000047.1 GCA_002415895.1 Anaerolineales bacterium UBA5069 | reverse complement strand
GTGCAACCACGAGCCGTCTCGCGAGGCGTGGATCACGCGCTCACCTCTTTCGCCACGCGCGCGATGTGCTTGAAGTGCGTGCGCTCGTGGCTGGCGAGCCACTGTGCATAGAAGTGGACAGTGCGCACAAGCGGCGCGCCCGCGCCGGTAACGGTGGCGGTGCGCGCCCACGCCTCGGCGGGGAGCGGCTGCAGGACGGCGAGCAGTGCGTCGCGCTGCGCAGCGTAGGCCGCAAAGGAGGCCGCAAACTGCTGATCGGCATAGTCGGTGCTTTTGACCCACTTGCGGGGGTTGACTGCCCGCAGTGTGGGATGCTCCTCTGCGAGCATGGCCGCAATCGCTGCGCCCCACATGTCGGCGCATGCGCGCAGGTGCGCGAGGATTTCAGTGGCCGACCAGCCGCCGTCTGCCGCAGACGTGCGCAGTTGTGCGGGCGTCAGCCCATTGGTGAGCGCAGCAATGCGCTGTGGTCCCTCTTCCAGCAGGATGAGTACTTGCGCACGGGTGAGCGGTTCTTTGGCCAAAGGTCTTTCTCCCTTGTGTAGCCATGCAGTCTACGGCAGAACGATGACATAGAGGCCCAGTGCATGGAGGCAGCACAGGGAACGACAAGAGCGACAGAGCGACATTGATGGAGAAGGCGAACACGCCCAGGTTTGCGTATGCGGTTCTCTGTACTCTTTGTGTTTTGTGTCGCAGGTCTGCCGTGGTGGCACAGTGGCAACAATAGATAGCAGTGTATGTAGCACAGTCATCATCTCTCTGCAATTGCTGTACAGCGATACATGGGGAGCACGCGGTTGCCTGCGGCGGATTCCGCACTCCTTGCGTTCGCGTCTATAATGGCGTGACCATGCGCACGACGACAGACCGCACGAACCACACAGATTTCCACCCCGCCGCACGCGTCCAGGGCTTTGGTGCCACCGTCTTTGCGGCCTTTTCGGCGCTGGCGCTGGAACATGGCGCGGTGAATCTGGGGCAGGGCTTTCCCAATTTTGCCGCGCCCGACTTTATCAAGGCAGCGGCGCAAGCAGCCATTGCCGGTGACCTCAACCAATACGCGCGCGGCGCGGGCCATCTGCCGCTGGTGGAGATGCTCGCGGCGGTGTACGGCCCTCTCTTTGGGCGCACGCTGGACCCGCTGCGCGAGGTCGTTGTCACCACAGGGGCCACGGAAGGCATCTTTGCCACAATGCAGGCGCTGGTTAACCCGGGCGACGAAGTGATCCTGATTGAGCCATTTTACGACTCCTACCCCGCCGCCGTGACGATGGCAGGCGGTGTGCCGGTCTATGTGCCGCTGCGTGCGCCTGAACCGGCAGAGGCGGGCGCGACCGCGGGCGCGTGGTATCTGGACATGGATGAACTTGACGCCGCGGTGACAGCGCGCACGCGTTTGATCGTCCTCAACACGCCCATGAATCCTGTGGGCAAGGTCTTTACACGCGCCGAACTTGAGGCAGTTGCGGCACTTGTTCAGCGCCATGATCTACTGGTGCTCAGTGATGAAGTGTACGAGTGGATGGTCTATGCGCCCGCTACGCACATGCGCATTGCCACGCTGCCGGGCATGGCGGACCGCACAATTACGCTGGGGAGCGCAGGCAAGACTTTTTCTGTGACGGGCTGGAAGATTGGCTGGGCGATTGCGCCGCCGCCCCTTGCTCACGCACTGCTCATGGCGCACCAGTGGATCCCCTACGCGGTGGCCACGCCGCTGCAGGATGCGGTGGCGACCGCCTTTGGCGAGGCCCAACGCAACGGTTACTTCCCATGGCTTGCGGATATGTACACTGCCAAGCGCGACCGCCTGTTCGCTGCGCTGCGCAGCGCAGGGATGACGCCCATTACACCCGACGGCGCCTACTTCATTTTGGCCGATACGCGCGCTTTGCCCTTGCCGGTGGGTGACGAGGGGCCGCGCGATGTGGCCGTTTGCCGCTGGCTGACCACGCAGGCAGGCGTGGCGGCGATTCCGCCCAGCGCGTTCTACAGCGCGGCCCATCAGCCGCTGGTGGCGAACCTGGCGCGCTTCTGCTTCTGCAAAACAGACGAGATGCTCGACGAGGCCGCGTTGCGCCTGGCCCGAATCCGGCGTTGAGGCAACCTTGTGATACCGCAGCAGAAGCAACAGCAGACCTGCGACACAAAGGCACAAAGACACAGAGAAACACAGAGGAAACAGAGAGAACGCCACGCCCCAACATGCGCGTGTTCGCTCTCGCTTGAGATGTCGCATTCTTATACTCTTGCTCTTGCAGTTCTCTGTGCTCCTCTGTGTCTTTGTGCCTTCGTGTCGCAGTTCCGCTGTTGGTTTCGCTACGGTATCACTTTAGACAAATCGGCAATCTTCATCAGCCGCCACCTGTGCACGCTGCCACGCATTGCAGCGGCGCTTCAGTTGGCAGGCTGTAAATACACAGACAAGCAACAATAACAAACAATAGATGAGGAATCAGGATGAAATTTAGCGTCGTGCAGGCAGACATCAAAGACCAGGCGGTTGATTGCCTGGTGGTGGATTGGTTTGAGGGCGAGAGCGCACCGGCGCGCGCCGGTGCATGGGTGGACAAGGCGCTTGACGGCGCGCTGCAAGCGTTGGTGGCTGGTGGCGATTTTACCGGCAAGGCAGGCACTACCGCATTGCTCTACACAAACGGCAAGCTCAATGCGCCGCGCGTGCTGGTGGTGGGGTTGGGCAAGGTGGCAAAGTATGACAACCGTGCCGCGCGTATGGCCGCAGCCACCGCAGGGCGGGCGTTGACCAGGCTCAAGGGTATCAAGAGCTTTGCGTCGGTGGTGCCGGGGGCCGGTGAGGGTCCGCTGTCGCCCTGGCAGGCGGCGCAGGCCTTTGCCGAGGGCATTGTGCTGGCCTTTTACCAGCCGCCGCTCTACAAGCGCGAAGCCGCAGACCCGCGCCCGGAGACCTGCGTGGTGGTCGATTTCCACGGCGAGCGGCTGGTTGAGTTCCAGCAGGCCATTGCCGACGGCCAGGCGATTGCGGAAAGCGCCAATACAGCGCGCGACCTGAGCAATGAGCCGCCCAATGTTCTCAACCCCGTGGAGATGGCGGCACGCGCCAGGGCCATGGCCAAGCGCGTAGGGCTGCGCTGCACGGTGCTGGGTGAGTCGGAGATGGCTTCCGAGAAGATGAACATTCTGCTGGCGGTGAGCCGCGGCAGCGTCAATGAGGCGCAACTGGTCATCCTCGAACATCGCCCCGCCAAGTCGAAGAATGCGCCGCCGCTGGTGATCGTGGGCAAAGGCATCACCTTTGACACAGGCGGCATCAGCATCAAAGGCTCCGAGCGCATGGAGGAGATGAAGCACGATATGAGCGGTGCGGCGGCCGTGATCGGCGCGATGGAAGCGATTGCGCGCCTCGATCTGCCCCAACGCGTGATTGGTGTGGCTGCGTGCGTGGAAAACATGCCCGACGGCAACGCCTTCCGCCCGGGTGATATCCTCACGGGGATGACCGGAAAGACGACCGAGATTTTGAGCACCGACGCCGAGGGGCGGCTGATTCTGGCGGACGCTCTGGCTTATGTCAAGCGCTTTGAGCCTGCGGCCGTGGTCGATCTGGCTACGCTCACCGGTGCAATCGGCATTGCGCTGGGATCGCTGGCGGCGGGTTTGTTCTACAACAGCGAGGCCTTGAAGGACGCGCTGCTGCATGCCTCCGACCGTTCGGGCGAACGGCTGTGGCCCATGCCCATGTATGAGGAGTACATGGAATTTATCAAGGGCGATATGGCCGAGGTAAAGAACAGCGGCGGGCGTGGCGGCGGCGTGGCGACGAGCGCGAAATTCATTGAGCACTTTACCGAGGGCTATCCGTGGGCGCACCTTGACATTGCTTCCACGGCGTGGACGACGGCCGACAAAGATGCAGTGAATCCCAAGGGGGCGACGGGCTATGGCGTGCGGCTGCTGGTGGAGCTTGCGCGTGCCTTTGACGCTGCCACGATTCCTGCATTGAGCGAAGGAGAGCAGGGCGCATGAGCACCGTGACACGAAGTCGCTGGGGGGGCGCGCTGGCGGGCGCAGCGACGATGACGCTGGTTGCCGTCACACCCGCATTGGCGCAGAGTGATCCCGCGCTGGAGGGTGCGCCCTCTCGGGCCGCGCTCATGGTGCTGGCCGTTGTGATGGTGGCAACCGCGGTGCAGTTGCTGATTGAAGTGGTGTGGAACTACACCGAGTGGTTCCTCATGAATGTGCGCGACTGGAAGGCGTCGGACATCAAGTCGCCCCAGTACCAGCAGTTCAAGAGTGGCACCAGCCTGTTGATTGGCGCGGTGCTGGGCATGCTGGTGGTGAGCTTGACGGGTATGCGCCTCTTTGAATACTTTGCGCCGCTGCTCCCCTCATTCGTATCGGGGGTGCCCGCGGGCATTGATGTGCTGCTTACAGGGTTGCTCATCGGCGCAATTACAAAGCCGGTGCACGATATCTTTAATCTGATTGCCAAGCTGAAGGACTTTCTGGGCAACAGTGCAATTCGCCAGCGCGAGTTGGCGAGTGATGCGTTGGCCAGTGGCGTGCTCAAGCTGGCGCAGAGCGAGGCGCAGGCGATGGTGGATGTGCCGGGAATTGGCCCGGCGCGCTTGCCCGTGCCCAATGAACTGGGCGACGGCGACACCGCGCCCGGCGACAAGTCGCCCACGGAGCGCTATGTGGACCTGCTCCACAACCGCACGATGATGTAAGGGGCGCACGCCGAATACGCAACAAGACAAGGGACCTCGACGCACCTGCGTCGAGGTCCCTTGTCTTTTCAAGTATGGTGCAGGCGCACTGGCATGACGTTCGTCAGCAGTTGAACACCCGCCAGCAGATCTCGTTGCGCAACTGCTGGTCATCGAGGACGAGTGCGCGAATTGCATTGGGGAGCTGCTCGCGCTGCCAGCGGCACTCTGCGCGGCCGGCGCCTTCGCTATTGCTTGCGGGGGCGGCTGCGTGCGCAGCCGCGCGCACAGCCTTGATGGCATAGGCCGCCGCGCCAAGCTCATGTGCGGCAACATGCGCCACCGCTGCCGCCTGACCGGCAGCGTAGGCGGCGTGCCGGGCGGCGCCGCGCAAAGCGCTTGCCGCAGCCTGGGCAGCGCCGGCCGCCGCGCGTGCCTGTGACATCTTGATCTCGCCGCGCGCCCATGCCCGGGCATGTTCAATCGCCTGGCGGGGTCGTGGGTCCGCGGGCTGCTCCAGTTCGAAGAGGTGCAGTACATGATCGGCGCAGACGGCCGCCCACAAAGCCAGGAGCCGATGGTCGGTATCGGTGAGCGTGCCGCCGCGGCGGATGGTGATGAAGCGGGGGTCGCGCACTTTGGGAAGAATCACGGCTGCCCTCATCCATACACATGCAAC
>DIAV01000299.1:5111-13423 GCA_002415895.1 Anaerolineales bacterium UBA5069 | reverse complement strand
GCCAGGCGCAGCGGGCTGCTGCCCCAGAGATCCTCCACCCAGGGGCGTTCTGCCGCATCAGCAGGCGCGAGGCGCATGGCGTAATCTTCCTGGGCGCGAAACTCGTTGTAGGCGCGGCTGGGCAGGCCCAGATTGGCGGCAGGCGCCGCACGCACAGCCGCGTCCAGCGCCGCCACCTCGGGCGAGAGGCGCATTTTGTCGGCGGGTGTGCCCGTGTCCAGGTTGCGCCCAAAGCTGCCCGCAAAGAGCGTGGCCAGCGTCAATGCATAGAGCAGCAGGGCGCGGCGGCTGCTCCATCCGGGCAGCCAGAGCAGCAGCGCAACACAAACGGCGGCCACCATCGTGAGCAGCGCCACGCCCAGAAACGCAGCGTTGCTCAGCACCGTTGCGGCGGGCAACTGCCAGAGCAGGCCAAACGCGTAGGTGGCCGCAATCATGCATGCGCCGAAAACGGCCGCCAGCCTGCGCCGGGTGATGCGGTGCATGTCGGGCAGCGCGGCCGCACCCATGCCCGCAAGCACGCTCAGCGCCAGTGCAACGAGGTAGGCGGCGCGCTCCTGGCCGCGGAACCAATCCCAGCCGGGCGCAAACCTGTAGAAGACAGGGTAGAGGAAGGCATTGTCGCCATACGCCAGCAGCAGAGCCAGCAGCGCCAGCGCCATGAAGAAGAGCGTGGCCGCGCCAACGCCCGTGCGCGTGCCCCGCTGTGTGCGCAGCCCCAGCGCAGCCGCGGCCACAAGCGCCAGCGCAGGCACACCCACATAGAGCGGGCTATACCATGTAAAGACGCGCGGCAGCAGCAGTTGCCACGTGTCGCGCAGCGGAAAGCCGCCGCTCACATACGCATACGAGACATCCGCGCGCACGCTGAGGCCCGTGAATTCAATGCTCGGCAGGAGTTGCGCAGCGGCCAGCCCCAGCGCCAGCAGTGCAGCCACTGCCAGCCGCAGCCCCAGGCGCAGGGCGTCGTGCCAACTGCCGGCGCGCGCTGCCAGCCCAACAAGCAGCAGCGACCACGCCACTGTGACCCAGGCAATGTGGAGAAACGTCTGCGGGTGGCCCGCCGCAAAGGCACACGCCAGCGCTGCGGCTGTCCACAGCGGCCAGCGCCACGCCGCGGGTGTGTGTGCCTGTGTGGCGCGCGCTGTCTTGAGCAGCAACCACAGGATCAGCGGCAGCCAAATGGCCGTGCGCAGCACTGCCAGTTGCAGGGGTGGGTAGGCGGTGAGATAGCCCGAAAGCGCAAAGGTAATCCCGGCCAGCAGCGCAGGCCAGCGTTGCTGCACCAACTCCCTCACAAGCAGATAGACAAACCAGCCCGCAAGTGCAGTCTGTGCAATGGCCTCCACCTGCAGCAGGTAGAGGCGCGCGGCAGCACTGCGCAGCGGCAGGGTGATGGCCAGCAGCGCATTGCTCAGCGGGTAGAAGACGGCGGCCTGTGTGTCGGCCAGAAAAGGGTGGCCGCTAAAGGTGTGCGGGTTCCACAGCGGCAGGCGCAGATCGCGCAGCGCTTGCGCCTGAAAGAGGCTGAAATCGAGGAAATGGTGGGTGAAGTCGCCATTGGGAAAGGTGCGCAGCCCCAGCAGCAGTGGCGCATAATAGAGTACGACTGGCACGCAGAGGCCAATCGCCGCAGCGAGGCAAGGCTGCCGGCACGCCCAGGCGATGAGGCCATCCACCAGCTTCATGAACCGCAGGGTGAAATGTCGTAGCATAAACGCGTTGGCTCTTTATGATTCTGCTACGAGAATGGACGATTGTTGTGCGCAGCAAAGCAAAGCAACAGCGGAACACAGATAACAGCGGAAACTGCACGGCTAACTGCGGCTATCTATATATATCCATGCTGTTCCGCCGTTGTCTGCCTGCACTGCGTAGCGGAGGGCCTCTCGGCCCTCCGCTACGCGGCAGTTTCATCCTGATATCACTTCAATTTGTAACAGTCAGTGTGCTCAGCACAAGGTACTCACGCCCGTCGGCGGCACGCAGGCGGGCGCCGTTGGCCGCGTTCGGGTTATAGAGGCCGGCAATCACCTGATAATCGCCGGGGGGCAAATCGGCGGGCAGTTGCAGCCCCGCCTTCTCGTTGTACAGCTCGTTGGGCGCGAGGCTCGTGAAAGACTCGAGATTGTCCACAATGCCCGTGTCCAGCTGTGCCACGGCCTCACCGGAGGGTGCAAGCAACTGCACAAACCAGCGCAAATCGTCCACTGCCGGCACATGCAGCATATATTGCAGATCAATGGGAATGGCTGCGCCTGCTTGTGCTGACGGCGGCACACGCGAGGCAACGATGGTCACGCGATTGCCTGCCGCGTCGCTAATAAAGAGATTGTGCGACACGTTTTGCACCCGGGCAATGGCCGCACCGGTGGCGTAGCGCAGCACGCGGTTGTCATCAAACCAGCGGTCATCGGCTTTGTAGGCATTGTCGGCCAGCCAGCGCTCAATGCCATTCTCAGGGTTGCCGGGGGCAATGCCTTCTGTCACCACGATGATCCGCCCTGCGTCAGCCGCCACGGTTGCCAGCACCTGCTCGGTTTGCGGGTGCTCCATGCTGTTGAGCGCGTACCCGTAGACGGGCAGCCCGTAGCGGCACTCACTCCCCAGCCAGTTCATGGGAATGTGGTAGCTGTAGGGAGCGATTGTGAGCACGGCGTCATCGCCGCGGTCGGCCAGGCAAATATCGCTGATCGCAGCGCGATAGCCTGCGCCCTCTGTGCCATAGATGGGGTCGTGCGCCAGAGATCCCAGCCATGCGCCCAGGAAGATCATGGGGATCAACAACACGAGGCTCAGCATGGGGGGGCTGGGGATGGCATCGCGCGGTCTGTCGCTGCGCAGGGCGCGACTCCAGCGCAGCAGCAGCCAACTCAGGGTGATGATGGCGGCCAGCCCCACAATCAGCACGTTCCAGGCAATTTTGCCGCCCGGCCAGAGCCACGCCAGATCGGAGTGCGTAGCCATGCCGCCGCGCGCCAGCAGCCGGAACTGGCCGAAGACGGGGCTGAGGAAGAAGTCACGCAGGCTTTGCGCAGGCGGGCCGAAGGCCAGCGGATCCGCCCAGTTGGTGGGAAAGTACTCGCTGCGCAGAAGCGTTTCGTAGTTAACAAAGTTGATGCTGACGGCAGCTACTTGCACCAGGAAAGAGATGATGACCAAGGCGAGCAGGCCATAATCCAGCGCGCGTTTAGATCGCGTTGCCGTGGCGTGATGCAGCAGTGCGAACTGCTCCGTGAGCGGCGCGAGCAGCAGCACCCAGAAGGGGGCCAGCGGCACAAGAAAGCGCGGCCCCCAGGCATAGCCGCCCCACCACATCCACCACATGCTGTACATGCCCACCAGCACAAGGCTCATGAGGGCAATGAGAACACCCTCTACACGGTGACGGCGCGTGAAAGGCACAAAAGCCGCCATCGATGCAATGAAGAGGGGTGTGTGCAGGAAGACGCTGCGGTAGGGGCTGAAGAGCAAGCCCCACAAGCCTTGCCAAATGGGTGTTGTAAAGCCCTCGCCGGTGGTGAAGTGATAGCCCGTGTCAAAGGCGCTGCCAAAGCGCATCCAGTTGTAGAGGAGGAGCAGCGCGCCGGCAGCGAGGATGGGTGCAACGAAGGCTGCGGCGGCTGTGAGTGTGCCGCGCAGCGTGTCTGTGGCCGTGCGGCGGCGCAGGAACCATGCGGCCACGGTATACAGGCCCAGCAGCGCCACCAGCAGCGCATGCGCCGTTACCGTTGCCAGCGCAATCCCCGCGCCAACGCCCGCGTAGAGCATCCAGCGCGCGCGTCCGGTCTCCTTCCAGCTCAGGATGCCGTAGAACGCGAGCAGCAGGCTGAATGCGCTGAGCGGCTCGCCAAAGAATTGCGTGGCATAGGGCCAGGCAATTGTGGCGAGGCCAAAGAGCAGCGCCAGCCGCAGCCCTGTACGCTCGCGATAGCCCAGGCGCACGGCGGTTAACCAGAGCAGCGCCGCTGTAAATGCAACGACCATACCGTTCCACAACAGCGTGCCCTGCAGCAGCCCCAGGTTAATGTTGAGGAAGGTGAGCAGCCGCAGCAGCAGATACCAGGGCACGGCCAGGACGGCAGGTGCAGGCCCCTTCTTGCTGTAGACATCGCCATGAGGGCCAAACGCGCCCAGCACCTCGCCCGGGCTGTTCACCCACTGGGTCCACGCAATGGCATTTGTGTTCACCTCGGCGCGTTGGCCAATGCTTTCGGTAACGGCAAAGAGGCTCGCCTCGTCCACAATGTGGAGGCGGCCCGCGTTGGTGAAGGTGTAGACGCTAAACAGCAGGGCAGCCAAAATAAGGATGCCGTAGGTGCGTGCGCGATTCATACTCTGCAAACGGAACCACCCGTACTCAATGGCCGCGGCCCATCATGGCTGCGGCGTGGTTGCTGATGAAATCGAGATCGTGCCAATGGCCGCTTCAATGCCGGCCGGGTTGCCCGCCGCGTCGATGATCTCGAGCGGCTCGAGGCTCTCTGCATCATAGACGAGCAGGCGCAGCGCATAGTCGCCGGGTGCAAGCGGCGGGCTGTCGCTGCTTGTGGCGAGCTGATAGACGTTGAGCGGGCGGTCATCCGCAGACCATGCGGCGGGGGCCACATGGCGATCATTGAGCAGCCGCTCGTCTGCCTGGGCAAGGCGGTTATCGTGGGCATCATAGAGGGCGACGCGTGCCTTGAGCGGCCGATCCACGCTGCCATTGGCCACGCGCTGCCAGCGCAGTGCGACATCGATGGATTGCCCCGCTTCCACCTGCGCGGGCACGCTTGCCTCCACGGTTTGCACGGCCTGGGCAAATTGTACGTTCAGCGGCGCAAGATCGGGCGCCAGCGCAAAGTGGTTGGGGGGCGCCATCTCCCACCAGTTGATGCGCCAACCCTGGAAAAGCTGCTCGCCTGCCGGTTCACCACTCTGCCCCAGCAGGTAGGGCACAGCGTGGCGCGGGTCCGTATCACTCTCAAACCATTGCACCCAGTAGATGCGCCGCGCGTCGGCGGCCCACTCACCAAGGCGTGCATCCACAGTGTTGATGTCGACAAAGAGATAGCGGGCAGGTGCGGCCTCCGGCCCCTGGGGCGTGTCGCCCGGCTCGGCGGCGTAGCGTTTGTAGTAGAAGCCAAAGGGGTATTTCTGATCCACCAGAATCAGATCGCTCGGCTGGGCATTGGTGCGCAGCCAGGCTGTTGCGCCGGCAATGTCCTCGCGCGCAAAGCGCGTGTCATAGAGATCGGCCTGGGCCAGCGGCAGCAGCCCTGCCAGTAGCAGCGCCGCCGCGGCCACGCTCAGCCGGCGTCCCCAGCCGGCAATGCCTGCGCCCACCAGCACGAGCAGCGCCGGCGTAACCAGTGCGCTGTAGCGAATGTTGAAGGCGCCACGGTCAAGTACGGCGATATAGTATAGGCTGAGCCCACCCAGCAACCAAACAAGCATGAAGCCAAGTTCCGTGGCAAAGCGCCTGCGTTCGGCATTGCTGCGGCGCAGACGGCGTGCCGCAAGCATCAGCAGCCCCACGGCGGCGACGGCCAGGATTGCCCACGGCCACCACGCCGCATAGCCGCGCCACGCGGCAGGGTCGAACGCGTAACCGCCCAGATGGCCGCGCACATTCTGCGCAAGATACGCACCCACGCTGGGCACGGTGAGGTTGGGGTTGGCGTAGGTGGGAATCTGGCGCAGCGCAACGGGGATGATGGGTGCAAAAAGCAGCGCGGTCAACAGGCCGGTGAGCAGCAGCTCCGCCAGCCCCTGCCGGCGCGGGGCGCGGCTGAGCACCACGACGCCCCACCATGCGTACCATGCAACGAGCACGAAGACGGCGTTATAGTGCGTGAGCAGCGCCGCTGCCGAGCAAAGGGCAAAGGCCGCCAGCAGCCCGCGCCTGCGCCTTGTGCGCGCTTCGTCCTGCGCCGCCAGCAATGCCCAGGCCCCTGCGCTCAGCAGCGCAATGGCCAGGGTGTACATGCGTGTCTCCTGGCTTTCGGCCAGCCAGAAGGGGGAATAGGCCGCAGCCACTGTTGCAAAGAGGGCTGTGCGCGCACCTGCCAGCCGCTGCCCCAGCGCAGCCACCAGCGCCACACCGGCCACGCCTGCCGCCACGCTGAGCGCGCGCGCAAACCACGCAATTGTGGCGGGCGCGGTGGCCATGGTCATGCCCGTGAGCCGCAGCCAGAGGTGCAGCAGGTAATAGTAGAAAGGGGGTTGGATGTCCAGTTCGGGCGCGGTGGCAATCTCGCCCATGCGGCGCAGCCCCACGGCGATGTTGCGCGCCTCGTCCCACCAGATGTTCTGCTGGGTGAGGAGCGCCAGCCGCAGCGCAAACGCGCCCAGCAGCAGAGCGATCAGCGCCAGCCGCAACCAGGTGGGCCGGCCGGCTTGTGTGGGATGGTGTGCGCTCATAATCCGATTGCCGGGCATACGAAAGGGCGAGACTGTCGCCCCGCCCCAGTGAAGTGCCACATGCTTCGATTGTAACGCAGAGGGATGCACCGCTAAAAAAACATCGCAACGCAAAGTCCCGAAGATTGCAAAGGAAGACAGCGGCGCTGCATGACTATTGCGTTTACTTGCGATCTTCGGGACTTTGCGTTGCGATGTCGTTGTTGCTTACCGCCCGGCCTTGAATTCGGCAATCTCCGCGGGCGTGATGACGGTAATGTCGGCGCAGGCGCGGTCGAGTTGCGTATACTGCGGCGCGGCGCTTGACCAGCCGTCCAGGTTGGTGAAGTAGAAGTAAATCCAGTTGCACGCAGCACTATCCTTGCCCAGCACGGGCAGCGTCTCGCCCTCGTGCAGGGTCGTAACAACCTCATCCTCCATGCTGGGGCCTGCGCGCACATTAAGCCCCTCCACCAGCACCGTGGCGCGTGGTGGCTCCCAAAAGGGGATGCGCGGCAGCAGCGTTGCCGCCAGCGGCTCAATGAGCGTCTCCAATGCGAAGTGCGGCGTGCCCACAGGCAGCAACTGGTCGATGTAGACAACCACCGAATTGTCGATCGCGGGGGTGAGGATGGCCGCGACGAACTGCGCGCCCTCAAAGCCCGGGCAGTGGTCAAAGCTGTGGACATCGCCGCGCCATGCGCCGCTTTCCAGCGTGGTAACAATGGGCGTGCAGTTGGCAATGTCCGACGCCTCGGCGAAGAACTCGGCAGCAAACCTGTCGGCGTTGTCGTCGCGTTGCAGCGTCCACGCGCGCACAAAGGGCGCGCGGCCCGCGGCGAATGAACGCTCATCCTCGGCCAGCACCAGTGACGGCGAGAAGACCACAGTCCCCACACGCTGTGGATCGTTGAGGAGGTAGCTCCAGCTTTTGGGCACGCGCAGTGTCAGGATGCCCGTCTCGTCGCTCACATCATGCAAATCAGCAGGCTGGGGGGTGGGCAGAATAGGCGGCAGCGGCGCGGGCGTGGCTGTGGGCACAAGATTGGCGTCAAAGCGACCGCTGGGCGCAAGCGGCACACCGTTGATTTCACCTTCCAGCACCTGGCCCGTGTCGGGACGGTAGACCTGGATGGGCAGCGGGTCGGCGCTGCCGCTGCGCAAAATGCGACAGTAGCTTGCCAGCGTGCCGTCGCGGCCCACATTGCGCCGGTTGAGTTTGCGGATAATGTCGCCGGGCAGCATACCTGCGCGCGCCGCGGGGCTGTCCGCTTCCACCGCGATGATCCACACACCGGCCAGCGATGCGTTGCGCGGCAGCGCCTCGGCTGTAACGCCAATGCTTTCTGCGCTGTCACCGCTGCGCAAAATCTCCACCACCGCTGCGCCGTCTGCGGCCGAGATGGCGTAGTTGCGGTCGGCAAAGCTGCCGCTCTCGGCAAAGACAATTCCCGCGACATTGCCGGCGGCGTCCAGCAGCGGCCCGCCCGAACTGCCGGGGTCGGTGGCTGCCGTATGGTTGAGCACGCTCTTGACCGACGCCCACTCGGTTTCGTCGTCCGTCTCCACCGATTGTACAGCGCCGCCGGTGACCACAATGTCAAAGACACCGCCGGGATATCCCGCGGCGTAGACCGCATCGCTGGCGGCAACGGCTGTGGGCCGCCACGCAAGGCTGGGCAGATTGGCTGCCGCAACCTGGAGCACTGCGATGTCGGAGCATTCGGAGACGCCAAGCAGCGTGGCGGGCAGTGGATCAACGCTGCCATCGAAGTACACGCTGTAGTCTGTGCCGCGAATGGCGACGTGCGCGTTGGTGACGACGACAGCGGTGGCGGCTGCTTCATCCACGGAATTGGCGCCACCTGCGGCAACCAGAAAACCGCTGCCTGTCGCGGCCTGAACGCGTGCAGGTGTGGTATAGGGCA
>DIAV01000299.1:0-4968 GCA_002415895.1 Anaerolineales bacterium UBA5069 | reverse complement strand
CTGCGCCGCAGCAACAGCGGCGGGCGCCAGCGCGACGGGAGGCTGCGCGCTGACAGGCAGGAGCGTGTCGGGGGTGCCGCCCGGCGCCGGAGTGGACTGTGCGCGTGCTTGTGAGGCGCCCAGCGTCACCAGCAGCGCGCCCACAACCAGCAGGGCGGCAAAGAATCCATGCAGCGCGCCTGCGTTCGCCGCGGTGCGCGCCTGGGGGGCCGTTATGCGGTTGGCAGGAGGGTGGGTGCACATAGCGGATGGCTGCGCGCTGGAAATGGGGCCATTTGCCCTGGCCCCTCGGCGTGGTGGCGCCCCCTGCAGGATTCGAACCTGCGGCCAACTGCTTAGAAGGCAGTTGCTCTATCCTCTGAGCTAAGGGGGCAACGGGATGCGGCTACGCGTGTACAACCGCCAGTGTACGCACCGCGGCGCGCGTTGTCAAAGATATCGCACAGCGGGAGGCGCGCCCCACATGTGGATGTGCGCTACAGACACGCGACCTTTGATTGCCTACAATCGCTGCATGATGCACGCACAACCTGCAACCTTCAAGTCAGGAACCCCGATGACTCACCAACCTGAAGCCATACGCATTGATGTCTGGTCTGATTACAACTGACCGTGGTGTCGCCTCGCCGCTTCCAGTTTGGAGGCGCTCAAGCAAACACATGCGGTTGATGTGCACTGGCATTCGTTTGAACTGCGCCCGCAAGGCAGCCCGCCCATGCCGGCTGCCTACCGCGCACGGATTGAGCAGAGCCGCCCGCGCATGGAGCAAATGGCGCGTGAAATCTATGGCGTAGAGATGAATCCCGGCCCCTTTGGCGTGGACAGTCGTCCGGCGCTGGTGGGCGGCAAGTTTGCCGAGGCGCAGGGGCGCGGCGCTGCATACCACGCGCGCATGATGCGCGCATATTGGGATGAAGCGCAGAAGATTGATGATCCTGCAGTGCTGGCGCAGCTTGCCGCGGAGGTGGGCCTTGACGCCCATGCCTTCAACGCAGCGCTGCAAGACCCCGCGTACATTGGCCAGGTGGACGCCGACATCGCGCTTGCGGCGCAATACGGCCTCACCGGCGTGCCTGCGCTCATCTTTGACAGCAAGTATCTCGTCTCCGGCGCACAGCCTGCTGACGCGCTGCGCCGCATCATCGACCAGGTTGCGGCCAGGCGCGATGCGCCCCCGCCACCGGAATCGCAAAATACGCTGTAATGCAAGGATAAACGCCCTATAGAAAGACGCGCAGTCAAGCAACATCAGCTTGATTGCGCGTCTTTCTATGGGGCGTTTATCCTTGCGTTACTATCCTTGCGCGATGGCTCTGCGCCATGCCGCCGCCTACTCGATGGTCTCCCTATCACCTTCGTGACCGGGCAGGACTTCGCGCCGCTCGAGCTCGATCTTGGGCGCGGCGGGCGCCACGGGCTCCAGCGCCTTGAACATGGACTCTCTTGACACAAACTTGACGCGCGGCCGCCCCTGCGCCTTGCCCTTGTTCAACTCAATCTGATCAATCTTGTCCCACTGGGCGTTGTCTACATAATGCACATTGCGCTCGTCAAGCAGCTTGAGCACGGCGGCTGGATCAGGCTCGGGCGCAGGTTGGACCGTGGGCAGGTCGGCCATCATCTCGGTGACGGTGGCCTGTGAATCGGGCTTGTTGGTGCCGATGACGCCGGTAGGTCCGCGCTTGGCCCAGCCCACCACATAGAGGCCCGGCACGACAATGCCATTTTCATCCGTCACACGCCCCTCGACGTTAGGGATGGTGCCGGTGCGATTGTTGAAGGGAATCCCAGGCAGCGGCACGCCGCGGTACCCCACCGAGCGCAGCACCATGCCGGCGGGCAACGTCTCATATTCGCCGGTGCCAACGGCTTTCATGTCGCCATCTTCTGTGGGTACAAGCTTGTTGTGTTCGCAGCGTACGCCGGCAATTTTGCCGTCCGGCCCTGCCAGAATCTCTACGGGTGAGATGAGGAAGCGGAAGTGGACGTGGCGCTTCTTGCCGGAGTCACCCATCTCCACATAGGCGCGCAGGTAGTCGAGGTTCTTCTGCGCCGCCGTGTCCCCTTCAATGGCCTTGAGGCTGGTCTTGTCAACGTTCAGCTCGTCCTCTCGCACGATTGCATCGGCAATGGCAAGGTGGCCGAACTCGCGAATTTCGGCATTGGTAAACTTTACCTGTGCCGGACCGCGCCGCGACAACACCCAAATGTCCCTCACCTGGCTCGCCGCCAGCGCTTCCAGCGCACTATCCGCCATGTCGGTGTCGCGCAGTTCATCCACCGATTTAGCCAACTCGCGCGCTACATCCATCGCCACATTGCCCACGCCCACCACCACAACGCTTGCAACGGAGAGGTCGGGCTTGAAGTCTACATAATCGGGATGACCGTTGTACCAGGCCACAAATTCGGTGGCCGAGAAGGAATTGGGCAGGTCCTCGCCGGGGATGCCCAGCCGCCTGTCGGACTGTGCACCCACAGCCAGAATAATCTGGTCATAGTGGCAGCGCAGGTCTTCCAGCGAGATGTCCTTGCCGAACTCCACGTTGCCAAAATAGCGCACGTGAGGATCAGCCACCGTGCGATCATAAATCTTGGAGACTGACTTGATGTTCTGGTGATCGGGCGCGACGCCGTAGCGCACCAGCCCGTGGGGCGCAATCAGCCGCTCGAAGATGTCAATGGATACGACGAGGTCCGGCTCCTTGAGGAGTGACCCCGCGGCGTAAAAAGCAGAGGGGCCTGCGCCCACAATGGCAACCCGCAAGGGGCGTTCGGCGCTACCAGGTTGAGACACGGCGTACTCCTTTGTACGAAGCGCATGCTGGAACGATCACGGCCGCACAGTGCAGGGCGCAATCGACATACACGGGGAATTGGTTGCGCAAGTGACGGGGTCTCTAGCTCTTGGAGAGCATGGAGCCGAATTCGCGTGCCAGTGTGAGAATGGAAATGCCAATCTTCATGTAGTCGGAGGGGGCAACCTGCGCCAGGCTGCTGCGCTTGACGGCAACCTGCTTGTCGTTGGCATCGCCCACAATCATGCCGAAAATGGCACCCACGGCCGCGCCCAGGAATGCTCCAACCATTATTGACTTCATGCGCTCATTCATGCTCTTTATCCTCTGCTCGAGATACGTTCAACTTGACGCAATCGATAGCCCACGGTTCGCTCAACGCGTCACTCTCAGGTGGAGATAGCCAGGCTGCAATCTGCCTCGGGTTTACTCTCGGCTGCGCGCAAAGAAACTGCGCACTGTGTGCTCGGCCCGCGCCGACTGCTTCTTGAGTGCCAGCACAGGCTGGATGCTCTTTTCGCTGTACTCCTGTGTCTTCTCGTTGACGATATGCGTTGCCTTTTGCAGCTTGCCGGCGTAGATTTCGGTTTTACCGTGCAGTGCGTTCATCAGGCGCACGAGTACATAGCTGAGCGCCACCCCAAGCAGCAGCATGACAAAGCATTGTATGCCCAGAATGACAACGGCGACATCGGTCCAGAACGAGAGTTGTTCCATGAATGCTCTTCTCCAGAGCGGGTGCAGGCACATGCGTGCCGCGTGCGCCGGCTATGCCTGCAAGCTATTGTAGCAAATGCACATGCTGCGCTCCGAACCGGCAACGCGCTCAAGTGCAATTGCCGTCAATTGAGGTTTCAGTTTTGGCGGCATCCACCGCTACGTTCGCCGCCGCGTTCGCCGCCGCGTTCGCCGCCACGTGGTCCGCCCAGAGGCTGCGCACCAGCGACTCTTCCTCGGCGCGGCTCGAGATGGTGCCTTCCAGCCGGCCTGCGCGCAGCGCGCGCAACAGCGTGCGGTAGATCGGGCCGCGGGGAATGCCCAGTGCCTTGAGATCATGGCCGTCCATCTCGGGCCGCAGGTGCCGCCACGTGGTTGTGTAGAGCTTGAGCACCTTCTGCACCTGGGCGTCGTCACAGAGCAGGCCAAAGAGATCGAGGTCGGCAGGTTCTGCGTGGGCGAGCAACTCCACTGCGTCGCCCGGATGGAGTGTGGGGTCAGCAAGTTGTGGGCGCGCGTGATGCAGGCGGCGCACAGAGTCCACAAGGCGCTGCGTCGCGTGGCGCAGCCCCATGCGCTCTGTAAGCGCCGCGTTTTCGTCGTTGCGCAGAGGCCACGCTAGTACGGCCCAGTAAAGCCGTTCCAGCGGTTCGGTGCGCAGCGGCTCATGCGTGGGGCTGCGATAGGCGGCGCGCAGCCGCTGCATGGCTTCTGTGCGCCACGCATCCATATGCAGGGCCGGGTTAAGCTGTTGCAGCACGCCCAGATCGTCCAAACGCTGGAGATAGCGCTCGGGGTCCGCCTCCTGCAGAATCCGTTCCATCTCGTGGCGAATGCGTGCCGGTGTCACCCTGCCAAGGAGCTCCAACGCGTCGGCCAGCAGTTCCAGCGAGCGCGCCTCAATCTGGAAGCCAAAGCGCTGTTCATAGCGAATGGCGCGCAGGATGCGCGTGGGATCATCCACAAAGCTCAGGCTGTGGAGGGCGCGAATCAGCCCGGCGCGCAAATCCGCCAGCCCGCCGTAGAAGTCGAGCAATTGCCCCCAGCGGTCGGGGTTGAGGCAGAGCGCCAAAGTATTAATCGTAAAGTCGCGCCGGTGCAGGTCAAGCTTGATGCTACCGCTTTCCACAGTGGGCAGCACAGTTGGGGCCGTATAGAACTCGGTGCGCGCCGACACAAAGTCAAGGTGCGCGGGCAGATCAGCCTGGGTGACATGCTGGCCCAGCACTGCGCCCAGCATGTCGAGCAGCGGCGGTGCGTTGGGGTCATTGAGCATCCACTTGGCGGTGCCAAACTGCTTGTGCGGCACCACGCGCCCGCCGTACCGGCTGCACATGTGGCGGGCAAAGGCGATGCCGTCGCCCTCAATCACAATATCGAGGTCAAGGCTTTCAAACTGCGCGCTTTCTGTGCCCAGGAGCAGGTCGCGCACGAAGCCGCCCACCACATAAAC
>DIAV01000315.1:2500-3853 GCA_002415895.1 Anaerolineales bacterium UBA5069 | reverse complement strand
CGCGCACTTCAGAGACGCACCACTCAGGCCGCCGCTACGCGTCGGTTGCGCGCTTTCTGTTGCAGCTTTTGCGCTATGACATTTAATATCGGCCGCGTGTTTGCGTGGCTGCGGCGTCGGGCAGTTCTTCCATGCGCGCGGGCACCACGCGCACGGCGCAGGCCTTGTACTCGGGAATTTTGGCAACGGGGTCCAGCGCATCAATCGTGAGCAGGTTGGCGGCGGCCTCGCTGAAGTGGAAGGGGAGGAAGACCACGCCCATGCTTGCGCGTTCGTTTACCCACGCGCGCACCACCACCGAGCCGCGCCGCGAACTCACGCGGACGGCGCTGTTGTTGGCCACACCCAGGCGCGCCGCGTCGGCGGGGTTGATCTCGACACGCGCCTCGGGGTAGAGGTCGTCCAGCGTAGAGTGGCGCGTGAGGGTGGCGCCGTGCCAGTGCTCCAGCACGCGGCCTGTGGTCAGGATCAGCGGGTACTCGTCGTTGGGCATTTCCACGGCAGGTGTATATTCCATGGGGAAGAATTTGGCGCGCCCGCTGGGGAATGTGCCCTCAAAGAGGAAGGGCGTGCCCGGGTGCTCGTCATTCCACACAGGCACCTGCAGGCCAAGCGTCTCAATGCGCGGGTATTTGACGCCCGCGTACTCAGGCACAACGCTGCCCATTTCCTCAAGCACCTGCGATGGGTGCGTGTAGCTCCAGCCGGCGCTGGCGGGGCGGCCCAGGCGCGCCTCAATGCGCTGCGCCAGGTCGCAGATGATCTGCCAGTCCGGGCGGGCCTCGCCGCGTGGCGGAATCGCCTGGCGCACGCGCTGCACGCGCCTGTCGGTGTTGGTGAAGGTGCCCTCTTTCTCGGCCCAGGAGGTGGCGGGCAGGAAGACATCGGCAAAGGCCCCCGATTCGTTGATGAAGAGATCCTGCGCAACAACGAACTCCAGTTGCTCCATGTGGTGGCGTGTGAGGTTGAGGTTTGGTTCGGACATCATGGGATTCTCACCCATGATGAAGAGTGCGCGCACACCCTGCGGCTGCGCGTTGGAGAGAATCTCCGTGGTCGTCAGCCCCGGGTTGCGATTAAGGCCGCCGGGTTCAATGTGCCACGCGGCCTCGAATTTTTGCGCGTGGGCTTCGTCGTCCACACGCTGGTAGCCAGGGTAGTGCCACGGCATGGCGCCGGAATCCGACGCGCCCTGCACATTGTTTTGGCCGCGCAGGGGGTTGAGTCCCGTGCCCTTGCGCCCAATATGCCCTGTGAGCAGGGCAAGGTGGATGAGCGTGAGCGCGTTGTCGGTGCCGTGTGAATGCTCGGGAATGCCCAGCGCCCAGTAAATGGCGCCGTTTGTCGCACCGG
>DIAV01000315.1:0-2438 GCA_002415895.1 Anaerolineales bacterium UBA5069 | reverse complement strand
GTGCGCGTGCGAATGAATTCCTCGTTGTACAGCTTCTCCTTGAGGATGACATGCGCCATGGCCGAGAAGAGGGGCACATCGGTGCCGGGCTTCTGCGGCAGCCAGAGGGTGGCGTAGTTGACCATCTCAACGCGCCGCGGGTCCACCACAATCAGGCGCGCGCCGTGCTTCTCGACGGCCGCCTTCATCTGCAGACCGATGATGGGGTGCGTCTCGGCGGTATTTGAGCCGGTGACGATGAAGACATCGTTGTGGATGACTTCGGCGGCGGTGTTGCTCATGGCCGAGGAGCCAACCGCCATTTGCAGCGCCACAACGCTGCCCGCGTGGCAAAGGCGCGTGCAATGGTCAATGTTGTTGGAGCGGAAGAGCGCGCGGTACATCTTCTGCAGGAGGTAGTTGTCCTCGTTGGTGGCCTTGGCGCAGCAGTAGACGGCCATGGCGTGCGCACCGTCGCGCCCGTAGATCTCCACCAGGCGATTTGCCGTATAGTCCAGCGCCTCGTCCCACGAGACTTCGCGCCACGCGTCGCGTTCAAAGGCCTGCGTGCGGCTGCCCGCCTGCTGCGGCGCCTTGCGGATCAAGGGTGTTGTAATGCGCGCCGGGTGATACATGAAGTCGTAGCCGAACCGCCCCTTGACGCAGAGATTGCCCTGATTGACCACTGAATCAAAGGGCGACGTCACCTTGTAGATGAAGTCGTCTTTGATGTGCAGGCGCAAATTGCAGCCCACACCGCAGTAGGGGCAGGTGCTGGCAACGATGCGGTCGGGTGTAAGTGTAGACATGGTCCCTCCTGGTAAGGCATCAACACGCACTAGGCAACAATCAGGGGAATCGCCACGAGCGCGGCGGCCACGCCCGCCCACTGGGGGGCCGAGAGGCGCTCTTTGAGTACAAGCCATGCCAGCAGCACGGTAACGCCCGGGTAGAGCGACGAAAGCACAGCAGCCGTGTCCAGGCGGCCGTTTTGGGCGGCCAGCAGGAAGAAGAGGTTGCCGCCTGTGTCGAAGAGGGCGACGAGCGCTGTCATAGGCAGCAGCGCGCGTGGTGGCGCGAGCGGCGCCTTGCGCAGCAGCGCCCACGGAATCAGCACGAGGCCGGCGGCGGTGCGTGCTGTGGTCAACGGCCAGAAGAAGCCGTAATCCCCCGCGCGCGCCATGAGCACGTAGAAGAGACCAAAGCCCACACCCGCAAATACGGGCAATACCAGCATGCGCCAATGAAAGCCTTCGCCACCGCTTCCGGCCAGCAGCCAGACGGCCACCAGCGCGAGCACAAAGCCAATCAACTGCAGCGTTGAAGGCGCGCCCAACGTAAGGGCGGCGACCAGAATCGGAATGAGTGCGCCCACCACGCCGGCAACCGGTGCGACAATGCCCATGGTCCCGCCGGCAAGCCCGCTATAGAGCAGGAGCAAGGCGACCGATCCCACCATACCTGCGGCCGCCGCCCATAGCAGACTGGTAACGGGGGAGATGGCTTCACGCGTGAGCAAGGCGATCGTTGCCAGCAGCAGTGCGCCGATCCACTGCATGCCAATCGTCACACTGAGCGAATTGACGCGGCGGCTGAGCAGCCCACCCAGGAAATCGCCTGTACCCCAACTAAGCGACGAGAGCAGCCCGGCGATAACGGCAGTTGAAAAGAAGAACATGGACGGCTTTCTATGCGCCGGGGCGCTCGGTGCGGCGCTTGGCGCGGCGGCGGTCGCTGCGGGTTTGCGTCAGGATCTCGTCGGGGGTTTTGCCTTCCTGCAGCAGCCACTCGCGGCGCGACTTGAGTGCGCCCGTGGGGCAAACGCCCACGCATTGGCCGCAGAAGACGCAGGTTGTCTCGGGCATGGGCTTGTCAAAGAAGGTGGCAATGCTCGTATGAAAGCCGCGCCCCTCCAGGTTGAGTGCGAAGGTGTACTGCGCATCTTCGGCGCAGACCTGTACGCAGCGCCAACAGAGGATGCACTTGTCGTAGTCACGAATATACATGGGGTTATCGTCCAGCAGGGGCATCTCGCGCCCCTCGGCTTCGGGGAAGCGATTGACGTCGGCGGCATAGTCGGCCGTCTGCGCCTGAATCACCGGCGCTTCGCTTAGGTCCACCGAGGCGTGCAGCATCTCGAGGATGGTGCGGCGTGCGCGCTCGACGCGCGGCGTGCGCGTTTGCACCTTCATGCCTTCGGCCACAGGCGCGACACAGGAGGCCTGGAGCAGGCGCGCACCTTCCACCTCGACAACGCACATGCGGCAGAGGCCGTTGGCGGTGCAGGCGTCATGGTAGCAGATGGTGGGCACCTCAATGCCCGCCGCCGTCGCTGCCTTGTGGATGGTCGTCCCCGCCGCCGCCGTTACGCTCTGGCCGTTGATGGTAAGGGTGATGTCGGGCATGGCTGTTCCTGTTTGAAAAGAGAATGCAGTATTGGTTGACTGGTTGACTGGTTG
>DIAV01000371.1 GCA_002415895.1 Anaerolineales bacterium UBA5069 | reverse complement strand
GCGTGGGGGCTCTTCCCGTGGATCATGTTCTTCTGGCGGCGGCTTGCGGCCGAGGGCGGGCGCGGCGCGTTTGCGGGTGCTGTCTGCGCGCTCACGGCGTTGCTTTTGGTGCACAACATCAGTGCCATGCTCTTTGCCCCCTTTGCCGCTGTCTATGTGCTGTGGCAGGGGCTGGCAAACAATGACGCGCGCCCCTGGCCGCGCCTGTTGATTGGCGCTGCCTGTGCCGGGCTTATGGGGCTTGTCTTCTGGCTGCCCGCACTGGCCGAGACAGGCTATACGCGCGTACACGTGTTAACCCAGGGCTATTTTGACGTTGCGGGCCACTTTATCACCCTTGCCGAGCAGTGGGCAGCGACGCCGTTGCTTGACGGCCGCGCCGCCAACCCCGCGCTGCCGTTCAACTTTGGCCGCCTTGTACTGGCGCTGGCGGCTGGGGGCGCGCTGCTGATTGCCCAACCGCGCCTGCCCCGCGCCCAGCGCAGCCACCTGATCTTTGCCCTGGGCGGCGCGCTGCTGGCGGCATTCCTCATGCTCGAGCCGTCGCTGCCCATTTGGCATACAGTGCCCTACATTGCCTTTGCCGAGTTCCCCACGCGGCTCTATGGAGTGGCATCGCTCTTCGTGGCGCTGCTGGCGGGGGCATCCGTGGAATGGTTTGCACAGCGGCGGCGCTTTCAGGCTGTGGCCGCGCTGCTGGCCGTCTTCGGCCTCATTATGACAACTGCCAATCTGCAGTTTCCGCGCAACTTTTTGCCGGTGAAAGCAAGCGAGGCGGGGCTGGCGGGCTACGAGGCGGACTACCGCGCGCCGGGCACCACCTCGGCCAGTGAGTATCTGAGTACATGGACCACGGCCCTGCCCGCTGATACGGCCGTAAACAAGGAGGGGGTAAGGCGCGCGTTGATTGACCCGCCGCCGGGGATGGATGCTGAGATTGTGCGTGTGCATCCCTCGTCAATCACGCTGCGTGTGACCACCGACGCGCCCGCGACAGCGCCCATCGCACAGTTCTACTTTCCGGGCTGGCGCGCCACGGTCGACGGCAATGCCGTGGCGGTTGCTCCCTGCACCGCGGCGGGGCTGATCTGCGTGCCCGTGCCTGCGGGTGGGAGCACCGTCACGCTTACCTATGCGGGTACGCCGGTGCAACTCGTTGCCGATTATGTGGCGTGGGCGGGACTGCTGCTCACCGTGCTCATGCTCAGCTTTGGCTTCCGGCGCGCGCCGCACCGCGCTGTGTACAGCCCGCGGCCACCGTGGGCGAAAGCAGCACGCGGCCCTGCGCTTGCGCTCACCGCAATGGTGCTGATCATCGCGCTGGCCAAGGTGGTCTGGATCAAGCCGCATACGGCGCTCTTCCGTCTGACATCGCCACCCGGCGCCGTGCCCGCACAACATGCGGGCAACCTTGCCGTGGGGCCGGACATTCGCCTGCTTGGCTGGGATATTGCCGACAGTGACGCGCCGCAAGGGGGCGTTTTGCACGTGCGCCTCTACTGGCAGGCCACTGCGCCCATAGAGACCGACTACAGTTCCTTTGTGCAACTGATTGGCGGGCCGGAGCAGACCGAGTTCGGCGCGTCCACCAACATGCACCCCGGCAATGTGCCCACATCCTCGTGGAATACGGACTTTTACGTGGTGGACGATCACGAGATCGCGATTGCGCCCGAGACGCCGCCCATCCTCTACACGCTGCGCGTGGGGCTTGCCCCCGTGGGCATGCAGGCACGCATTGGCGAGGCCGATCTGACGCCCCAGGCGCGTATTCTGGCCGAGCCGTCAGTGCAAGCCGAGGAGATTCCCAACCGTGTGGAAGCCGCCTTTGGCGCCATGGCCGACTTGCTGGGGTATGAGGCACGGGTGGATGGGGACGCGCTCGAGCTAACGCTTTACTGGCGCGCAGGCGCGACACCGTTGCCCAATCAGCAAATCTTCGTGCACGTGCTGGATGCTGGCGGCGCCATGCTTGCCCAGAGCGACGGCGCGCCCTACGCCGGCCTCTACCCGCTTGACGCGTGGTTGCCGAGCGAGATTGTGCGCGATGCGCGCAGGCTGGCGTTGCCGCTCGGCAGCAGACCGGCATCCGTTGCCGTGGGCCTCTATGACCTGGGCACGCTCGCGCGCGTGGCGGTGAAAGGCGAGTTGGTGAGTGGCACAGGGGATGCTGTGGAGATTCCCATTGCGGATGGCCAAGTATCCGAGTGACGGACTCTCTTGCCCTTGTTTTGCGCGCCTTTGGGCCATCGCGTTGAAGTTGTTGCAGTTTGGGCGCTTTTATTCCATACTGCCCGTGTGACCACACACACCCGCACACTCGAGACGCGCATCTTTGCCTTTGAGCCGCCCCGCTGGCGGCCCGTGCGCCGGCTCTTCACATATACCCTGGGCGCAAGCGCAGCGCTGCTGGTGTGGCTGGCGCTCTACGGCTGGCTGGGCTACCGCCTGTGGGCGCAGGGCGCGCCGCTGCTCGCGCCTCTCAATGTGGTGCTGATGGCGGTGCTGGTGGCTGCGGGCGTGCTGATTGCGCTTGTGGGCTGGGAGCTGCTGCGCCGCTGGGCGAGCCTCATGCGCCCTGTGGGCTGGCGCGCGCTCAGCGTGCCGCAGATGATGGCGCTGACTCCTTCGGAGTTCGAGGCCTATGTTGCCCAACGCATTTTTGCGCGCCAGGGCTACGCCGTGGTGAACACGCCCGACGTCAAGGATGGCGGCATTGACATCATCCTGACTGACGTGCAGGGTGCAACCGCCGTGGTGCAGTGCAAGCGCTACCGCGGCACCGTGGGCGAGGAAGTTGTGCGCGACCTCTATGGCACCATGCTGCACAGCGGCGCCACGCAGGGCTTTCTGGTGACCACGGGCAACATCAGCCTGGCCGCGCGGCGCTGGGCAGTGGGCAAGCCGCTCGAGTTGATTGATGGCACGCGCCTTGTGGAGTTGGCGCGCAGTGTGCCTTACACAAATGCATCGTCTGTACACAGATGAGCACTGGTTGCAGCGAACCGTATTGGTGCTTGTGTGCGAACAAACCGCAAAGTCAGTAAAATCCGTACATAGCGCGCGCATAGCCCGCGCATATCCCGCAAACTGGACAGGAAGTATTGGTATGGCCCGCAAACCGCAAATCTTCGCGCATCGCGGGGCGCGCCGTGTCGCGCCCGAAAACACGCTACCCGCCTTTGCCGCCGCGCTGGAGATGGGCGCTGACGGCATTGAGCTTGACGTCCACCTGAGCCGCGACGGCCAACTCGTCGTCATCCATGATTTCACGCTGGACAAGACGACCAGCGCACGCGGCCTCGTCACGGAGTGCTCTACTGCTGACCTGGCCGCGCTGGATGCAGGCAGCCACTTTAGCCCCGATTTCGCCAATGTCGGCATCCCCACGCTGGTAGACGTGCTTGATTTGATTGGCGATGCCTGCCGCATCAACATCGAGATCAAGAGCATGGACCCCGAGGGCGGCCCGGCCGTTGAGCCGCTGGCCGCGCTGCTGCGCGCGCGTGGCCTCTATGACCAAGTCATTGTCTCGAGCTTCAACCCCGTCGCGCTGATCAAAATGCGCTGGGTGGAGCCGCGCGTACGCCTGGGGCTGCTCTATGAGGCGAGCCTGCCGCCCCACCTGCGCTATGCGTGGTTCACCTCCATCATGGCGCCCGAGGCCATCCACCCCTATGCGCCGCTGGTAACTGAGGATGAAATGCAGTGGGCCCGGGCGCGTGGCCTTGAGGTCAACGTGTGGACTGTGAACGCAGTCGACGAGGCGCGCCGCCTGGCTGATTTGGGCGTCGATGCGTTGATTACGGACGTTCCCGACATCCTCATCGGCGCGCTGGCCGAAAAAGTAGCCAGTACATCTGAAATGGCACAGATGGCGGCACTGCGCGCGTAGCGATTGTCTCGCTTGATCTGCCTGTTCGATTTGTCACGCTCACTTTTGTGCGGCCCTCCCTGCCATGACGACAGCCACTGCACCGGGCAAGATTATCCTGCTGGGCGAGCACGCCGTTGTCTACGGAAGGGCGGCGATTGCCGTACCCGTGTGGCAGGTGACGGCGACCGCCACCGTGGTGAGCACTTCACCCGGCAGCGGTTGCCACGTTATATTGCCCAATCTGCGCGAGGAATTTGCCCTGCGCAGCGCCGGTGACGACCAGCCAATTGCACACGTTGCGCGCCTGGCGCTGGCGCAAATGGGCGCGCCGGCTGATCCCGACTGGCGGATTACGCTGGAGAGCGATATTCCCATGGCCGGCGGGCTGGGGAGCGGTGCGGCCTTGAGCACGGCGCTTGTGCGCGCGCTCTTTGCGCATGGCGGGCGCGCGCTTGCCCCGGCGCAGGTAAGCGCGCTGGTCTACGAGAGCGAGCGCCACTACCACGGTACGCCCAGCGGCATTGACAACACGGTGATTGCCTGGGGCATGCCCATCTGGTTTGTGCGCGGCGCTGCGCCAGAGCCTTTTGCGCCGGGCGCGCCTCTGTCGCTGCTGATTGCGGACAGTGGCATTGCCGCGCCCACGCGCGAAACCGTGAGCGATGTGCGCCGCGGCTGGGAGGCGGAACCGGCGCGCTATGAAGCGATCTTCAATGAGATAGGCGCGCTGACACGGGCGGCGCGCGGCGCCATTGAGGCGGGCGACGCGGCTGCGTTGGGCCCGTTGTTTGATGCAAATCAGGCGGCGCTTGAGGCGCTTGGTGTGAGCAGCGCGCCGCTGGAGAGGATGATCGCCGCCGCGCGCGCGGCCGGCGCACTGGGGGCCAAGCTCAGCGGGGGCGGGCGCGGCGGCAATGTGATTGCGCTTGTGCACCCTGAGCACGCGGCGCCCGTTGCACACGCGCTGACAGCAGCCGGAGCCGTGCGCGTGATTGAGACGGTTGTTCGGTAGCGGGGGGCTTCCAGCCCTCCGGTCGTAGCCAACGCAAACGTGCATTCGTGGCGGGGGGCTTCCAGCCCTCCGGTCATAGCCAACGCAAACGTGCATTCGTAGCGGGGGGCTTCCAGCCCTCCGGCTTAAATCCGTTATTCTCCAGCTTCCTTCTCACGAAAGCCTTCGAGTGAATTCGGTATCACCCTTCCCCATCCAGCCTCGTAGTAGCCACGTCGCTGCCACTCCCCGAAGCTGCTGTTTTGCCATTGCCGTGGATCATCAACAAAACCGTGCTTCACAGGGTTGTAATGGATGTAGTCCACATGGCGATTCAAGTCCGCTTGGTCCCGAATGATGTGATCTCAGAATCTTTCCTGCCATACGGCATCTTGAGAGTCTGCATAAGCCAGTTTGCGATATGCTCTCGTGAATGCGGGTTTCAGGGAATGCATAACCGTGACAACACTTTCGGGTGAAATCGGTCGGATGAGGAGATGAAAGTGGTCGGGCAGGAATACATACGCATTCATACGAAACGGATGCAGGGATTTTACTGTGCGGAGCGTTGAAAGCAGGAGGTCCAGCGCTGCCCTGTTCGCAAAGATTGGTCGGCGATCGCTGACCACCTGCGTCACGAACACAGGTGCTCCGCTCGCATCGTAGCGATGGATTGGCATGATCAATTGTTGGATGGTTGGAAGCGTTTGCCACGTACGAAAAACCCGCAAATTATACGGCCGGAGGGCTGGAAGCCCCCCGCTACGCAAGCCCAAGCCACGGCCGGAGGGCTGGAAGCCCCTGCTACGAACGTCTTTTCAGCATTACCACACCGAGCGGCGGCAGGTTGACGCGGGCCGACTGGCCGCAGTTCTGCCACGCGCCTGGCTCGGTGTACAGCGGCCCGCCATTGTTCACGCCGCTGCCGCCAAACTCCAGCCAATCACTGTTGAGCAGTTCGTACCATTCCCCCGGTGTGGGCAGGCCCACGCGATAGCCCAAATGGGGCTCGGGCGTAAAGCTGCACACAAAGACGATCTCGTCGGCAAGATCCTTGGCACGGCGCACGAAGCTGATGACCGAGTGATCCACGTCGCTCAGGTCAATCCACTGGAAGCCTTCCCACGAAGTATCCACCTCATGCAGCGCAGGCTCATGCGTGTACTGCCAATTGAGCGCGCTCACCCACTTTTGCAGCCGCCAGTGCGGCTCACCCAGCGTCACATGCCAGTCGAGGCTGTGCGCCTCGCTCCACTCCGTCCACTGGCCAAACTCACCGCCCATGAAGAGCAGTTTCTTGCCCGGGTGTCCGTACATGAAGCCATAGAGCGCGCGCAGGTTGGCAAACTTCTGCCACAGGTCGCCCGGCATTTTGTCGAGCATGGAGCGCTTGAGATGCACCACTTCGTCGTGGCTG
>DIAV01000337.1 GCA_002415895.1 Anaerolineales bacterium UBA5069 | reverse complement strand
TTGGCGGCATTCCACTGATTTATCTGGGCGATGAGGTGGGCTGGCCCAACGACTACAGCTTTCGCGACGACGCCGTGAAGGCAGGTGACAGCCGCTGGGTGCATCGCCCGCAGATTGACAGTGCCAGGCTGGCGCGCCGCGCCGATGCAGACACGGTGGAAGGGCGCATCTTCATCCGCTTGCAGCATCTGATCAAGATGCGCGTGCAAACGGCGGCCTTTGCGGGCAACGCCATGCAGGTGCTGCCGCTGAGCAACGACCACATTTTTGGCTATGTGCGCACGCACGCGGCGAGCGCGGCGGGGGGTGGGCGGGTGGTGGTGCTGGCGAATTTCAGTGAGGGGATGCAGCCGCTGCGCGCCAACGAATTACGTCTCTACGGCCTCGGCTACCGCTTCACTGACCTTGTGAGCGGCCGTCCAATTGTGCTGGGCGACGAGGATGTGACGCTGGAGCCGTATCAGGTGATGTGGCTCGCGGGGTGAGGGGCGGGCCGAGGCTCGATCACCACTCCGGTGGTTTGTGGAAAGGTCCTTGATCGTCGCGGAGTTCATCGGGAAACTGGCAGGTGGCAAGTGCAGATTCGCGAACTCTGAGGTAGAAGGTCGAAACCTGCTTAAGGCTCCAACTTGTCTTCTTCTTGTCGCGCTGCGGATTGAGTACAGCCACTTTCAAGCCTAACTCGTCACGGACCATTCGAACTGGTTCCACCAAGTCCGAGTCATTTGTCAGGACAATGGCCAGTTCATATTTGCCGCGGATACCATCGAGCAAAAGATAGCTTGCGAGATTCACATCGGATCCCTTTTCCTCGGTCTTCCACACTTCGCAAGTTTGCGGCCCGACTTTTGGAGGATTGACCAGTCGCATTCTGGCTTTGTGCCGCAGATACCTGCCTTCGTGAATGGTGAGACTGGGAATCGTTTTTAGGGCACGGAGGTAGGTTTCTTGTCGTTGGGGCTGCAATGGATCATCGGGATAGGGAGTGAGTCGTGCTGTGAAGTACCGGACTCCTGCAATTTCGTCCTTTGGAAACGCTCTGGATGCGAGGGAAAGGTAATTTAGCCATTTATAGGGCGTGCCCTTGACAGCGCAGTAATAGAAGTTAAAGCCGTCGACATAGACGAATGCGCGCATCCTGCCTCCAAAAAACGCAGAGACCGCCTCGCGGCGGTCTCGCACTCGGCAGCCTAAGCTACCGAGGGGTTCAATAGAATATTACCATAGCCCGTGAGCGTAGTCAAGATCCAGACAATTCTGCAAAAATCGGCGATTGACGTGCTGCATCCAGTGCGGACATTATACACATAAACGCCCATATATCTTGCGGCAGCCCCTCGCTCTTTCGCGGGCCAACGCGCTGTCTCACCGCCTACGAACTTCATCCCCTAGCACACCGCGCCCGCCGATTCGCGCGTCCCCACCAGCAGCTTCTCCACCACATCAAAATCAATCTGCGCCGGCTTGCGGTAGCGAATGCAGCTCTTGCCCATGTTGATGCCTTGCAGCAGCTCGCTGTGGGCATCGAGCACTTCCCTTTTGAGGATGTAGAGCGAGATGTACTGCTTCTGGCTGGCAAAACTGACCTCGCCGATCCCATTGCAAGCATAGACCGGCATACCGTACTCCATGCGCTCCTCATAGCCGCTCAGCGTCTCCAGGCACAGCGTGCGCAGCCTGGCCAGCGCGGTCTGGCGATCGGGCGGCGCTTCCTCGATGTATGCGGCCACATCTGCTGCCTTGCTTTGCATAAGTGATTCCTCCGTACTGGGTCTCCGTATTTGGCACGGGGCAACGCGATGTCGCGTTGCCCCGTGCTGTTGCGGTTCATGCATTCAAGCGTCAAAGCCTGTTGCCTAGCATTCGCTGTAGCCGCAGACGAGACACTTGCGGCAGCCTTCCACGTTGAGGAAGCTGGCTTCGCCACATTCAGGGCAGATGTCGCCTATGGGGCGCTGGGCAATTGGCAGCGCCAGTTGCTCGGCGGGCGGCTCGTCGTTCTCAAGCACCGGGTGCTCCGAGAGGTAGTCGGCCAGCACCTGGGCAATGCCATCGGGGAGGCTGCGCACACGCTTGGCGCCAAAGCCCATGGGGCGACCACCGCCAATCCCCGCCATTTCGTCCATTACCCAGCGCAGCCGCTCGGTGGCGGGCAGGTGGCCCGGCATGCGCAGCACGAGGCTGATGAGCCGGCCAATGGCCTCGCTCACGGCGGCCACGTCGCTGCCTGCCTTGCCCACGTTGAGGAAGACCTCAAAGGGCTGCTCGTACTCATCACTGTTTACAGTAATATAGGCGGCGCCCAGCGGTGTATCCTTGCGGTAGGTGGAACCTGTAAGGCGGTGGGGGCGCGGCCGCTTGATCATGGCCGGGCGCACATCCTCCACGCCGCGCGCACTCTCTATGTTGTGGCTGCCCGCATAGCCGTTGCTCTGGACGACGGCAGTGCTTTCCGTGGCGGGTGCATCTGCCGCGTCGCCATCCTTCTTGGCGCGCGTTGCCTTTGTCTCCAGCACCACCTCCTGGCGGCTGCCGGTCACATAGACAGTCAGCCCCTTGCAGCCCAACTCCCACGCCAGCAGATAGGCCTTGGCCACATCCTCTTCAGTCGCACCTTCGGGGAAGTTGCAGGTCTTGCTAATGCTGTTATCCACAAAGGCCTGGATGGCCGCCTGCATGCGCACGTGGCCGTCGGCGCTGATGTCGCTGCTCACCACAAAGGCGTGGCGCATGGCCTCGGGCAGGTCGGGGATATCCTGGCAGGTGCCATAGGTTGCCACGTGCTGGCGAATCTCCTGCTTGCGCCCCTCCTCGAGGTCGGTTGCGTCCAGCGCCTGCTGGAAGAGCGGGCTGGTGTAGAGCAACTCCACGTTGCGGTCACCATCCTTGAAGTGGCGGATATAGCCCAGCGCAAAGACAGGCTCGCAGCCGTAGCCTTCCACACCGCAGACCGTGGCAATGGTGCCCGTGGGGGCAACGGTGGTTTGCGCCGCATTGCGAATGCCCCAGGCGCGAATGCCCTGCACAACCACGTCCCA
>DIAV01000138.1:9356-13260 GCA_002415895.1 Anaerolineales bacterium UBA5069 | reverse complement strand
TAGCCGGGATGAATGGCATCGGCGCCGCACTGCAACGCCAACGCCAGCACTTCATCCTTGTCGCCATAGCGCAAGTCGGTGGTAACGGGCAGGCATTCGTCGGCCAGCCGCACATGCAGCGAGTCGCGATCGGTGGCGCTGTAGATTGCTACAGTGGCAATGCCCAGGTCGCGGCAGGTGCGGATAATGCGCACGGCGATTTCGCCGCGGTTGGCAATGAGAACTTTCTTAAACATAGTCTCCCCCTTAGGCCGGAGAAATGCCGTGCTTTTTGGGCACGTGGCGCTCGCGCTTGGAGAGCGTCAGCTCCAGCGCCTCGATAAGTACACGGCGCGACATGCGCGGCTCAATGACGTCGTCAATCAGGCCGCGTGCGGCAGCCACATACGGGTTGTTGAAATTCTCCTCGTAGTCATCCACCAGCGTCTTGCGCGCGGCCTCGGGGTCTTCGGCCTGCTGCACCTGCTTCTTGAAGAGAATGTTCACCGCACCTTCGGCCCCCATGACGGCAATTTCGGCATTGGGCCAGGCATAGAGCAGGTCGCCGCGCAGCCCCTTGCTGCTCATCACGCACATCGCGCCGCCATAGCTCTTGCGCGTGATGATCATGAGCTTGGGCACCGTGGCCTCGGAATAGGCATAGATCATGCGGGCGCCGTTGCGAATGATGCCGCCATACTCCTGATGTGTGCCGGGGAGGAAGCCGGGCACGTCCTGCAGGGTGACAATGGGCACGTTGTAGGCGTCGCAAATGCGAATGAAGTGCGCCGCCTTGACGGAGGCCTTGATGTCGATTGTGCCTGCCAGCACCATGGGCTGGTTGGCCACAATGCCCACCACATGGCCGTTGAGGCGGGCATAACCCACCACCATGTTCTCGGCCCAGAGTTCGTGCACCTCAAAGAAGCGGCCGTCATCCACAACGCTGGCAATGACGCCGCGCACATCGTAGGGCTTGCTCGGGTCCGAGGGGACAATCTCCTCGAGCTCGGGGCAGAGGCGGTGCGGGTCATCCAGCGGCGGCAGATAGGGCGGGTCATCCATGTTGTTGCTGGGCAGGTAGGAGAGCAATTCGCGCACCTTGCCCAGACATTCGGCGTCATCCTTGGAGAGGAAGTGGCTGACGCCGCTCTCCTTGGAATGAATGAGGCCGCCGCCCAGTTCCTCAAAGCTCACGGCCTCCTGCATCACGGCGCGCACAACCTCCGGGCCGGTAATGAACATGTAGGAGTTCTCCGTCATAAAGACGAAGTCGGTAAGCGCAGGCGAGTAGACCGCGCCGCCCGCACAGGGGCCCAGGATGACGCTGAGCTGCGGAATGACGCCCGAGGACTCGCAATTGGCATCGAAGATGCGCGAGTAGCCGCCCAGGCTGTCAACGCCTTCCTGAATGCGCGCGCCGCCCGAATCGTTGAGGGCAATGAAGGGGCAGCCGTACTTCAGCGCCATGTTCATCGCCTTGACGATCTTGTTGGCGTGCATTTCGCCCAGCGATCCGCCCATGACAGCGGCGTTCTGCGAGGCGACAAAAACGCGCCGCCCATGCACCTGGCCAAAGCCGGTGATCACACCGTCGCCATAGCGCGAGGCGCGACCGTCCATGTACTTGTCATAGCGGGGCATGACCAGCGTATCAATTTCGTTGAAGGTGCCCGGGTCGAAGAGCAAATCAATACGCTCGCGTGCCGTCAGGCGCCCTTTTTTGTGCTGCGCATCCACCTCTTTGTCGCCGCCCGCGGCAATCGCGCGGCGGTCATGCAGCTTTTTGATATAGGTTTCCAAGTCAACCTCCCGAAACTGAGTGTATGAACGTCAGTACACAAATAATGCAGAGTAAACGCATCAAAGTCGATGCTTCTGTGGATATCTCTCTGAAACTATCTCTCGCTGGCGCGGCGTCATCTACTTGAATATCGCGTCCATTGCGATCTTGATGGGGCGTATTTTCACCATCACGCGTGTTTCGCGCGCGCGTTGCGATTCGGGGTAGATGTCGCCATAGAACGCGCGCTTGGGGCTGGCATAGCGTTCCGTCAGCTTGTCGGCGTGCGCTTCGGCCACCGCCCCGCGCACCATATCGACCACCCGCCCGCGCACTTCAATCCAGCGGCTGGTGTTGTCGGGGTCCACCACCAACAGCGTTACGCGCGGGTTGGCCGCCATATTCAACCCCTTGCGCCGCTCCAGTGTCGTATTGAGCAGCACAAAGCCGCCGTCATAATCCGTCCACACCACGCTGGAGTGGGGCTGGCCGCTGGGCATGAGCGTGGCCAGAATGCCATGCACCGGGCGGGAAAAGAGGTCCAGGTGTGATGCGGGCAGCGGCAGCGCGGCGGGCAAATCTTCCGCTGCCGCGCAAGCCGGCGCGGGCCAGTTTGCCAGCTTTGGCGTCTCCAGGTTGAGCGTGCCTTGTTCCGCACGCACGCGCAGGGGCCGAATGCGCATCTTGACCGGCACATGCGTCGCCTGGAAATGAGCCGGGATGGAATCGCCAAAGAAGTGCGCGTCGGGCTTGCCCATATAGAGCGCCGTCAGCGCATCCAGGTGATCCAGCGCCCCCTCTTCGGTCATTTCCTCTACAACGCCGCGCACCTCCACATTGTGCAGCGGTTTGCGCGGGTCAAAGATCAGCAGCGACACGCGCGGGTCGCTGCGCATGTTTTGGGTCTTGCGGAAGGCGCGCATTGAATTGATCAACACACAATCGCCCTCGCGGTTGTACCAGATGGGGGTCGTTTGGGGCTGGCCGTCAGGCATCAGCGTTGTCAGCGCCGCACAATAAGTCCCGTCCAGCAAGTCCATGTGTGACGCAGGAAAGACAGATGCAGCAGAGACAGAGAGATCCATCGATTCTTCTCCTTTGCCGATTACCCATGCAACCGTCACGGCGCGTCAGCCGCCGCACAGAGCGCCATCGTCTGCACGAAATCACCCGATCTGCGTGCCCAGGCCGACCATGCTCCAGGAAAACGCTGTGCCAGCGCCGGATCGAGTGCAATACCGAGCGTTGCCCACTCATCATCCAGCGCGTTGGGCAAAGTGATTTGCACCTGCTTTGTGTCAATGCGCAGCCCCTCGCGCAGCGCCTTGAGCACCGCCTCCTTGGCACTCCAGAGGAGGGTGGTTGCCGTGTGCGGCTCAGGCCAGGCCAGCGCGGCAACCTGCTCGGCAGGCGTGAAAAAGTCGCTCAGGAAGGCGGCATCGCGCGCCTCGATGTATTCAATGTCGCAGCCCACCGTCTTGCCCGCTGCATCCACCAGCGCACACAGCGCCGTGTCATGGCTATGGCTAATGCTCAACGAAAGGGGCAGCCGCGCACCATGCATTGAGGCATAGGGCGCGCCGTCGGGGTCGGCGGCAATCACAATGGCATTGAGCGATGGTGCGCTGCCCGTACTGCCCAGATACTCGGCCACCAGTTGCTTGGCCGTGATGCGCCCCAGCAGCCAGTCGCTGCGCCGCTTGGGCGCCTTGAGCGCCGCATAGGTCGCGGCCTCGGCGGGCGAGAGCAGCGTCTCCGCGTGGGGGGGCAACGCGGACGCAGGCTGGCTCAGCCAGTGGATCATGCACGCACCCGGGTTGCGCCCGTCGCATTGGCTTCGGCGCCGCGGCTCAGTTGGAAGAACCTGCGCGCCATTAGCACATACCAAACGACGCTGGCAACACCACCGATCATCGCAACAAGCAGCGCGACCGTCCCCATTGTGGAGGTGGCTGTGGCCCAAAGCGTGAAGAGCATCAGGAGTGTAAACGCAATGATACCTGCGTAGGCGTTCACTTTGCTGAAGACCCTGCTGCGCAACATGATGACGGAAATGATGAGGCCCGCCGTCTCCGTGTAGAGAAAGCCTACCAGCGACCCGGGCGTGAAGTCCTCACCCCGCGCCAGCATCGCCTCACCCGC
>DIAV01000138.1:2933-9326 GCA_002415895.1 Anaerolineales bacterium UBA5069 | reverse complement strand
AGCGCGCCAGTCACAATATTCCAGAAGCCAAGATCGCACATGCGCAGAAACCAGCCGGTCTCGAAGCGTGCAAACCAGCCCTCAGCGCTCAGCGTTGCGGGCCCCACTGCGGCACCCTGCGTGGAGGAGAGCACAATGTCTGTCAGAGCCACAATCACAATCAGGATGGCGGCTACGCCGGCAATCCTGTAGAGCCCCTGCCATGATGTGTCTGTCGCCTGGGCTGTCGGGTTCTTCTGCATATCGCTCTCTATCGTTGGTGCGTTGCAGCCTGTCTTCTTTCAACAATGCGGGCCGCCGCGGTGAGAAAGCCGCGGCGGCCCGCATTGCCGTACTTGTTTATGGCAGTTTCATCTCGCCCGGCATCTGCACCGTGCGATAACCCTTGACGTCAACGTAGACGTTGCCGCTCTCGTCCACCACCTGTGCATCGTAAGCAGCGCCTTCATCCACTGCCTTCACGAGCGCATAGAGGCGCTTGCCGTTCGCTTCCTCCGGCTGGCGGAAGGCTGTGATAGCGGCCGCGCCCGAGGGCAGCGCCATGGCCCCCTTCTTCTCTATGCTCCAGAGCGCTGCCGCCTGGAAGCAAAGCTCAACAAGGCGCGGGGCCATGAGCGAGGCTGCATCTGCGGGGCTGGTGTTCGGCCCCAAGTCATGCGCCATGAGCGCCGTCACCATGTCGCCCTCCACATTGGCGCGCTCGATCACCTGATACGCGGGGCCGTGAAAGAAGACCTGATAGATGCGTTCCTTTGTAATCGCGAGCAGGTCTGCCTTGGGGGCCTTGAACTTGATCTTCGTCCCCTTGAGCGCGTTCTGCTGCAGAACAACTCGTGCGTGGAAGTGATCCTTCACTGTGGGCGGCAGTTCGGCCTTGGGCGGCTGGAACTGCGAGCGCAGCCAGACGTCGGCCACAAGCGTGCCGTCGGCGGCAGGGCGGGCCGTGGCGCTGAGGTAGAGCGTTTGCGGCTTGTTGCGGTGGAACTTGAAGGCGCTCAGAATTTCGAGCTTCTCCACTGCGGCCACACTTGCGCCCGGGGCCAGCAGCGAGGCCACCTCGGCCAGCGCCTCCGTGCCCATGACGCCGGGCAGCCACGGCACTCCCTCATCCACCATGTGGTCGAAGAGGAAGGGCTGCTGCGCGGGGTCAAGCATTGTTTCCACTTCCAGGCCGCCGAAGAGACGCGCCGCGGTGACCTTGCCTGCCATCACCAGCGGGCTTTGGCGCGCCGCCAGCATGGCGTTGACCTTGTCGGCGTCGAGGCCACCGTTGGGGGCCTTTTCCGCCGTCCACAGCCCCAGCCGCCCGGCCACGAGGATTTCGCCACGTGTGCCGCCGTAGGTAAGTTCGCGCCGAATTGTGGGCACGCCGCTTTCGGGCGGCAGCATGTCCACACCCAGGGCCTCCATAATGGCAGGCACGGAGCCGCGCGAGGCCATCCCAATGGAGCCCCACGCCGTCCAGTCAATCGCGATGCCGCGTGTCTCGGGGCGCCATTGGCGCATGCTGCTGCTGATCTTGCAGAGCAGGTCATTGGCGCTGGAGTAGTCGCTCTGGCCGTTGTTGCCGAAGCGTCCGGCCACGGAGCTAAAGCTTACGGTTGCGCCAATCGGCATGCCCCTGGCTGCCTTGAGCAGGCTGAAGAAGCCGTCGGCCTTGATGTCGAAGACGAGATCAAACTGGCTCGGCTCCTTGTTGGGCAGCGTGCGGTCAATCAACATACCGCCTGCATGCAGGAGCACGTCGATCTTGCCATAGTGGTTGCGCACATCATCCACCACCGCCTGCACGGCGTCAGCGTCGCGCAGGTCCAGGCTAAAGTAATGCGCCGTGCCGCCTGTTGCCTCAACGGACTCAATCGCCCGCAGTGCGGCCTCGCTGCGCTCAATGCCCGCAATCTGTTTGTCAACGGTGGCGGGGGTGGGCTTTTCGCCGCGCGCCTTGGCCTCGTCAATCAGCGTGCGCTTGAGCGCGTCCTTGTCATTGCGGAAGAGCGCCACATGCGCGTCGTCGCGCGCCGGCGCCTGCACAAGGTCCAACAGGTAGAAGATGCCCCGGCTGTTGACAGCCAGATCACTAACGATGGCCGAGGTGATGCCCCCCGCCGCGCCTGTGACGACGAAGACCGTCTGCTCGTCGAGCACCATGCCCGGCTTGCCGTCGGCGGCTGGCTGCTCCTCAAGCGTGATTGTGTAGCGCAGGCCGTCATAGTAGCCCACCTCCACCACGCCGGGGTCGCTCAGCGTTTCGGCAATCAGCAGGTCGGCCGGTTCGCTCTTGCGCGCCATGTCAAAGTCCACGGCTTTGACAATGAGCCCCTTGCCTTCGTCACGCAGCCCCTGCTCAATGTTGTAGGCCTTGGTGAAGCCGGTGACAGCGCCGCCCATGGGGGCGGTTGCGCCGGTTGCGCCGTAGCCATGCAGACCGCCCAGGCGCGTTGCGCTTACGAGGAAGCGGCCGGGGCCGGCCACGCTCTCATACACAGTGCGCATGGCGCTGAAGAGATTCTTGACGCGCACGCGATTCATTTCGCGCCACGTGGCAATCTCCATCTCCTCGAGCGCAGGCTCGGCGTCCAGTGCCGCCAGCCAGTAGACGCCCTGAATGGGGCCGTCGGCCAGCCACTGCTGAAGCAACTCAATCATCGTTGCTGTGGCCACACCCGGCTCCAGCGCCAGCACGGTGACACCCTGCTTCTGCAGGCGGCTTGTGAGCGTCTTGCCCACGCCGCCCTGGTCCATCATCACAACAACGCGGCTGCCCTCGTCCAGCGCAATGCCCGTGGGCAGACAGAGGTCAAGCGCCGGGCGCAGGCTGGGCACGGGCACGCGCCGGGGCATGCGGTCTGCATCTTCCAGCGTGCCGATGGTCTTGACTACTGGTTGATTGGTAATTGGTAATTGGTCATTGGTAACGGGGGCTGCGGCCGCCGCGGTCTCGACACCCGACACCCCACTTCCGACTGCCTGCTGTGCGCGCAGTTCTGGGCGGTGGGTGTAGACGAACTCAATCACGCTCTGCAGCGTAGGATAGTCGCGCAGCTTGAGCCCTTCGATGGTGGGAATGTTGAAGGCCGCACGCACTGCGGCGAAGGTCTCGGCCTGCTTGACGGTATCCACACCCAGGTCGGCCTCAAGGTCGCTGTCCAGGTCTAGCATCTCCGTCGGATAGCCGGTCTTGTCGGCCACGAGGGAAAGAACGGTTGCCGAGACGGTGTCGAGGCCAGCGGGTTGGCTGGCTGGCTGGGCAACAGGCGTGGTTGCTGTCCCCACGCCCGACACCCCGCTCCCAACGCCCTGCTGTGCGCGCAGTTCAGGGCGGTGCGTATAGACGAAGTCAATTACGCTCTGCAACGTGGGATAATCACGCAGCTTGAGCCCCTCCACGGTTGGAATGTCAAACGCGCTGCGCACGGCCGCAAAGGTCTCGGCCTGCTTGACAGTGTCAATGCCCAGGTCCGCCTCAAGGTCCGAGTCGAAGTCGAGCATCTCGGTGGGATAGCCGGTCTTGTCGGCAACCACCTGGAGCACCTTGGCGGCCACCACATCTGCGGCGGGGGGCGCTGCCGGTGCAGGGGCGGCGGCCGGTGCGCTGGGCGGCGTGGGCGGCAGCGGTTGGCTGGGCGCCTGGGCCATTGGTTGATTGGTTGACTGGTTGACTGGTTGACTGGGCGTTTCGACACCCGACACCCGACTCCCAACACCCTGTTGTGCGCGCAATTCGGGGCGCTGCGCATACACAAAGTCAATCACGCTTTGCAGCGTGGGGTAGTCGCGCAGCTTGATGCCCTCAAGCTGCGGAATTGCGAAGGCCTCGCGCACGGCGGCGAAGGTCTCGGCCTGTTTCACTGTGTCAATGCCCAAATCGGCCTCAAGGTCCAGGTCCGGGTCGAGCATCTCCTGCGGGTAGCCCGTCTTGTCAGCCACGACACTCATCACCTTGTCGGCGACAATGTCAGAGGCGACTGGTTGACTTGTTGATTGGTAATTGGTTGATTGGTAATTGGTAACTGGTAATTGGTCATTGGCAACGGGGGCTGCCGCAGGCGCCGTTCCGACTCCCGACGCCCCACGCCCCACGCCCTGCTGTGCGCGCAGTTCGGGCCGCGCGGCGTAGACGAACTCCACCACCGCACCCAGTGTGGGATAATCGCGCAGCTTGATGCCTTCGAGCTGCGGAATGTTGAAGGCCTCGCGCACGGCGGCAAAGGTTTCGGCCTGCTTGACGGTGTCGATCCCCAGGTCGGCTTCAAGGTCCAGCGTGGGGTCAAGCATATCCTGCGGATAGCCTGTCTTCTCGGCCACCACGGCGAGGACTTTGGCCTCAACAGGGTCACCGGCGACAGGCTGGCTGGCTGGCTGGTTATTGGTAACTGGTAATTGGTCATTGGTAACGGGCGCTGGTGCAGGCGCCGTTCCGACGCCCGACGCTCCACTCTCTTCTCCCCGCTGTGCCCTCAATTCGGGGCGGGCAGCGTAGACGAACTCCACCACCGCACCCAGTGTGGGGTAGTCGCGCAGCTTAATACCCTCAAGCTGTGGGATATCAAATGCTTCGCGCACGGCGGCGAAGGTTTCCGCCTGTTTTACTGTGTCAATGCCCAGGTCTGCCTCAAGGTCGAGCGACGGGTCGAGCATGTCCTGCGGGTAGCCCGTCTTGGCGGCGACAACGGCAAGCACCTTGGCCTCGACGAGGTCAACGGCGACAGGTTGGCTGGGGGCAGCGGCGGGCGCTGCGGCAACGACCGGCGCAACGGGCTGGGGCGCGGGCGCAACAACGGCCACCGGGGCCGGTGCAGGCGCTGGGCGCGCAGCAGGCGGGGGTACAGGTTGCGGCTGCGGTGCAGCAGGCGGCGGCACGTAGGCCGGAGCGCTCGGGGCTGCCTGCGGCATCGCTGTGCTGGCGGCGGCACTGGCGGCTGCCTGCGGCATCACCATGGGCAGAGGCGCATTCACCGCCGCCAGGCCATTGGATGAGACAGGCGCGCGCTGTGCCGGTCCGGTGCCATACTGCCAGCGGTTGGCGGCGGGAACCCGCTTGGGTGATCCCTGCGCCACCACGCGCAGCACACGCTTGACAACTTCCGTCTCGGCCATGTCGTAGCCGGAAACGTCGGCCAGCCACTGCTGATAGAGCGGCTTGTTGTCCACGCGCTCCAGCGCGCCTGGAATACGACGCACCAGTGTCATGCTAATCTGCGAGCCGAAGCCCGCGGCAAGATGCAGCGCATACTGAACGGGATAGCGCCCGCCGCGGCTGAGGTTGAGGGTGCCCAGTTCGGGGTCAACCTCCTTGTAGTTGGCCACGGGTGGCACAATCCCGTACTCCAGAATCTTGACGGCAATGACATCTTCAACGCCCGCACCCATGGGATGGCCCGTGAAGCCCTTGGTGTTGCAGACCACAATGCTGGGTGTGGCATCGCCAAAGGTCTTGCGCAGCGCGGTGACTTCGGCCGCGGCGCTGCCGCCGCGGGCGGGGGTGAAGGTTTCGTGCGAGATGAAGACAAGCTGCTGCGCCAGCGTATAGCGGTTGAGGCCAAAGCGCCGCTCGGCGGAGGTCACCAGCCGGTTCATGACATCGGAGACATGATCCACGTCAATGCGCGTGCCGTGGTACGCGCTGTTGGCCGTCTCGGTGCTCAGCACCTCCACAATGCCGCGCATGCCACGCTCGGCGGCCACATCCTGGCTCTCCACAACGAGCGCGCACGCGCCCATGCCCAGGAGTGTGCCGTGGCGGCGGCGGTCAAAGGGCAGCGCCGCCTCCTCCACACGGTCATCAATGGCTGCGGCGCCTGTGCTCAGGAAACCGGAGCCGATCCAGCCCATGAGATTGTCACTCGTCACGTCGTCGGCGCTCACAACAATCACGCGGCGGCAGCGGCCTGTGCGAATCCAGTCCTCGGCCACGGCCATGGCCTGAGCTGTCGAGGCGCAGGCGGCGTTGACGTGCGTATTGGGGCCGCGCGCGCCAATGTACTCGGCAAACTGGCTGTGGCCCATGGCCAGAATGCGGAAGATGAAGCGGCGATCAAATTCATAGGGGTTGCGCTCGAATTCGTCGCGCAGCACGGCGAGACGCCGCTCGATTTCGCCCAGCGTGCCGGCGTCGCTTGTATAGCGGCGCAGTTCCTCCAGCGTGTCCATCTGCTCGCGCAGGTTGTTCCACACATAGAAGCGGCGGAACTCGTCGGCCATGCGGTCGCCACCAGGGAAGGCGCTGGCAAAGACAACACCCGTCTCATCGCGCAGGCTCTCGGGCAGCATCCAGCGCTCGGGCAGGAAGGTGCCCTTGGTCGTGGCACGGTAGGTCTGCACCAGCGGGATGTTCGCTTCGCGCAGCGCGTCCAGGCCGGCGGCCATGGCCAGTTGCGTCGTAATGTCCAGCGC
>DIAV01000138.1:0-2807 GCA_002415895.1 Anaerolineales bacterium UBA5069 | reverse complement strand
GTTTCATTGCGATCAGCCACAGCGGGGCCACTGGCGTGGCCGGCTTGCGGGGCCGCAAACTGCTGCAGCAACTGCGCCAATGCCTGGCCCAGCGCGGCTGTGTTCATGTCGGCGGGCAGAGCGGGCTGTGCAGAAACAGGCGCTGTGACAGGGGCCGTGACAGCGACAGCAACCGGTGCGGGCTGCGCCGCTGCCGCAGGCGTCACCGCACCATTGCCACTCAAGCTCACACTTGTCAGTTGCACAGGGGCGCTGTTCTGCTCGGGCAGGCCATAACCTGCCGCATACAATCCGCACAGGGCATGATTGAAGGATGCCAGTTCACCCGTCTTGGGGTGATTGCTGAAGAGCGACCAGACGTCGGTTTTGTCAACCAGCACGTCATCCACAAAACCCTTGAGCGCCTTCTTGGGGCCTACCTCAACAAAGGTGCGCACGCCATTGGCGTAGAGCGTCTCCAGCCCCTTGACCCACTGTACGGGCGAGGCGATTTGCAGCTCGAGAATGTCCTTGATGCCTTCCACCGTGTTGGGGTAGAGGTCGCCCGTGACGTTGGCTACCAGCGGTAGTTGCGGCGGACGAATGTCGAAGCGGTTCAGCACCTTGCGCAGCGGCGCGCTGGCGGGGGCCACCAGTTTGGTGTGGAAGGCGTGGCTCACGGGGATGCGCACGGCGGTAAAGCCCTTCTGCGCAAAGATGTCCATGGCGGCCTGGACAGCCTTGGCCTCACCACCCACGACACTCTGGTTGTTGGAGTTGATGTTGGCGGCCACCACATAGCCATCCACCTGCTTGAGCACATCCTCGATGACGGAATACGGGGCCATGACAGCGGCCATCCAGCCATTGTCGCCCAGCGCCACCTTGGTCATCTCTGCGCCGCGTGCGGCAGAGGCTTCAAGCGCCTGCGCAAAGGGCATAATGCCCGCGGCAATCAGCGCGGCGTACTCGCCCAGCGAGTGACCCATGGCCATGTCGGGCGTAAAGCCATAATCACGCAGCAGCAGCAGCATGGCGGTATCCAGCGTCAGCATGGCCGGCTGGGTAATCGCCGTCTGCATCAAGTCCTTCTCCACCTGCTTGACGGCGGCGGGATCGGCGCTGTCAACAAAGATGTAGGAGGTGAGCGTGCGGCCCAGAATGGGGGTCATCACGCGGTCGGCTTCGGCAAAGACACTCGCCACCGAGGGCGACAGCGCAGCCAGTTCGCGGCCCATGTTGGCATACTGGCTGCCCTGGCCGGGGAAAAGGAAGGCAATCTTGCCCGGGCGCGGTCCGCTGCCGCGGAAGATGCCCTGGCCCTGCAGCGCCTTCCATGCCTGCGGGTTGTCAAAGCCGGCCGCCTTGCGCGCCTTGCTTAGTTTGTCCAGCAGTTCCTTCTGGTCGGAGAAGTCAATCACCAGCCGCTCGGCGGCGCGAATTGTCTCGGGCGCAGGCAGGGCGCGTGCAGGCGTCCAGCCGCTCTCCACGCGCCGGTAGAGGTCATCCAGTTGATCCTTGAGCGCAGCGGGGCTGGCAGCGCCCACGGCCAGAATTCCGCGCGGGGGCAGGGGGCGTGTGGCCTGCGGCGGCTGGCCGCTGCCGGCCACGCTGCTGCCGGCGGTGCTGCTGCCACTGTGTGCACCGTTGCCGCCATTGACGTCTGCACTTGCGTAGCTCTTCGGTTCGCTCTTCAACATGCCGGGTACATACTCCTCCATCACAAGATGGAAATTGGTGCCGCCAAAGCCATAGGCGCTGACGCCTGCGCGCCGAGGCGCGCCCTGGGGCGCGTCCCACTGCTTGAGTTCATGGTTCAAGTAGAAAGGGGTCTGCGCAAAATCGATGTTGGGGTTGGGCTGCTGCGCGTTGAGCGTGGGCGGCAACACCTTGTCGTAAATGGACATGGCCGCCTTGAGCAGACCGGCTGCGCCTGCGCCCGCCTTGAGGTGGCCAATATTGCTCTTGGCCGAACCCAGTGCAATCGAACCGGGACGCGCGCCGGGGCCAAACATTTTGGAGAGGCTTTCCACCTCAACCACATCACCCACACGCGTGCTTGTGCCATGCGCTTCCACCAGCGTGGCGCTGGAGGGTTCCAGGCCCGCGTTTTCCCACGCGCGCTGGATGGCGAGCAGCTGTCCCTGCGGGTTGGGCGCGGTAATACCCTTGCCCTTGCCGTCGCTGGAGCCTGCGACACCGCGGATAATGGCGTAGATCTTGTCGCCGTCGCGCTCGGCGTCGGCCAGCCGCTTGAGCAGGAACGCGCCGCTGCCTTCACCCATGACGAAGCCATCGGCTCCCGCACCAAAGGGGCGGCTGCCCGAAGCGCTCAGCGCACCGATTTTGCAGAACTTGACGAAGCTCGATGCGCCCATGTTGCGGTCCACGCCGCCTGCGATCACGGCATCGGCCTGCCCGGCATTGAGCGCCTCACACGCGGCCTGCACGGCAGCAAAAGAGGATGCGCAGGCAGCGTCGGTAATGAAGTTGGGGCCGCGCAGATTGAGTACATTGGCCACGCGCCCGGCCACAATGTTGGGTAACTCGCCCGGCATGGTGTCTTCGGTAATCTGCGGCAACGCGCGATCCATGCGCGCGTGCATTTGCGCCACAATCTCGGCGCGCTGCGCGCTGGAGAGCGCGGCAAATTCGGGCGATTCATTGAGCCAGTGCACATACTCGGGCCAGTTGACGCGCGCCGTGGTCACATACTGCATTTCACCACCCATGGCTGTACCCAGGATGATGCCCGTGCGGTCCGTGTCCAGGGGGCGCTGCGGATAGCCGAAGTCGGCCAGTGCTTCGGCGGCAATGGTGACGGCCCA
>DIAV01000182.1 GCA_002415895.1 Anaerolineales bacterium UBA5069 | reverse complement strand
AGATGTGTATAAGAGACAGGATCTGTGTACTGACTCTGGCTGCGTTGCGTTGCCTTTCCCTGCTATGGCCCGGTAATCACCGGCAGCAAGGCGCGGAAGGTGCTTTGATACTGCATGTTGGCGTCAAGATAATCCCCGCTCCACCCGCCCAACAGGAAGAGCTTACCGTCAAGGCTGGCCGCACCCAGGTGGCGCCAACTGCCCGGCAGCGGTGACGGGAAGTTGCTCCACACCTCAATGGCGGGGTCAAAGCGCTCGTGCGTCGTCACTGTATCGAGCCAGCCGCCGCCCAACGCAACAATGGCAACCCCATCATAGACCAGGCTGAAGCCACTGCGTGCGGCCGCCATGGGGGGCAACGCGCGCCAGCGGCCGGCGGCCAAGTCGTAGACATCGGCGCGCGCCAGTTCGCGCTGGCCGTCAAAGCCGCCCACCACATAGAGTTGCTGGTTCACCACGACCGCGCCCAGGAAGGCGCGCGGCGCGGCCACGCGCCCAACCAGCAGCCACGCGGCGGGCGGTGCGCCGGCGGGTGCGGGCGTGTACGACCAGATCTCGTCGCGCATGGCCGTGCCGTCCCACCCGCCCACAAGATAGAGCGTTGTCTCATCTGCAGCCAGCGCCGCGCCTGCAACGGCAACGGGGATTTCACCCACTGACTCCCACGCACCAGTCGCGAGATCGAGACGCCAGAGCAGCGGGTTAAAGACGGGCTTCACGTCGGCTGTTGACACCGCATCCCATGTGCCGCCTGCCACATAAATCGCATTGCCGAGCGTTGCCGCGGCCAGGTTGCTGGTTGGCGTGGGCAGCGGCGCGTGTGTTTCCCAGCGATTGGCCGCGATGTCCCATGCGTCTGTGCGGCGCAGGGGCAGCCCTGTTTCGCCCTCTCCGCCAATCACAAAAATGCGGTTCTCAACGCGTGTCACAGCGTGGCGACTGCGCGCAACCGGCAGTGGTGATTGCGCGCCCCAGCGTGCGTCCAGCGAGGGTGAAGGGGCACCCGAACCGCGCAGGCCGGCATCGGTCAGCAGCGGAGCCGAGGTGCGCGCCTGCGCCTGCCAGAAGGGCCAGCCAATTGCCAGCAGCGCAAGCACGAGCAGCAAGCCCAGCACGGCGCGCTGCCAGGGCAGCACCAGGGGCGGCGCATTGGCCAGCGGTTCGGGTTCGGGCGGGGGTGCAGGTGGGGGCGCTGCCAGCGGCGGCTCGGCGTGGGTCGCGCCCGGTACAACCAACCAGCCGTGCTGCACGAGCAGCATGGTGGCCTCGGTGCGGCTGCTGACAGTGAGCTTTTCAAAGATGTTGCGAACATGCACCTTGACGGTGTGGGGGCTAATGATGAGGTCGCGCGCAATTTCGGCGTTGCTGGCGCCGGTGGCCAGCAAGCGCGCAACCTCCATCTCACGGTCGCTCAGCGGATTCTGCTCAAGCCGTGCGCCGTTGTCGTTGGCTTTGTCAATCGTCTGTTCAGTCATTCAGGATCGGGCGAACCGGGGGGAATAGACAATGAATCGCTGATCACTGGCGTTTGGAGCCGGCTATTTGCACCCTAAATCAGCCCCCACTCGCCAAGGCGCGTGGCAATCAGACGGGCCACGTCATCGGCCCCATGTTGCGTGGTGTCAACGCACAGTGCGCGTTCGCCTGCGTGCCGCAAAAGCGCGTTGCGCGTCCCCTGAGGATCGTAGCTGCGCCGCTCCTCAACCACAATTTTCACCTTGGCGCGCAGGTCGGCGGCGGCCACGCGCCCGCTATCTACCAGCCCCAGCAACATGGCCTGCTCATCGTGCGTAAAGAGCGCGGCTGCGTCGTCAAGTCCCAGCGCCTCGAAGGGCGCACCTGCGGGATCGGGCAGAATGCGCTCCACCCGGTCGAACGGGTCACTGCGACCCAGCAGGCGCACCACGCGCACTGCGTCGGGCGCATCCAGCATGACAAAGCGCGCGTTGGGAAGTGCAACCGCGGCGGCCTCAATTTCGTTGGCCCCGCGCAGGCCGTCAAAAATGAGCAGCTTTTCCGTTTGTGCAGGGGCAACCGCCAGGAGTCCCAATGCATCGGCCATGCCGCCGGCATGTGTTGCGCGGTAGCGGCGGGTGTAAGCAAAGCGCTGCGCACGGTCCGTCACAATTGTGGGCTGCAAGCCTTCTGCCATCTGCATGGCGGCGATCAGGAGCTTATCGGTGAGCACGCGCCTGTCGGGCAGCAGCGTCGCGCGCCGCCCGCGCAGCAAGCGATCAAGCGTTGTGCTCTTGCCTACGCCGGTGACGCCCACAAGGATCAGCAGTGGCGCCTCCACAATGGAGATCCACCCCGCGGGCAGGGGCAGACCCGCGCCACAACCTGGGGCGAACTCGACAAACGCGAAATCAGTTGCAGAGGCGTCGTTCGCTTGGCTCATGGACAGTGGATGGTGGAACTTTGGAATGTTGTGGAAAGTTTCAACATGCTGGGGCCATGTTACCACGCCGCGCATGGCGCAACAACCGTACGCGGGCACTACGCAAAGAAACGGGGGGCGGAGACTTGCTCCGCCCCCCGTTTTCAGTTTTGTCTACCCTGCGCTTATTCGGTCGGGGGCAGAATGACAGTGTCAATCACGTGGATGACGCCATTGCTGGCCTCGATGTCGGTCGCCGTGATGTTGGCATCATTAATCATGACGCCATCGGCCACATGGAAGCTCACCGGTGCGCCGTTGAGCGTGTCGGCGGTGAGGCCGTCGGTCACATCAGCAGCCATGACCTTGCCCGAGAC
>DIAV01000042.1:4000-4399 GCA_002415895.1 Anaerolineales bacterium UBA5069 | reverse complement strand
AGATGTGTATAAGAGACAGGACCAGCACAAAGGTGAGCCAGTCGGTTGTGCGCTGGCGAATCCACTGCACAAGCAGCAGTTGCACAATGGCAATCCACGCGCAAACGGCCAGCCCTTCCCAGCGCGCAGGGAGGTCGGCAGCCTTAAAGACCATGGCGCGCTCCCGCGACGCCGGCATATGCTGCTGCGCGCACGAGCAGCGTATCGAACGTCCATTGGCGCAGCAACCCCTGCACGCTGTGTTCGGTCATGTCGAGCCCAATCGGGGTAATGCTGACCATGTCGTTGGCCACTGCACCGACGTCAGTGCCGTCGTCGGCCACATCAGTGGGCAGCGCGCCGTAGATCCAGTAGTAGGGCTTGCCGTAGGGGTCTGTGCGCCGCACCAGCTCGTCGGCG
>DIAV01000042.1:0-3920 GCA_002415895.1 Anaerolineales bacterium UBA5069 | reverse complement strand
TGCGCCGCACCAGCTCGTCGGCGTAGGTGCGCACGCCCAGGCGCGTCAGCTCAATCCCGCGCAGTTGCTCAGGGCGCACAGCGGGCACATTAATGTTGAGCAGCGTACCTTTGGGCAGCCCATGCTCAAGCACCTGTGCGGCGACAATGGCCGCCACCGCGCCGGCCAGTCGCCGTGCGTCGGGCAGGGCGCACTTGGCTAACGGCTCCAATGCCGTGCTCACGGCCAGGCCGGGAATGCCGAAGATGGTGGCCTCGCGCGCACAGGCCACTGTGCCGCTGTAGGTGAGATCATTGCCCATGTTGTGGCCGTTGTTGATGCCCGCCACCACCATGTCAATCGTCACATCCAGCACGCCCAGCGCAGCGAGGGCCACGCAGTCGGCGGGGCCTCCACTTGTGGCAAAGGCCTCACTGCCATCCTCCAGCCGCAGCGTGCTTACGCGCAGGGGATCATGCATGGTGCGTGCGTGGCCCGCCGCGCTCCAGTTGCGCTCGGGCGCCAGTACATAGACGCGACCCAGCGGCTCCAGCGCAAGCTTGAGCGCAAGCAGCCCCGGTGCACGTACGCCATCATCATTCGTAATCAGAATATTCGGCATGGAATCTGTTCCAGAGTTTATAGGTTAATTGGTTTATAGGTTGAATGGTTTATTGGTTGACTGGTTGGTTGACGGCACGCTGGCAATCAACCAGTCAACCAATAAACCAGTCAACCAGTCAACCACTCATCAAAACCTACTGTGTCACTTTCTTGGCACGCACCCAGACACGCACTTCTTCGCTCTTCGTCTCGTTGCCTGCACGGTCGTAGGCCACAACCTTGATGGTGTGCCCTTCGAGATTGACGCCGCCCGCCGTGCGCGCCGCTGCGAAGCCGTCGCCATACTCAAGAATGGTGCCGGGCTGCACCTCGGGGTCATCGCTCACAAAAGCGGGCCACGCCACGCCCCCATCCACCGATGCGTTGCGCATGGTGATCTTCCAGCGCTCATTATAGGGCGAGACTGTGGCCGACCCAATCACGCTGCCATCCACGAAAAACTCCACCCGGCCCACGGCCCACGTGTCGTTGACAATGGCGTTGATGTTGATTTGCTCATCGTCTTCCATGACGTAAAGGCGGTCGGCCACCGGCTCGCTCAACACAACGCTGGGCGGTGTGTTGTCAATGGTCACAGGTGTTGTCCACACCTTTTGCCCTTCGGGGCGGTTTACTGTGAGCCGCAGGGTGTAAAGCCCTTCACCAAATAGCTTGGTGTCGAGCGTTTGCAGCGTGCCGTTGACAACCTCGTCGCCGCGTTCGTCACCAATTTGCTGCCACTCTGTGGGGTCCAGCCCCTGGCCGATTTCGAGGCGATGGCTGCCGCCGCGCGCATTGCCCTTGATCTCTATTGTGCCGCCGATGTAGCCATTGATGGTGGGCGAGATGATGGAGGTGTCCGGGTCATACTCGACGAGAACGTTCTCCTGGTTGCTGCCCCCTGTGGGCGGCTGCGCAATGCCGCTGTCGCGCGCCCAGTCCTGCGCCTCCGAAGGCACAATCATGAAGGATTGCTCGCTGCGCCGTTCGGGCGGTGTGGTGGCTGTGGCAAGTTCGTTGGTTTCGGTGTCAATCTCGAAGGTCTGCCACATATTGTCGGGGAGCGTTGGCTCCGTGCCCGCAACAAAGATCTCGTTGCGCTGGTTGCTGCCCGTACATGAGGGCGTGGGAAGCAGCCCGCTGGGGGTGCAAATGGTCTTGTCGATAATGGTCGCGGGGCGATCATACCAGCGCACCGGCTGCCCCTCGTGCACCTTGCGCATGATGGCGTTCCAGATGGGGGCCGCGCCCGAAAGCCCCGTGACGTTGACCATGGACTCGTTGTCCGTGTTGCCCACCCACACGCCCACAGTGTATTGGGGGGTAAACCCCATGGTCCAGTTGTCCTTGAAGCCGTTGGTGGTGCCCGTTTTGGCGGCCACCTTGCGGTCGGGCAGGGTGAGGTCAGTGTTGGCTCCAAAGGCAGGGGAGCGTGCCACGTCATCACTCATGATGTCGGCAAGCACGTAGGCATCATCGGCGTTGATAATGCGCTCGGCCTCGGGCTGGTCATACTTCTTGAGCACGTTGCCGGCGCTGTCACGCACCTGGAGCATGGCCACAGGGTCCAGATTGCGGAAGCCCGGGCTAAGTTGCTCGGGCAGGCGCGGCTGGCCAATCATAACGCCGCCATTGCCAAGCACGGAGTAGGCGTAGGTGTGATCGATGAGCGATACCTCGCCACCGCCCAGCACCAGGCTGAGGCCATAATAGCCGAGGCCGCGGTTGAGGCCGTTGATGCCCAGGCGATGGGCCATGCGCAGTGCGTCACCCACGCCCACCTGCTCGAGCACGCGCACGGCAGGTATGTTGTACGAGCGCGAGAGCGCGTTGCGCAGTGACACCGGACCGTGGTATTGGCGGTCGTAGTTCTCCGGGCGGTAGTAGGTGCCGTCGGACTGCGGAAAGGCGGTGGCCACGTCCAGAATCATTGTGGCCGCGCTGCTGCCTTCCTGGAGCGCCGTAAGGTAGACAAAGGGCTTGAAACTGGAGCCGGGCTGCCGCTCGGCCGTGGCCACATTGACCTGTCCGTCGATCTTCTCGTTGTTGTAGTCGAGCGAGCCGACCATGGCGAGGACTTCGCCCGTGTCGTTGCGGATGACGACTGCTGCGGCGTTGCTGGCGTTCTTGCCCTGCTCGACAAGCTTGGCAACCTGCTCGCGCGCCGTCTGTTCGGCAAATTTCTGCAAGTCCACATCCAGCGTTGTGTAGACCTCCAGCCCCTTCTTCCAAATGAAGTAGGGGTCATCCGCCGTGTTGAACTCATCTTTAACGCGCTGAAGCACATAGAGCGCAAAATGGGGCGCTGTGAGGATGTCAAAGCGCTCGGCTACCGAAGTTTTCAGCTCCAGCGGCACGGCAAAGGCGGCGTCGGCCTCGGCCTGCGTAATCACACCCGCCTCCACCATGCCGTTGAGCGTAATCCCCTGGCGTTCCTTGGCGTCCTCCGGGTTATCAATTGGGTTGAGCGCCGGGAATTGGGGGATGGCCGCCAGCATGGCCGACTCGGCCAGCGTGAGGTCGGCGCTGCTCTTGCCAAAATAAACCTGGCTCGCGGCCTCCACACCATAGGCAAGATTGCCGTAAAAGTTGTAGTTGAGGTACCACTCGAGGATGCGTTCCTTGGAATAGCGCCGCGTCACCTCCAGCGAGAGGATGACTTCCTTGATCTTGCGCGCGTATGATTGCTGGGCGCGGTCTTCTACAGGAATGATGACATTCTTGATCAACTGTTGCGTAATGGACGAGCCGCCCTGTACAACGCCGCCCTGCACGTTGGAGAAGAAGGCGCGGAAGAGGCCGCGCAGGTTGATGCCCGGATTCTCGAAGAAGTTGCGGTCTTCCAGTGCAACCGCTGCCTTCCACACCCACGGCGACATCTCGTCCAGTGGAATGAAGGTGCGGTCGCCGCGGAAGGGGCGCGGGTCCACGCTTTCATAAAGGAGATGCTGGCCGGTGCGGTCGTATATGCGCACTGTTTGAAAATCATCCTGCTGTTGCTCAATAAAGCTGGCATCGGGCAATTGGTCGGCGTAGGAGTTGTAGATGCTCAGGCCCAGCGCCACGCCGCCACCCACCATGCCGCCAATGACAAGGATGCTGACAATGGTGATCGCCAGCAGGCTCTGGCCCGCCCAGAACCAGGGGCGGGGCTTGTTGTTTTCCGCGCGCGTCCGCTGGCGGCGGTTCATCATCACGCGTTCATGTCGATTCATGCGGTGCATAAGTTACCGAGAGTCCAGAATATTGTTGCAAAAACACCGGCAAGCGCTGGTGAATGACCAATGACCAGTTACCAATTACCAATTACCAATGATCATTAATCATTGGTAATTGGT
>DIAV01000228.1:804-2854 GCA_002415895.1 Anaerolineales bacterium UBA5069 | reverse complement strand
CTTTATTTGCGTTGCCGGTTAGGTGGCGTTGTCGGTCACGTCTGTAGCCTCTGTATTCAGATGCTCTCTGCGCCCGTACTGCACCCTGCGCATAAAGAGGCCGGCGCGCCGTACAGCCGCGCGCGCACGTGGCTCAATGCCATCCAGCATCTGCCACACGTGCACCATGTTCTCCCACAGCTCCAACTCCACAGGCACACCGCACGCCACCGCGTGGTGGGCAAGGCGGGTTGCGTCATCCAGCAGCATTTCGGCGGTGCCCACCTGAATCAAGAGCGGCGGCAGCCCCTGCAGATCGGCATAGAGGGGAGAGACAAGGGGCGCGGTTGCATCACTGTCGGCCAGATACATACGCGCACAGGCGCGCAGCCACGCTTCGTTAAGATAGTCGCGCGGTGCGTTGGCGGCAATGGACTGGCCGCGAAAGGCCAGGTCCACCCAGGGCGAGAAGAGCAGCGCACCGGCGGGTTGCGGCACGCCTGCATCGCGCAGCGCCACCATAAGCGCCACACAGAGACCACCCCCCGCCGAATCACCCGCAAGGAAGATACTCTCGGGTGCAACGCCCTGCGCCAGCAGCCACCAGTAGGCCGCCCATGCATCCATCACAGCGGCGGGATAGGGCGCTTCGGGGGCAAGGCGGTAGTCCAGCGCCAGCACCTGTGCGTTGCCTACATCGGTCAGCCGCTTGAGCAGCCCCATGTGCGTGCGGGGTGAGCCGCACACATAGCCGCCGCCATGCAGATAGAGAATTGTGGCGCTGGTCTCGCCTGTCTGCGGGCGCACCCAGATGGCGAGCGCGCTGCCGGCAACCACTTCTTCAATCGACACACTGCGCGCCACGCTGTAGGAGGTGACGGCCGTCAGTGCATCAAGCGCATCGCGCAGCGGCCACGGCGAAAGATCCAGCGCAGGGATGCTGTTCGCCACCATACCCACCACAACATCATAACGACGCGTGCGCGGGCGTTGCCGCTGTGCCGGGTGGACAACCACCTCCAGCGCGGCGCGCGCCGCCATGCGGTTCAGGCGTAGCGCCGTCCGCGCTGCGGGTGGAATTGCTGCCGAGCCTGGTGATTTCATGCGCTATGGCACTCTCTGCGGTACAACCTCGTCATCGAAGATGGCTACCACACGCGACCAGCCTGCGCTGCCTTTGTGCAGTTTGATGGGGAAGCAGGAGAGCTTGAAACCGTAGGGGCGCGGCAGCAGATCGAGGTTGGCCAGCCGTTCGATGTGGCAATACTCGGCGTCTTTGCTGACTCGGTGCGCTTCCCATATGACGAAAGGATCGCCCGACTGCATGTAGCGCTGGCGCATGGCCCAGAAAGGCTGATCCCACCCCCAGGCGTCAATCCCCATGACGCGAATGCCCTGCGCAATCAGCCAACGCGTCGCGGCGGCGCTCATACCGATGCCGGCCAGCATGTATTCGGCGCTGCCCCAGAGCTTGTCGGCGCCGGTTTGGATGAGCACAATGTCCTGGGGCTTGAGTGTGTAGCCAATGTGCGCGAGTGCTTCCTGAATGTCCTCAACACTGGCAATGCTGCCACGTTCGAGATGGCGCATATCGAGCAGTACGCCATCAGCAAAGAACCACTCCACAGGGAGTTCGTCAATCGTGCGCGCCGGTTCGCCATTTGTGGTGGGATACCCATGCCAGGGTGCGTCAATATGCGTACCCGAGTGGGGGCTGCCGTTGAAATGATCCTCTGCGCCGCCCATACCCCCCACCAAGTCGCTGGCCTGTGCGCCAAAATAGGCTGCCATGCCCGCCGCCGTCTCCACATGCGAAATGTGATCGATTTGCAGAGGCTGGTTTTCGCTCAGAGACTCCTCAAGCGGCAAGCTAAGATCAAATAAACGCATGATAGGCTGCGATTCCGGCTGTAGGTGCGAGATTTGGTTTGGCTTGCAAGGCGAGTGGCGCGTTAAGGGATCAGATCCCCACGTGCGCAATCCCTCGCGCACGTGTCCAATGCATCACTTAAACACGAATCCGTATGAAAGCAGCAGTTTCAACGCGAGGACGCAAGGTGCGCCAGGACGC
>DIAV01000228.1:0-726 GCA_002415895.1 Anaerolineales bacterium UBA5069 | reverse complement strand
CGCAAGGTGCGCCAGGACGCAAGGGAAAAGCCACAGCAGGTTAACCAACTGCACGCATGAGGAGCCAACGCCTTTCCTGCACTTGTTTTTCCTTGCGTCCTGGCGCACCTTGCGTCCTCGCGTTAAAACGATCGATCTGGATGTGATTTGAGTCTAGTTGCCCCACACGTGTGCGAACTGGTCCTTGTCCTTCTCCATCAGGTCAAAGAGAGGGATTTGCGTGGTAAAGGGATAGTCTCCCGTAAAGCACGCGTTGCAGTAGCCGCCTTCAGCCTTGAGCGCCTTCATCATGCCATCAATAGAGAGGTACGCAAGTGAATCGGCGCCAATGTGTGCGCGGATCTCATCAATGCTTTGGTGTGCGGCAATCAGGTCGTCGCGGCTGGCCATATCCACGCCCATAAAGCAGGGCCACGTAATCGGCGGGCAGGCCACGCGCACATGCACTTCGGTGGCTCCTGCCTTGCGCAGCATGGCCACGAGCGGCCCCGACGTGTTGCCACGCACAATGGAATCGTCCACCAGCACCACGCGCCTACCGCGCAGGTTCTCCGAAAGCGGATTGAACTTCATCGCGACGCCCACCTTGCGCAACTGGTCGGTCGGCTCAATGAAGGTGCGGCCAATGTAGCGGCTCTTGATCAAGCCCTCGCTGTAGGGGATGCCGGAGCGCTGGGCATAGCCAATCGCGTGGGGCGTGCCGGAATCGGGCACGGGCACCACAAT
>DIAV01000318.1:10993-16979 GCA_002415895.1 Anaerolineales bacterium UBA5069 | reverse complement strand
GCCGCCCTTCAGAGACGCACCACCAAGCCTTACACGCGCAACGAACAAACAGCAGAACACAGATCAAGGCGGAAACAGCAGGGATAGCCGTCGCTATCCCTGCTGTTTCCGCCTTGATCTGTGTTCCGGCTTTTTTGCGATCCGGTGATCGCTACGACTTCTCTCCCGCCAGTACAACCGCATCAATGATCTTGCGGTAGCCTGTGCAGCGGCAGAAGTTGCCCGCGAAGGCTTCCTGCGCCTCGGCGCGCGTGGGGTGGGGGCGCTCCTCCAACAGCTTGGCGGCGCTCATCACAAAGCCGGGTGTGCAATAGCCGCACTGCACGCCGCCCGCCTCAGCCAGCGCCGCCTGCACGGGATGCAGCGTGTCGTCTTGCGCAAGCCCCTCAACCGTGACTACGGTGCTGCCCGCGGCGCGTTCGGCGGGGACCATGCACGCCATGACGGCCATGCCGTCCAAAAAGACTGTGCATGCGCCGCACTCGCCCTCGGCGCAGCCCTCTTTCACGCCCGCATAACCGGCCGCGCGCAGGCTGTCCAGCAACGTCTGATGACCCTCCAGCGCGACGGGCGCGCCGTTGACAGTGGCCGTCGCCTCATTCTGCGTACCGTCCGGCCCGGTTTGCGCGCCCTGTGTCACAGGCCACGCCCCACCCGAATCGCCCCAGAGCAGCACGGCATCAGTGGGCCAGCCGGCGCGCGCATCGCCAGCGGCAATCTGCGCCAGCGCGCGCGTAGTCAGGAGTTCCACCATGGCGCGCCGGTATTCCGCGCCTGCGCGAATGTCATCAATGGGCGCAGTGGCAGCGGCGGCAAGACGTGCGGCCTCGGCAATGGTCGCCTTGTCCAGCGCCTTGCCCACAAGCCAGGCTTCGGCGGCGGGGGCGCGCATAACCGTAGGCGCAACGCAGCCCAGCGCAATGGACGCGCGTGCAACGGGCGCGCCCAGCGTCGCTGCCGTGCGTTCAATGACCACGGCCACTGTCACGATGCTAATGGCCTGCGCTTTACGCAACCCCAGCTTGATGAATGCGCCGGTTGCCAGCGGCCCCAGCGCAGGGAAAGCGATGTCAACCATCATTTCGTCATCGGCCATCTCCACGCGGCGGAAGCCGGTGAGGAAGGCGTGCAGGGGCAGCGTGCGCGCGCCGCGCGCCTGACTGCGCAACGTAATCTGCGCATCCAGCGCCAGCAGTGGCGGGATAGTGTCGTTGGCAGGGCTGGCGGTGATGATGTTGCCCGCTACAGTGGCGCGGTTGCGGATCTGGGGTGCGCCCACCTCCCAGCAGGCGCGCACCAGCGGAAACGCGTGCTCCACCAGCAGCGCGTTCTCCACCACCTGGTTATGCGTCACCAGCGGTCCCATGTGAATCCACCCGTCGCGCGCGGTAATCGCGGCAAGGCCGGGAACGCGCGTCAGGTCAATCAGGCCGGGCGCGGCGCCGTCGGCTGTTGTGCGGCCGCCGCGCTCCACCTCAAGCAGAAGATCGGTCGCACCGGCGACAAAACGCGCCGCGGCGCCGTGGTGTGCCTTGCGTGCGAGTGCTTCATCCAGCGTTGTCGGGGATTCGTAGAATGGATACATGGGAAGGGAGGTGATTAGGGTTGAAGACATGTTGACATGGCTAATCACCAATGACCAGTTACCAATGATTAATGATTAATGATCATTGGTAACTGGTAACTGGTCATTACTTCGTCGGGTCATCTGTGGAGACAACGAAGAGCGTTGCCACGCCCGCCGCCGCGCCGAGCAGCATACTGAAGACCGCGCCGCTGCCCTTTTGGCGCAGAATGTTGTGCTGCACCCACCATACAGCCCCCAGCGTGCTCACGCCGGTAGCCATCACTTGCGGCGGCACGGGCGAGTCGGCGCCTGGTGTGTTGTAGGCATTCAGCTGCATCTTGCCGATTTGCGCTTCCGTCTCGCGCCGCGCCCATGCTGCAAAGAAGAAGGTGACCACGGCCACCACGGTTGTGCCAACCAGAAATCGTATCGTGCGCATCTTGAACGTTCCTTAACAATTGAACCGGTTCTCTAATACCCGTCGGCAAAGGTGTCAATCATCAGCTTGACATCGCCCAGGGGGTAGAGGATGGGGCAGGTGGCTCCGTTGGCGACATATTCGCGCACCTTGGTCTTGACTTCGGCGGGGGTGCCGCTGGCGGTAATGCGCTGCACCAGCTCATCGGGCACATGGTGCATCGCGGCGCGCACCTGTTCCTTGGTGGCGGGCCAGCCGAGGGTCGATTGAATCTGTGCCACCACCTCGGGCTTGACGCCGCTGGCCTTGGCAATGTGGGGCTGCTGCGCCAGATACTGCGTCAGCAGCTCGCGTGCGCCGTCGAGCGCCACCTTGCGGTCCTCATGCACCGAACAGACAATCAGTTGCGGGCGGTCAATGTCATCAATGCTGCGTCCGGCACGCGCCGCGCCCCGCTCCAGTTGCTCCATCGCCTCAAGATTGTACTCGGGCGGCACGCAGTAGTTCAGCACGGCGCCGTCGGCAATCTCGCCCGTCATCTCCATCATCTTCTCGCCTGTCGCGCCAATCATAATCGGCACGTTGCGCGGCTCGCGCCGGCCATGCACCACATCAAGCTCAATGCCATCCACATTGTGAAACTCGCCGTGGAAGGTCACGCGTTCCATGTTGAGAAGCCGGCGCATGACTTCAATCGTCTCGCGCATGGCAAGCAGCGGTTTGCGGCGCTCAATGCCCACATTGCGCGCGAGCGGATCCCACCACGCGCCAATGCCGCAGATCACGCGGTTGGGCGCCAGGTCGTCGAGCGTGAGAAAGGTTGCAGCCAGCAGGCCGATGTTGCGCGTCCAGTTGTTGATGACGCCTGACCCCACATGAATGCGATCGGTGACGGCGGCAAATGCGGCCATGGGCACAATGGCGTCGCGCACGAGGCGGCTCTCCGCCTGCCACACGGCTTCAAAGCCGCGTGATTCGGCGTACTGCGCATACTCCATGCCATCGCGAATGGGGTGCTTGTCCTGCAGGTAGAGGGCAACCCGCTGTGGATTGTTGGGGCTGGCTGGGCTGGGCATAGTCAATCCTTGATGTGTGGGTGAGCGCCGGCGCTTTGGGCAACATGCAAAACGCGAGCAGGTGCGCTCGGGGTGGATGGTTGCGGTTGCAGCCGCATGGGGAACGTGCAGGCAGTGTACAACGCGCAGGGCAGAGCGTCAAGAGAGTTGGGCGCGCTCGCTGCACGATGCTATAATGCGCGCATCGGCATGCCTGCCGAGTGCATTGTCATGGCGCGCCCGCCCCATGAAGGCCCTTGTGTTGCGCGTTGATGCGGTTGAGTTTCAAGGTTGCTTGCATGGTTTCTGCTTTGCCAGGTGAACACACCAACGACGCCGGCGCCACACCCTTTGCGCCGGATGATCAGGCTGCATTGCAGCGGCTGATCCGCCAGCGGCGCTCCATTCGCCGTTACACGGATCGCCCTGTTGAGCAGCCGCTGCTGGAAGCGCTGCTCGAGGCGGCCACCTGGGCGCCCTCCGCGCACAACCGCCAGCCTTGGCGCTTTTGCGTTGTGCAAGGCACAATGCGGCAGCAGTTGAGCGCTGCCATGGCCGTTGCCTGGCGCAGTGACCTGCTGGCCGATGGTGTGGACGCCGCCTGGGTGGAGAACCATGTGGCCGTGCGCGCCGCACGCATTGCCGGCGCACCGGCGGTGATTGTGGCGTGCCTGTGCATGGCGGATATGGACTATTACCCCGATGCCCGGCGCGCCGGCTTTGAGCACATCATGGCCACACAGAGCGTGGCGCTGGCCTGCCAAAACCTGCTGCTCAGCGCACACGCCGCCGGGCTGGGCGCGTGCTGGGTGTGCGCCCCTCTCTTTGTGCCGGAGATTGTGCGCACGACCTTGCAACTCCCCGCTGATTGGGAGCCACAGGCGTTGCTGACGCTGGGCTGGCCCGCCGAGACCCGGGCAAAAGAACGTGCGCCGCTGGCGTCACGCGTGCAGTGGCGCTGAGCAATTGTTCATTGGGCCGGTGTTGAGGAAGATTATGGCGGATGTGGCGATGGGCGCAGGCAAAGAGAATATCGAGAACAAGAATGGCGCGGCGCTCTTCCCGCGCGTGCTTGCCCTTGCCGGCGGCGTGGGCGGGGCCAGGATGGCGGCAGGCCTCCAGGCTGTGCTGCCGCCAGGGGCGCTCACCGTGCTTGTGAATACAGGCGACGACTTCGAGCATTGGGGCCTTGCTGTCAGCCCGGACCTCGATACCGTACTCTACAACCTCGCCGACGTTCACAATCCAGTCATGGGCTGGGGACGTCGTGATGAATCGTTTGCCACCATCGAGGCGCTTAGCGCACTTGGCGGTGAAGACTGGTTTCGCATTGGCGATCGCGACCTTGCTCTGCATTTGCGCCGCAATGAATGGCTGCGTCAGGGGCATACGCTGACTGAAGTGACCGACCGCCTGCGCCGCAGCTTTGGCGTGGCCGGGCCAATTCTGCCCATGGCCGACGAGCCTGTGCGCACCCTTGTGCACACCGACGAGGGCGACTTGCCCTTTCAGCACTATTTCGTGCGCCGCCGCTGCGAGCCTGTTGTCTTTGACATTACCTTTGTGGGCGCAGCCGAGGCGCACGTCACCAGCGCCGCTCGCCACGCCATCCATGCCGCCGACCTCATTGTCATCTGCCCCAGCAACCCCTATCTTTCCGTTGACCCTATCCTGGCCATCCCTCACATGCGCCGCCACTTGCTCGAGTGCAAGGCCCCCGTGGTGGCCGTATCGCCCATTGTGGGCGGGCGGGCGCTCAAGGGGCCTGCCGCCAAGATGATGCGCGAAATGGGGCAGATGCCCAGCCCGCTCACGATTATTGACTATTTTGCCGATCTTCTCGACGGCTTTGTGCTGGATGAGGAAGACGCCGTGCTGGCAGAAGCCGCCGGCTTGCCGCTGCTTGTGACCAACACCATTATGGCCACCCCTGCCGTGCGCGCCGCGCTCGGGCAAAGTGTGCTGGATTTTGGCATGGCGCTGCGTGCGCCGCTGCCACTGCCTGCACCTGCGCCCACGGGTAAGTAGCAATTATGCACCTTTCGCACGCCAACGCACTTTGGCTGCTTGTGCCCGTCAAGCCCTTTGCCGAGAGCAAAAGCCGCCTTTCGCCCCCGCTCGACAGCGCCGCGCGCGCCGCACTCAGCCGCGATCTTTTGCACCGAGTGCTGCTCAGCGCAGGTGATGCCAATCTCTTTGCCGGCGTGGTGGTGGTGAGCCGCGACGCCGATGTGCGTGCCTGCGCCACGGCGTGGGGTGCACAACCCCTCGTTGAGGAAGTGGCCGACCTCAACGCCGCGCTGGAGCAGGCGCGCCGCGCAGCGCTTGCGCAGGGCGCCGATGCAATTATGGTGCTGCCGGCGGATTTGCCGCTTGTGACCGGCGCGGCCCTGCGCACGCTGGCCGCCGCACTGCCCGCGGCGCCGGCGATGGTGATTGCGCCCAGCAGCACGGGCGGCACCAACGCCTTGCTGCTGCACCCGGCCGACGCGCTCCCCTTTGCCTTTGGCATTGAGAGTTGCGCGCGCCATTGCGCACTGGCAGATGCCCGCGGGCTGACAATTATCATACAGCCCGCACCCGAACTGGCCTTTGACGTTGATTTGCCCGCTGATCTGCAACGTCTCACGGCACTCTATCAAGCTCGCGCCTGAAGCCGGGCCACAGCCCCGGGCGTCATCGCTGCATCACTGCTGCCCATCGCGCAAGGAGAATGAGAATGCTCCCAAACCCCTATCAACTTGTGCGCCGCGTGTTCGCGCCGGCGCTGCTGGTGGCTCTGGTTGCCGCGGTGGCCCTCTCGGCCGCGCCGTTGTTTGCGCGCGCCCCCGCGCAGGACGCCGCCCCCACGGCAACGCCCTGGCCCACAGCAACCCCCACCCCCACGCGCACAAATGCTGACACGGCACAAGCCCCGGCTACGCCGCGCGCGACAGCCCGTGCCAC
>DIAV01000318.1:10567-10843 GCA_002415895.1 Anaerolineales bacterium UBA5069 | reverse complement strand
CCCGCCCAGCGACGACCTCCCAGAGGCAACAACGCTGGTCGATGGCGTGCGCCTGCACCTCGGCCCCGACAAAAACTTCCCCGAGGTGACGCGCGTGGAGAGCGGCACAGCCCTGCGCATTACCGGCGAAAACAACAACTGCGCCTGGCTGCGCGTAATGACCGACGATGGGGTGGCCGGCTGGATTGACGCCAACACGACAGATGTCGTACTGAGTGTGCCGTGCAGCGCCATTCCCAACGCGTTGCGTGCGGCTATGCGCGGCGCAACACCGGC
>DIAV01000318.1:9914-10423 GCA_002415895.1 Anaerolineales bacterium UBA5069 | reverse complement strand
TCGCCGCTGCCGCCGCTTGGTATGGGGCCGCGCGTTGCGCCGCCCACGGCCACACCCAGGCCGCGCCCGCGCGCCACGGCCACGCCGCGCGGCGTGGCAACACCATTGGCAGGCCTGCCCACGCCCACGCCCAACCTGCTGGCCGCAGCGGCAGTGGGCGGCCCCAGCGCCGTGTCGATTGTGGCGCCGCCGGCTGGGCTGACCTCGCGCAACCGCGAGGAGTTCGCTTGGACGGCCGATGCCGAACTCATCCCCGGACAGGTCTTTGAGGTTGCCTTCTGGCTGCCCGGACAGGGGCCGGAGGATGGCGTGGGCTGGACGGAAGCCACCATTGGCAATTCCCTCTCGGCCAAGCTTTATGAACAAGCGCCGGGCACCTACTATTGGGGCGTGTGGCTGGGCACCTACATTGATGGCGCCTATTATCGCCTGCGCTATCTGGGGGGCAACCTGCCCATTGAGGTGGCGCGCGAACCGGTGCCCACCGCCGCGCCCATTTCAGGCGGCGG
>DIAV01000318.1:7644-9811 GCA_002415895.1 Anaerolineales bacterium UBA5069 | reverse complement strand
GGTGGCGGTGGCGGTGGCGGCGACCCGACGCCGGAGCCCACCGAAGACCCGGGTGACGATTGCCCGCCCGACGCACCCTGCAAACCCTGACGCACGTTGCTTGTTCTTTCTGCGAAGGTGATAGATATGACGTTGACTCGAATCGCCGGCATTCGTTGGCGCTCACTGCTTGCTCTCTGTCTCATGGCGCTGGGTGTCGCGGTGCTTTGGAGCACACCCGTGCATGCGCAGGAGCCCGCCGAGCCGCCCCTCAAGGCCGACGTGCTCTCCAATCCGCCGGTTCTGGATGATGTGACGATTGTGCCAGCGGCTGTGCTCACGCAGAGCGATGTATTGCTGCCGCTGGTCTTTGATGAAAACGCCTTCCCGCCGGGCAAGGTGTCGTTTGTGCCGGTTATCATCAATGGCACCTTCGATAAGGGTGAGCAAGTGGGCTGGACGTGGATTGAGAATGGTGCATCCTATCCGCTCATTTATGCCACCAGCCCGCTCTATATCCCAAGGCAGATACCGCCCGCGGCCACGCCTTCCTATCTTGCCTGGTTGGGGGGCGCTAAAAATCTGGATGACCGGCTCAGCCAAAAGATCCAGCTTCCCGCCGACTACTTTGTGCGCCTGCGCTTTGACTACTTCACCGCCTCGGCAGAGACAGAATGCAACGCCAATCCCTCTGACAATGACGACACCGCCGCGCTCTATGTAGATGGCGTGCTTGTGGAGCCCGCCTTTGCCCTCTGCCGCGGCGGCGTCTCCACAGGCTGGACTGAGCGCACAATTGATTTGAGCGACTTCATCGACGAACTCGTCACGATCGAGTTCCGCGTCACCACCGACGACAACCTGAACAGCAATCTCTACCTCGACAACATCGAGTTGTGCGGTCTGAGCGGTGATCTCTCGCTGCCGCAACAGTGTATGCTGGCAGGCTGGCAGGAGACGACCACCGGTTCGGCCACGCGTGGCGGCGTAAGCAGAACCACGGGCAACGCGGCATCGCCCTCGCTGGCCATCAGCCGCCAGGGCCGCCCCTTCCTGGCCTGGTCGGACTTGACCCCCGGCAACGCCGAAATCTACATCCGCCGTTGGGATGGCTTGCTGTGGCAGGAGATGAGCGGCCAGTCAGCCTCGGGCGGGGGCATTAGCGCCAATTCCAGTGCATCCACCGAGCCGAGCGTTGCCACCGCGCCCAACGGTGCGGTCTATGTGGCATGGCAGGATAATGGCGGCGGCAACAGCGAAATCTATGTCAAGGGGTGGAATGGCACGCGCTGGGCCGAGGTGGGGGCTTTCTCCGCTGCAGGCGGGGGCATTAGCGCCAACGGCACCCTCTCGACGCAGCCCAGCGTGGCTGTGGACGCGACCGGCGCGCCCTACGTGGCATGGCGCGATCAGCGCGCCGGTGTGGGCGAAATCTTCATCAAGCGCTGGAATGGCACATATTGGGCGGAACTGGGGGCAGGGTCGGCTTCGGGCGGCGGCATCAGCAACAACGACAGCGAATCCACCGACCCTGTGGTGGCCGCGGGCGATGATGGCACGATTTATGTCGCGTGGAGCGACGAGGCGGGGGGCGACAGCGAAATCTACATTCGCCAGTATAAGGAGGGGCAGGGGTGGAGCGATGTGGGCGCCGGCTCCAGCAGCGGCGGTGGCATCAGCAATAACGCCGGCGCTTCGTACAAGCCCGCGCTGGCCATTGCGCCGGGCAATCGCCCCTTCCTGGCGTGGGTGGATGAGAGCAACGGCAGCGATACAGAAATTTATGCGCGTGGCTGGTCGGACAGCACATGGCTGAATTTGGGGAGCAACTCGGCATCGGGTGGCGGCATCAGCAACAACAGCGCGCCCTCGCTGGACCCGTCAATTGCCGTAGACCGCTTTAGCCGCGCAATTGTGGCGTGGGGTGACTCCAACAGGGGCTGGTCGGAGATCAATCTGCGGCGCTGGAACGGGAGCATCTGGGAGGACATAGGCGGTTCGTCGGGCGGGGGCGGCGTGAGCAACACGGGCGCAGGCACCTTCAGCTATGCGCCCAGCGCTGCGGTTGGCCCGGACGGCACGCCCTACGTTGCCTGGAGCGCCGCGATCTCCAACGTCCGTATCTACATTCGCCGCTACATGACGGATTAAGGCAACAACCTCTCAACGCAAAAGCAACCTTTCAACG
>DIAV01000318.1:5252-7574 GCA_002415895.1 Anaerolineales bacterium UBA5069 | reverse complement strand
AGGTTGCTTTTGCGTTGGGTTGTTGCGGTTTAGTGTGAGAGGTTTTGGCCACAGGCGCTGCGGTAGCCACAGTGTGTGCAGCGGTCGGCCAGGTTGTGGCTGCGTGGCACATCAACGGCTGTGCGCGCGGCGCGAATTTCGTCGGCTGCATGGCGCACGGCGGCGCGCAGTGCCGGTGTCAAGGGTACGGGTTGCGTCGCATCGGCATAACGCAGCAGGCCGTAGGTGACTGTCACGCCGTACTTCTCTTCCACCAGCAGGCAGTAGGCCGCCAGTTGCAGCGCATGGCCCGGATGGGGCGGGTTGGGCGCGCGCCTGCTCTTCACCTCCACAGGCACAATCACCTTGCGCCCTTTCTCCTCGCGCACCAGCAGATAATCCGGCCGCCCCACCAGCCCATAACGGGGACTGCGCAGTGCCTCCTCCACACGCTCTTCCATGCCTGTATCGCTGTAAAGTACGCTGCCGGCCGGCAAGCCTGTGCGGGCGCGCAGGCGGCGGCTCATCCACCAGAGCAGCGCCGCCGCCGCAAGCAGGAACAATGCAACCAGCCAAAGCCATGCCAGGGCGCCGTTCATGCGAAAAGGATCACGGCGCGGCCCTCAACCTCGCCGCGGTCGAGCGCCGCCAGCGCCGCGGGCGCTTCGTCCAGCGTGAAGCGCTGTGTAATCAGACGATCCACAGGCAGCCGGCCCGCGCGGAAGAGTTCAACCAGCATGGGCAAATCCACCTGCGGCCTGGACTGACCAAAGAAGGAGCCAAGCAGCCGCTTGTTCTGGTAGACGAGCGAGCCCGGGTTGATTGTGGCGGGTGTGCGCACACCGTGCAGCCCCATGATCACAGCGCTGCCACCGGGCCGTGCCGCGTCCAGCGCCTGGCCGATGGTCGCGCTTGCGCCCACGCTGTCCAGCACCATATCGGGCCCACCCGGGACAATGCGCTTGAGTTCGGCGGCCACGTCGACACCCGGCCCGGCCAGCAATGTGTGCGTTGCGCCCAGGCTGCGCGCAAAGTCGAGCTTGGCCAGCGTCGTGTCGACAGCCACAACGGGGTGGCAGCCCGCCAGCAGGCAGCCGAGCAGCGCGCTGAGCCCCACGCCGCCGCAGCCAATCACGGCGGCGCTTTGCCCCGCACGCGCCTGGGCCGTGTTGAGCACCGCGCCCACGCCCGTAATCACCGCACAGCCAATCACGGCGGCAACCTCAAAGGGAACTGAGGGCGGAATCGGCAACACGCTGGCTCCGTCGAGTACGGCAAATTCGGCAAAGGTCGCCGTACTCAAAAAGTGCTTAAGCGCAATGCCATCCTGCGTGTGCAGGCGCGTGGTGCCGTCGGGCAGGAGTGCCTGGAAGGTGGTGAGCGGCAGCCGTTCGCACAGGTTGGGCAGACCGCGCCGGCACGTGGGGCACTCATTGCAGGCAGGCACCCAGTTGACAAGCACAGGGTCGCCGGCCTTGACGTGGTGTACATTGGCCCCCGCCGCAACCACAACGCCCGCGCCCTCGTGGCCCAGCACCAGCGGCGGCGTAGCGCGCAACTGCCCTTGCAGCGTATGCAGGTCCGAATGGCAAACGCCCGCGGCGCGCATGCGCACAAGCACCTCGTAGGGCCTGGGTGCGTCAAGCAGGACTGTCTCCACAGCCATTTGATTGACGGCGCGCGCCACCAGCGCGCGCATGGGCATGGCCGTCGCCTGGGGCGCAGTGCTGCTCATGCCGGTTCTCCCTTGCACAGGACATCCCAGTTGCCCCGCTGCGTCACGACATCCTCCTGATTCACAACCTCCATCTTGAAGTTCACCAGCCCGCCGCCCAGGCGCGCCATGGGCTTCTTCTCCTCCACGGTGACGCGCAGGCGCACCGTGTCGCCAATAAAGACCGGCTTGACGAATTTCCAGTTAAGGCCGCGAAAGGCCATCACCGTGTCTTCCATAAAGCCAAGGCGCACAGCAAGGCCGCTGGCAATGCTGAGCACGAGCAAACCGTGGGCTACGCGCTGCTTGTACATCTGCGCTTTGGCGTATTCGGCGTCGGTGTGGATCAGATTATAGTCACCGGAGATGCCGGCAAAGTTGACGATATCCGCCTCTGTAATCGTGCGACTCACACTCTCCACCGAATCGCCGGGGGTGAATTCTTCGTAATAGAGGCCGCTGCTGCGCGCCAGGCTGCGTAATGGCATGTGGGGCTCCTTGCGGGTGGGGACACGGGAAAAGGTCTGTTCCAGCGATTGTACACAAGGTGCGGCAGATGGGCATACACCGCGCGCGATGCAGGCGCATATTGCCTGCTCAGAAACGCAGGATTGTACACAAGTCGCTGG
>DIAV01000318.1:3981-4967 GCA_002415895.1 Anaerolineales bacterium UBA5069 | reverse complement strand
CCGCCGCCGCGCCCGCGCCTGGCGCGCCCGACTATGCAGTGGGCGACACGACAACCTTCTATGTGCACAATTCCGACACAGCCGTCAACCGCGAAATCAACGCCACGCTGGTCCACAAGACCGACGTGGCCTACGCCTGGGTGGAAACGGGGCAGGCGTATGACGCCGACGCCATCGCGCGGTCGATAGATATCTTCAGTGAGCGCATCTATCCCGCCGCGGTCACCGCCTTCGGCCGTGAGCCCTTTCCCGGCATGGATGGCGACCCGCGCCTGCACGTACTCCACACCACAGGCATGGGGGGCGCAGCGGGCTACTTTCTGGGCGGCGATCAGATCAGCCGTCTTGGCTATCCCTACTCCAACCAGAAGGAGATGTTCTACATCAGCCTCGACTGGCTGGCGTATATGACCGACGCCGAGACCTATGAAACGGTGTTGGCGCACGAGTTCCAGCACATGATCCACAGCGCGCACGACGCCAACGAGGAAGTGTGGATTAACGAGGGGCTCAGCGAGTACGCGCAGGAGGTGGCAGGCTATCCCGCCGACCTGGGCTTTGCCAATTCGTTCTCCATGCGGCCCGATACACAGCTCAATGCGTGGGGTGGCGCGGTTGAGAACAATTCGGCCCACTATGGCGCGTCCTACCTCTTTGTGCGCTATCTTGTGCAGCGCTTTGGCCCGCCCATTGTGCAGGCCATTGTAGATGAGCAAGCCAATGGCATTGAAGGGGTGCGGCGCGTGCTGGCCGCACACAACAGTTCATTTGAAGATCTATTCGCAGACTGGTTGGTGGCGCTGGCGCTGGATGACCCCGACGCGCTGGATGGCGGCGGCCGCTTCGGTTATACCGAACTTGACCCCATGCCGTCTGAACCAGCCGCCACGCTGACGACATGGCCTGTGACCCAAACCACAGCCACAGCCGCCAACTTCACGGGCAGTGCGTATTACCTGGGCGGCGCACGCCCTGACGGTGCGGGC
>DIAV01000318.1:0-3870 GCA_002415895.1 Anaerolineales bacterium UBA5069 | reverse complement strand
CTGACGGTGCGGGCGCTGAGGATGGGGGCGCTGTGACCTTTGTCTTTGACGGCGAGACCACAACCACGCTTGCGCAGCAGGCGCCCGCCGCCGGCACGCGCGCCTTCTGGTCGAACCGCGGCGACATGGGCGAGGCGCGGCTGACGCGCCTCTTTGATCTGGCGGATGTGGATGCAGGCGCGCCCCTGACGCTGAGCGTGCGCACGGCGTGGGATATTGAGCCCGACTATGATTACGGCTATGTTATGGCCAGCAGCGACGGCGCGGCATGGACGATTCTGCCCGGCCAGCGCACAACGCGCCTGAACACCGCGGGCAACAATCTGGGCTACGGCTACAGCGGCAGCAGCGCAACGGGCGACGCGGCAGGTGGCGGCGCAGATGCCGGAGCCACCGCCTGGGTGACGGAAACATTTGACCTTGCGGCCTACGCCGGCGGCCCGCTCCACCTGCGCTTCAGCTATGTAACCGACGACGCCGTGACGCGCCCGGGCTGGTGGATTGACGACCTGCGCATTGACGCCCTGGGCTACAGTGAGGATTTTGAGGGCGACGCGCCGGGCTGGCAAAGCGAAGGCTGGCTGCTCACCGATGGGGTGTTGCCGCAGCCGTGGCTGCTGCAACTGGCCACGCTGCAAGATGGCGCGCTGGTTGACCTTCAGCGCATTGCGGTGGATGCCGAGGGTGACGCCTCCATCCCCATTACCGGCCTGGGCAACGGGCGCAGCGCCATTGTCTTCATCAGCCCCATGGCAGAAGGCACAACTACCGAAGCCGTGTATCAGTACGCTGTAGTCCAGTGATCATCGATATCTTGTCCATCATGTTCCACTCAGGTCACAATCACAATGATCAGCACACTCTCCGCACTGGTGCGGCGCACGCGCCAGCATCACGCCATTGAACATGCTGCCCTGCAACTGCTTGCACAGCGCGTGCCCAACCGCCGCATGGTGGGGCTTAGCGACCCGCTGGGTTTCACCGTTTTCGGCGCGCTAACAGAGGCGCAGGTGCAGGCGGCCGTCAGCGATGCCATGCTGCGCCTGCAGGCGGGCGAGGCCTCGCTGGCCATTCATCCCCATTGCGGCACAAACCTGGCGACATCCGGGCTGCTGGTGGCGCTGGCCACCAGCGTGGCGCGCCTTGGCGGCAAGCGCGAACCGTTCTCGCAGTTTGCGCGCACAATGCTCTTCGCCATGCCCGCGCTGGTCGCATCGGAGCCGCTGGGCATCTACCTGCAGCGCTACACCACGCTTGCGCAGATTGGCGATCGCTGGATGGTGGGCGTGCGCTCGCAAAAGCTTGGCCCGCTGACGATTACCCGCGTCGTGCTTGAGTAAACGGCGACTGGTTGATTGGTTGATTGGTAATTGATCATAGATAACTGATCATTGCCACCCGCCAATGATCAGTTATCTATGATCAATTACCAATCAACCAACCAATCAACCAATTATCTCCTATCATCAATTACCCTTGTTTATGCTTCACCTTCTACTCAACTGCGACGAGTTTCTGGCCTCCCAGCAAATTGCTGCCATCAAGCAGCAGTTCGAGGCTGCCGCGCTCGCTCCTTATACTGCAGGGGGGCGCGCAATCACCTCCGATAACCGCGCCGCAGCGCTGGCCGGCGCCGCCGCCAACACCATGGAGATTGACGGCGCGACGGCACGTGGGCCCGATATCCTCGCCGCCGCCATGACTGTCTCGCTCTTTGCCGAACCGCGGCTGATCATCGTGCGCGGCTATCTTGCCATGCTGCGCGAGCGCATTGCCCGCAGCAAGGATGAGACGAGCGCCGCTTTCCTCGAATATGAAGCCTTCGTCAAGGCGTTGCCCGACCTGCCTGCCGAAACAGGACTGGTGCTGGTGGACCAGCTACCGGCGCGCCGCAGCACCAAAGGCAAGGATGACGAGGAGGGCGATGACGGCATCCAGGGTTCCAAAAGCCGCCTTGATCTGGACATCAAGGCGCTGACCAGGCTGCCTGCCGATGTGGCAATTCAGTACAACCTGCCCACGCCGCGCGTGGGTGGGCGCGATGCGGCGCTTGAGGGCTGGATTCAGGAGCACGCGACCCGCAAGGGGCTGCGGCTGCATGGGGCCGTTATTCACATGCTCACCGATCGCATTGGCCCTGACCTGCGCCGCATTGACAATGAACTGGAGAAACTCGCCCTCTATGCCGGTGACCGCCCCATTGTCGACGCCGATGTGCGCCTGCTGGTGGCCGACATGGGTGAAGAGGCCATTTGGGGGCTGACGGATGGGCTGAGCGAGCGCAACAGCGCCAAGGCCTTCCGCACCCTGGCCGAACTCTGGGCGGATGACAAGACGCCCTTTATGGTCATGGGCTCCATTGCCGCAAACTACCGGCTGATTTTGCGCGTCAAGGCGGCGCAGGAGGCAGGGCTGCGCAGCGCCGGTGATATTGCCAAGGCGATTGGCGCACGCAGCGAATATCCTGTAACCAAAGCCCTGCGCGTTGCCGGCCTCTACAGCAGCGGTGATTTGGAGGATGTCATGGAGCGTATGCTCGACGCCAACCAGGCCATGGTGACGGGCGCAGACCCCGAACTTGAGATTGAGCTACTCGTTGCCGACCTTACGCTCAAGCACGCGAAACAGCCATGACAAATAACAACTTTGACGCAAAGGCGCGAAGGCGCAAAGGAACGCAAAGAAAAGCAACAGCAAGAATTGCCTTTCCTGCAGTTGCTTTTCTTTGCGTTCCTTTGCGCCTTCGCGCCTTTGCGTCAAAATTTACGGTGCAGGGTGGGTGTGTATGTACCTAGCCCACCTTTCGCTGGCGCACTTTCGCAACTACCGCGCGCTGGAACTTGACTTTGACGGCCCCCTGACGCTGCTCCAGGGAGCCAACGCGCAGGGCAAAACGAATCTGCTCGAAGCAATCTACTTCCTTGCCACCAGCAAGCCCGTGCACGCGCTCAGCGAGCGCGAAGTGGTTGACTGGCAGGCGAGCCTCGAGCCCATCCCCTACAGCCGCGTGGCCGCGCATGTGATTGCCGATGGGCGCGGCCTCGACCTCGAGATTCTGCTCACACCGCGTGAGGATGGCGCCAACTTCAAGAAACAGGTGCGCATCAACGGCGTAAACCGGCGCGCCATGGACCTTGTGGGGCAGCTGCGCGCCGTGCTCTTCCTGCCCGAGGACATCCGCCTTGTGGATGGTTCGCCGGGTGACCGCCGCCGCTACCTCGACATTGCCCTCTGCCAGATGGACCGCGCCTATTGCCGCGCGCTCTCCCAATACCAGAAGGTTGTGGAGCAGCGCAACAGCCTGCTGCGCATGTTGCGCGAGCGCGAGGCCCCCACGCCCGTCTCCAATGAGGATCAGTTGGGCTTTTGGGATGAGCAGTTGATCGCGCTGGGCAGCACGGTGATTGCGGCACGCTACCGCCTGCTGCGCGAGCTGGAGGCCATTGCGGGCACGCATCATGCGGAACTAAGCCAGGGGGGCGAGACGCTGCATCTCCAATATCTGCCCTCCTTCAATCCCGGGCATATGAGTGAGGCGGAATTCGGCCAGCTTGACGACGACCGCCGCGCCCCCGCCCTGGCCGCGCGCCCGCTGCCCGAACTCTCCACCCATACAGTCACCACCCATTTTCGCCACAAGGTGCATCAGCGCCGCATGCGCGAGTTGGATTCAGGCGCAACACTCTATGGCCCGCACCGCGACGATTTTCGCTTTCTGGTCAATGGGCGCGACCTGCGCCTCTATGGCAGCCGCGGCCAGCAGCGTTCGGCGGCGCTGGCGATCAAGCTGGCCGAGGTGCGCGTTATGACCGAGCGCACGGGCAGCGCGCCTGTTCTGCTGCTGGATGATGTGATGAGCGAACTGGACGC
>DIAV01000259.1:557-3258 GCA_002415895.1 Anaerolineales bacterium UBA5069 | reverse complement strand
GTTCTCTGTGCCTTTGTGTTAGCTGTTGCCTTTGTTCCGGCTGTTGCTGTTGTTGGCTGTTGCTTTAGAAGAGGCCCGGCTGATCGGGGCGGTCGGGGTAGGGCGCGCCCAAATGCGCGTAGGCTGTGCGCGTGGCCACGCGGCCGCGCGGCGTGCGGTCCAGAAATCCCATTTGCAGAAGGTATGGCTCCACCACATCCATGATGGTGTCGGACTCTTCACTGATGCTCGCAGCCAACGTGTCCAGCCCCACCGGGCCGCCGTTGAACTTATAGACAATCGCACCCAGCACGCGCCTGTCCAGATCGTCCAGCCCCAGCCAGTCAATATCAAGCAGCGCCAGCGCTTCGCGCGCCACGGCGAGGTCGACATGACCGGCGGCGCGCACCTGGGCAAAGTCGCGCACGCGCCGGAGCAGGCGCAAGGCAATGCGTGGCGTGCCACGTGAGCAGCGCGCAATTTCCAGTGCGCCCTCTTCATCCACCTGCAACTCAAGCATGCGCGCGGCACGTTTGACAATCTCCTGGAGCGCGTCGGTCTCGTAGAAATCAAAACGCTCCACGACGCCAAAGCGTGCCCGCAGCGGCGAGGTGAGCAATGCCAGACGCGTGGTTGCACCCACAACTGTGAATTTGGGCAGGCTCAGCCGAATGTTGCGTGCGCCGGGTCCGCTGCCCACCACAAGGTCGAGCGCAAAGTCCTCCATGGCGGGGTAGAGAATTTCTTCAACGGCGCGCCCCAGGCGGTGAATCTCATCAATGAAGAGAATGTCGCCCCGCCGCAGGTTGGTGAGGATGGCCGCGAGGTCGCCCGCCTTTTCAATCGCGGGCCCCGCCGTCACCTTGAGGCTGGCCTTCATCTCGTGGGCAAGGATATGGCTGAGTGTGGTTTTGCCAAGCCCGGGGGGACCATAGAGCAGAACATGGTCGAGGGTGTCGTTGCGGTGGCGAGCGGCGTCCACCAGAATCTGCATTTTGTCGCGCAGCCGCTCCTGGCCCAGCATTTCGGCAAGGGATTGGGGGCGCAGGGCATAATCCACGCTCTTTTCGGCGCCCTGATTGTCCGGCGAGACGATACGATCTCCCTCATGCGGCGGTGTGTCGGCCGTGGGAGCGGGTGGGCGATTGACTGAGCGTTCGTCGGCCATATCAGAAATCCAGACTTGGGCATGGGGCGCGGTGGTACGTTTGTTCTAGCCGTGCCATTATACCAGAGTGCAGCCGGTGCAATCAACACTTGCGCAACGCTGCAATTCCTGCTATAAACGCACCATCCACAGGGTGAAAGCTGGCTTTCGTGCCGTGTGCCAATCTTGATGGAATTGTGTGCCATCTCTATTGGCAAAAGTGGGTCATTTCGGGGTAAACTCCAAAGTCACTGCGCCCAATGCGCCGTTGGTCTCTCGCCCCCATGATGCGCGCTTGAGTTGCATCGGACGTTAAGGAGGATTGTGTGGCACAGGAAATTCGCAATCAGTTTGTTGCCAAAGAGGCAAAGCGTTTGAAGGAAGAGCAGGTGCAGGTGCAGGAAGAACTGCGCCATCTGCGTGAGTTGATGCAGGCCGAGGTGGACGTGGAGCCTGATGAGGGTGATGCCGAGATCTTCGAGCGCGAAAAGAACGCGGCTTTGATTTCCGTCCTTGATCGGCGCCTCTCCGACATTGAGGCGGCCATGCGTGCCATTGACAAGGGCAAATATGGCATCTGCACCAGGTGCGGCAAGCCGATTGAAGTGGAACGCCTTGAGATTAAGCCTGACGCATCGATGTGCGTCAGTTGCCAGGGTGAGATGGAGCGGCTGGCGCGTCGCAACCGCCCGGCCTCGCGCCCGATTGAATGGTGACACAGGCTGGGCCGCATGTGCCATGGTGTTGATGATTCCACCTTTGTGAACAAAACATGCGCAGGTTCGCAAAAACAAAAGTCAGGCTAAACACGTGCCCCCCATTCCTGCGCCATCGTTCCCCAATACCTTCCCATCACCCCACCCGCTGGCCCAGCACAAGCTGACGCTGCTGCGCACGCGCACCACCGAGCCCAAGAAGTTCCGCGAGGTGGTGCGCGAACTGGCCGCCATGCTGGCCTACGAGGCGACGCAGGATATCGCGATTCAGCCGTTGCAGGTGCAGACACCCCTCACGTCAATGAGCGGCTCCAAAGTGGCGGAGAAGGTGGGGCTGGTGCCCATCCTGCGCGCGGGCCTGGGTATGGTGGAAGGCGCGTGGGAACTGATGCCCCACGCCGAGGTGTGGCACCTAGGCCTCTACCGTGATGAAAAAACGCTGCGCCCTGTGGAGTATTACAATAAACTGCCGATTGCGCCCACTGTGGACCTCTGCCTGATCCTTGATCCCATGCTGGCTACAGGGGGCTCGGCCATTGCTGCGGTGGATGTTCTCAAGCGCTGGGGCGTCTCGCGCATCAAGTTCGTGGGCGTGCTGGCCGCGCCCGAGGGCATTCGTGCGCTGCATGAACAGCACCCGGACGTGGCGATTCACATTGCGGCAATCGATGAGCGGCTGACAAACCTGGCCGATGGCTTCCCTGCAGGCTTCATCTGGCCCGGTCTGGGTGATGCAGGTGACCGCCAGTTTGGCACCGCGTAACTGCGCGAAACTGCGACGCAAAGGCGCAGAGGAAGCGCAGAGAAAAGCAACGACAAGTGAGGCAATAGCAGAGGCGAGATCATGCGATCTCGCCTC
>DIAV01000259.1:0-506 GCA_002415895.1 Anaerolineales bacterium UBA5069 | reverse complement strand
GTGCGGCGTGCGAGGTGGGCCTGTCCGTCAGCATGGTAGGAGCTGCGCACAAGCGGCCCGCTCTCCATCCACTTGAAGCCGCGCGCCTCGCCCTCTGCCTTGAGTTGGGCGAACTCGTCGGGCGTGTAGTAGCGCTGAATGGGCAGGTGGAAGCGGCTCGGCTGCAGGTACTGTCCCAGCGTCATGATATCCACGTCATGCGCGCGCAGGTCGTCCATGACCTGCAGAATTTCATCCCACTTTTCACCTAATCCCAACATAATGCCCGATTTGGTCAGTGCTTCGCTGTCCATGGCTTTGGCGCGCTTGAGCAACTCCAGCGTGCGAGGATATCTGGCCTGCGGGCGCACAGTGCGATAGAGGCGCGGCGCGGTTTCGGTGTTGTGGTTCAGAATCTCGGGGCGCGCGTTCATCACTGTCTGCAGCGCGGCTTCATCGCCGCGGAAATCAGGGATGAGCACCTCCACGGTGCAGCCGGGCTGGAGCTTGTGAATCCAGTGCAGGCT
>DIAV01000014.1 GCA_002415895.1 Anaerolineales bacterium UBA5069 | reverse complement strand
GGACGACTGCCGCGAGCACTGCTTTAGCTGCGGTATTCTGGGGGCCTTCAAGGAGCAGCGGCGCGCCACCGCAGATGCCGCGTGGCGCTGCCCGCCGCTGGGCAAGGAGAAGGCCGATGTGCGCCAGCCCGTCTCTGTGCACCCGCTGCCACTGTACTTCAACGATGAGATGTCGCCGGATTTGGTGGGGCAGTTCAGCGAGCGCGTACCGCAACGGCGCGACGGCACGGAGGTTAGGCATGTGACTACAACATGAAGCACATAGGCTATGCATCGTAGAGATGCACAAAGGCAACCCCACCGCCGCTACGCGGCGCATGTGCGGGACGCAGCATTTGACCGCCGCGTGCGCCCTGGCCTGGTTCGCCAACCGCCAGTAAGGAATCAGCAGAATGAATGTGCAGACGGTGGATGAAGCAAACGCAGTGGACGAAGCAGGCCCCGAGCCTGCAGCGACAGCCGATGCCGAGCCGGTGCGGCTGCGGCTGCGCCTTACCTATGCCAAAGGCGAAGGCGTCAAGTTTATTTCGCACCAGGATGAGTTTCGCCTGTGGGAGCGGGCGCTGCGCCGTGCGCAGTTGCCGCTGCTCTACAAGCGCGGCTTTAATCCGCAGCCCCACATGCAATTTGCCGCGCCGCTGGGGGTTGGCTTCACAGGTGAGGCCGAATATCTTGACATTGTGCTCGCGCCGCCGGTGGCCCCGCATGAAGTAGTGGCGCGCTTGCGCGCCAAGCTGCCGCCTGATGTCGCGTTGCACAGTGCCGAAATCCTGCCGCTGCACGCACCTTCGCTCGCTTCCACGCTCATCGGTGCAGACTACACGATCATTCTCTACGCGACGGACATTGAATTGGCGCAGCCGGAACTGGCGGCGCGCATTGACGAATTTCTGGCGCGCACTGAGATTCACATGGAACGGCAGCGCAAGAAAGAGCGCTACGGCTATAACCTGCGCCCTGTGGTCTTTGAACTGCGCGTGGCGGGCTATGACCCCGCCGCTGAGGAGCACTACATTTTTGTGCGCGTGCAGCAGCGCAAGGGCGCCACGGGGAGGCCGGACGAAGTGCTCAAGGCGCTGGGGCTGGATGCGTGGCCGCGGACGTTGCGCCGCGACCGTCTCTACTTCGAGCATGTGGCTGAGGACGCGGCCGTCTTTGCTGCGTATCCAGTGATTGAGCAGGCCGAGATTGCGCGACCGCTGCTGCCCGTGTCCGCGCAGCCGGCCGCGCCGGCCCCCACCCATCACGCAAGCGAAGGCCGCTCCATTAGCGAGCGCGCCGCCGACGAATTCGTGTAAATTCCTGTACGCGGAAAAGGCGAAAAATGGACAGCCCCCAAATCATGGACTGATAACTTGAATGTCCATAGAGTAGGGAGGGAGGTCCGAGATGAACAGGAAGATGCGTCCTATCGATTCGCCGGCGTGCAGGCATTTATTTCTGTGCGCGCACGGCCCGCTCGAGATCAGCCGCCTTCTCTGGCGTGTAGTCGCCGCTGGTGCGCCAGACAATCTCGCCGCTGCGATTGAGTAGCAGCAAATGCACTGACTGTTCGTCGGGTATCTCCAGCGCTTTGCGGAACGCTTCCTTGTCCAGGTAAAGCGTGATGGTAATCGCGCGCGTCGCCGGGTCGGGTATGCCGCCGCGCATGCCGGAGTCAATGCCCCATCGGTAGAGGCGGTTCATTTTGGACAGCGTCGGCGTCTCGTAGAAACGGAAGCCAGGCGTCCTGGCGGCAAGATCTTTCACGGCCGGCGCCCAGACATCAATCACATCCTGGTGCCAGCGCTGGAAAGGCACTATCGCCAGCACCAGATTACCCTCGAAGTCGCCGGGCAGATTGAACTCACGTCCCTCCAGATTCGATCCAGTCACCTCGGGAAAGCGCATAACCAACTCCCCTCGTTCATCCGGTTTAATCGGCTCAAGCGCTGTGCAAGCGCCAAACACGAATGCACAGAGAAGAACCAGCAGCCAAAGTGCGAGTCGCGTGTGTGCGGCGCGCAGTCCACCAAGTGTAATCACTGTCTTAATGCTCGATATCGGCCAGCGCTGCGATTGCGGCGCGGTCGGTGATGATCTCGGAGATGTGGCCGTCCTGCATGCGCACCACGCGATCGACATAGCGACACATGCGCAGGTCGTGCGTCACCATAATGCCGGCGCGATTCTGCTCGTGAATCAACTCGGCAAAGGTGGAGACAACCTGGTTGGCGCGCTCGGTGTCGAGGCTGGCGGTTGGCTCGTCGGCGAGGACGACGCTCGGCTCGTGAATCAGCGCGCGCGCAATGGCCACGCGCTGCTGCTGGCCGCCGGAAAGCTGGCCGGGATAATTATTGAGTCGCTCGCCCAGCCCCAGGCGCGTAAGCAGGTCAACGGCGCGCTGTCTGCTCTTGCGGTCGAGCTTGCCGTTGAGGCGGAGCATGAGTTCCACGTTCTCCTGTGCGTTGAGGTAGGGGACAAGGTTGTTGGACTGGAACGAGAAGCCAATGTTGCTGCCGCGAAAGGCTGTGCGGCGGCGTTCGCTCATTGTGCCCAGTTCCTTGCCCGCAATGCGTATTGAGCCGTCGGTAGGGCGCAGCAGCCCCGCCAGCATGGCCAGCATTGTAGTCTTGCCCGAGCCGCTCGGGCCCACGAGCGCCACGAACTCGCCATCGTTAACGGTCAGAGAGACGTGATCAACTGCACGAATTGTCACGTTGTCGAGTTCGTAGGTTTTGAGTACGTCAATTGCCTGCAATGCTTCGCTCATGAATGCCGCCCGTTAACGGAAAACGAATCGATAAACGCAAATCAACCGCAACATCTCAACGCAAAGGACTTTTACTGTGCGAGGCCCAGGGCGCGCAGCGGCTCAATGCGCAGCAGCGCAAACACGGAAATGAGGCCGCCCAATGGCCCAATCAGCAGCAGCAGGCTGACGGCCGTCACCACGGCCTGCCCGGTGAGCACAATGGGAATTCCCGCGGGGAAGCCCGCAATCAGCGCGATTGTGCCGATTGCGCCAAGCGCAACGCCCGCTGCGTTAATTGTGACAATCTGCAGCACGGCGGCCCAGCCCACAGTGCGATTTGACGCGCCAATGGCCTTGAGCATGCCAATCTGCGCCACCTTCTGCAGCGTCTGGATCTGGAAAAATCCGCCAATCACAAGAATGCCGATGAAGAGCGTGAAGTACTGCACGGTATTCAGAGTGCTCTGCTGCGCCGAGTAGCCGGGCGTGTTCTCGTAGGTGGTCTTGCGGTCGGCCACTTCAATGTTGCCCACCTCCGCCGCAAGGCGCTGCGCCACCGCCTCCGCGTCGGCAGGATCTTCGAGCCTGACGACGGCAATGCTGGAGATGAGTTCGCCCTCGTTCACCGCCCCGGCTGCCTGCGGGCGCACTTTTTCCCATGTGAGAATGGGCATGATCAGCGAGGGCTGCAAACCGTAGGCGCGCTTGTCGGTGCGCCCCACAACGCGCAGCTTGAAAGTTTCCTCTTTGGTGCCCTGCGTTGTTTTGACAACGATCTCGTCGCCCACCTGAATGCCGGTGCGCTCGGCCACGTTGCCATCAATAATCACCTCATCACCGCGGTCGCGCGCAAGCTGTTTACCCTCAAGCACAGACGGCTCGCCCGGCATACCCGCTTCCACGCCAATCAGTGCCACATCCAGCCCGTCAGGGTCATTGGGGAGCAGCAGGGTGCCCGACGCCGTGGCCACCTGCCCCACTGCGGCTACGCCATCAACGCGCCGCATGGCGTTCACCGTTGAGCGCCCGACGCGGCTCGCGCCGATGTTCAGGCTGGAGTTTTCCTGGAAGACGATGAGCTCGCCATCCAATTTCTGTATGTACTCGCGGTTGCCGCTGCCAAGCCCCTCGGCCAGCGCGGCAATGAAGAGCACCAGCGTGGTAATCAGCGCCACAATCAGCGCAATCAGCAGAAAGCGCCCCTTGTTGTGCAGCACTTCCTTAATGGCCAGGTAAAACGACATGGTCAATCTGTCCAGTCTCTTTGTGCGGTGTGCAGTTAGTTCACCGTGACGACGGCGGTCATGTTCCAGAGCAGGCGCGGGTCATTCTCCAGCGGCTCAATCACAGCCGTGTAGACCACGTCGCCGCGGTTGTCGCCGCCGCGCGGCCGAATAAGAGTCACAGTGCCGTCGAGCGCAAGATCGGGCAGCGCATCGAAGGTGAGCTGCACACGCGTACCCGGCTGCACGCGCGCAATGTCAAGCTCCTTCAGGTCGGAGGTTTCAATCTGCCACGCGCCGAGGTCGGCCAGCGTGGCGACGGCGGCGCCGGGGCTCACCTGCTCGCCCACATTGATGTTCAATTCGGCGATTGTGCCCGCAAAGGGGGCGCGCAGTTCTGTGTCGGCAAGGGCCACAAGCGCCTGCTGCAACTGTGCTGTGGCGGCTGCCACATCGGCCTCGGCAATGGCAAGCTGCTCGGGGCGGGCGCCGGCCAGCAGCAGATCCAACTGGGCCTGGGCGGCGGCAAGGTCGGCCTCGGCTTGCGCCGTGTCGGACGGGAGCGTGTTGCGCAGCGTCTCCAGACCGGCGCTTTGGCGCTGGACGTCGGCGGCAACGCGTGCGACATCGGCAGCGCTGGGCGCAGCGCTGAGAAGATCGTAGCGCGCCTGCGCCGCCTCAAAGTTGTTGGTGGCGGTTTGGAGCGCGGCCGACTGGGGCAGCGCGCCGATTTCGTTGTTCGATTTCACCTGGTCATACGCGCGCTGCGCCTGTGTGAGCGCGGCTTGTGCGTTGAAGAGATCGGCGCGCGCGGCAATGAAAGCGCTTTGGTCCGGCCCTTCATAGAGCTTGGCGAGCGAGGCGTTGGCGCTGGCGAGCGCGGCCTCGGCCTGGGCAATTTCGCCGGGCGCCGCGGCGGTGGTGAGCCGCGTGCGGCGCGCACTAGCGGCGTCTACCGCCGCCTGCGCGCTGGCAATCTCCTGGTCGCGTGCGCCGGCGGTCAGGTCGGCCAGCGCGGCCTGGGCGCGCTGGAGTTGCGCCTGCGCCTGGGTGACGCTCACCTGCTGCTGTGCGCCATTGAGTCGAAGCAGCAGGTCGCCCGCCTTCACCTGTACGCCCTCATCCACAAGCACTTCGGCCACAACGCCGCCCGTGGGCAGGCTCAGTGTGGCCGCCTGCACGGGCACCACCTTGGCGTCGGCCACAATCGCGCTGAGGCTGGCGGGCAGGTCAAGCGCGACCGTGCCCGAGTCGCTGCTTGCGTTTATTTCACCCGCTGCCCCTTGTGCGACGGACGCACCCGTCGCCGCCTGCGCCGCCGCATCGCGGTCAGCGCCGCCGCCAAAGAGGTACCATCCACCCCCGGCGGCCAGCAGCAGTGCAAGCACAATGCCAAAAATCGAAAAGAATCGTTTCATGCGGCCCTCAACATGTGTGGATCAAAAATTAGTTGCAGCAAGTTATGATTGCACGACGTACTGTAATGACAGCGCAGACGGGCGCGGTTCCGTGGAGTTCGTTAGGCCGCGCACAACAGCCACCTCACCCCGGCCCCTCTCCATGCGGAGAGGGGAGCACAGCGCCGCCGTAGACCTCCCCTCTCCGCATGGAGAGGGGCGGGGGTGAGGTGGCTGTTGTGCGCGCCTTAGTGGCTTATTGCGACACTGGGTGGTGCGCCTGCAAGCGTGTTGTCCAGCGGCGGATCGGGGTTCACCACAAAGCGCCGCCAAATGAATGTGCTTACCCAGAGCATGAGTAACCCGGAGAAGAGCGCGGGTCCCCACACACCAAACTGGCCGAGGAGAAAGCCACCCAGTGCCGGCGCAATCACCCGCGTGGAACTTTCCACGGCGGTGGCAAGGCCCAGCGTGCCACCCACGGCCTCGCCCGGGACGGCCTTCGTGAGCACGCTGCTGAGGATTGTGTTCATGACGCCGCCACCAATCGAGAGGGGCAGCAGCACAATCAGCAGCAGCAGCACGTTGGGAACCAGCCCCCACAGGAAGAAGCCCACCACCATGGCCACCGCCGACGAGAGCATGAGCGTTGGCTCGGGGTAGCGCTTGGCAAGTTTGCCGATCGCGAAGCCCTGCACAATGGCCGAGAGCAGGCCAACATAGGCCAGCACGAAGCCTGTGCTCTGCGGCGAGAGATTGAGCGGCCCGCCTGCGGCGTAGAGGCTGAAGATTGAGGTGAACATGGCAAAGGCCAGCCCGTAGAAGAAGCGCGTGTGCAGGATGGGGCCGACGCGCGGGCGGCGGAATGCAGCCACGAGCGCGTCGAGGCTGATCGACGGGCGGGGCATG
>DIAV01000238.1:746-4255 GCA_002415895.1 Anaerolineales bacterium UBA5069 | reverse complement strand
AGATGTGTATAAGAGACAGGGCATCAAGTAAGCGCGCAGCGGGTTACATTGGAATTCCTCCCAAAGGCAACGAGCGCTATGGCGCCACGCGCTCAGGGGTCTTCACATATCGTTGGTTCCTTGCGCTTGCGCCCTGTGCAGGTGATTGCAGGAACGGGATTCGAGTCAGGTTAACCAGTGGCAGTGCCTGTTTGTGACTTCTGTTTGTTGTTGGCACTTCGTTGTATCGGTTCACTTTTGTCGTCCTGAACAACTCAGGCAAAGGAGATTCCACGTGAAAAGCAAGTTCTATACCTTGACGGCGATCATGGTGATCGTTGGCCTCATGCTGGCCGGTTGTGGTGGTGGTGGTAGCAGCGCCCCTGCTGCTGAAGCGCCTGCTGCTGATGCCGCCGCCGCGCCCGCCGACGCTGCCGCCGCCCCTGCCGAGGCTGCACCGGCCGCCAGCGCCGACGCTGTCACCCTCGAGTACTGGCTGTGGGATTCGAACCAGCAGCCCGCCTACCAGAAGTGCGTTGACAACTTCACGGCTGCCAACCCCAACATCCAGGTCAACATCACCCAGAGCGGGTGGGATGACTACTGGAACGGCATTCAGACAGGCATGGTCTCCGGCACGGCCCCGGACGTCTTCACCAATCATCTGGCCAAGTACCCCGAGTTTGCCGCCAAGGAGCAGTTGGTTGACATTCAGCCCTTTGTTGATCGCGACAGCGTTGACATCGGCGCCTACATTGGCGACCTTGCCGAACTCTGGACCCGCGACGGCAAGCGCTTTGGCCTGCCCAAGGACTGGGACACTGTCGCTGTGATCTACAGCAAGGATGCCCTGGCCGCTGCCGGTGTGACCGAAGAAGAACTGAACAGCGCCACATGGAACCCGGAAGATGGCGGCACCTTTGGCGAAATTATTGCCAAGCTGGCCACCGACGAAGCCGGCAACAATGGCCTGAGCCCCGACTTTGACAAGACCAAGGTCAAGCAGTATGGCTTTGTGCTGCCCGGCAGCAATGGCGGCGGCGCGTATGGGCAGACTGAATGGTCGTGGCTCTCGAACACCACGGGTTGGCAGCACGCCGACGGCATGTATGCAACCTCCTACAACTATGAGGACCCGCGCTTCATTGCCACAATCAAGTGGATTGCCGACGAAATGGCCGCAGGCTTGATCATGCCGCTCGAGCAGTCCTCCAGCTTGGGCAGCGCCGCCATCTTCCAGGCGGGCACCGTCCCCATGACCGCTGACGGCTCGTGGATGATTGGCGACTTCGCCGCCAATTCCACAGCGCCCTTTGCCTTTGCCCGCCTGCCGATTGGCCCCGAAGGCCGCAAGAGCATGTTCAACGGCCTTGCCGATTCGATCTGGACAGGCAGTGAGCACCAGGAAGAGGCATGGCAGTTGGTGAAGTACCTCGCCTCGCAAGAGTGCGCCGATATTGTCGGCAGCTACGGCGTTGTCTTCCCCGCGCAGCAGTCGGCCGTTGATCTGGCGCTCGCCGCCTATCAGGAGAAGGGGCTGGATGTCGCGGCCTTCACCGAACAGGCGCTCGAAGAGGGTGGCACCTTCCTCTTCCCCGTCACCGACTTCGCCTCCAACGTTGGCTCCATCATGACGCCGGCTGTGCAGGGCGTTTTGCTGGGCCAGTCGGATGCAGAGACGGCGCTTACGGCAGCCGACAAGGAAGTTGACGCGTTGTTCCAGTAATCAGCCTGAACCATGACGTGGAGGTGATGGAGCAGCACACCGCTCCATCACCTCCGCCCTTCGTCCGCCATGCGTGCAGTGCGCCGGCATTAGGTGCCGGCGCCGAACCAACAGCTTGACGCAAGGGCGCCGCGATAGGGGTAAAGGCGCAAGGCAGAGCAAAAACAGGGTATAGCCCGCGCAGAGCGCATGCACGCAGGTGCTGAAGCGGGCACAAGAGAGAGTCTTTCCTGCCGTTGCTCTGCCTTGTGCCTTTGCCCGCTTCGTGGCCTTGCGCCAAGCAGCGCAGCCCTTACAGCGCTTCCAGTCTGGATGGCACACAGTGCTGGCAGGAAAGTATGCTGGCCCGACTCGAATACGATTTTCTGATTCAATCTGAAGGAAACGTGCAATGCCAAAAGTAACACTGATTGGCGCCGGCAGCACCGTGTTCGCCAAGAACCTCATGGGCGATATTCTGAGCTATCCCGAACTGGCCGATTCCACGATCAGCCTCTTCGACATTAATGCGGACCGGCTCGCAACCTCAAAGACAGTGGCGCAGAATATTGCTGCCGTCACCGGCGCGCACCCGCGCATTGAAGCCACCTCCGACGCGCGCGTCGCGCTCGAGGGCGCCGACTACGCCATTGCCATGTTCCAGGTGGGTGGCTACAAGCCGAGCACCGTAATCGACTTCGAGATCCCCCGCAAATATGGCCTGCAGCAGACCATTGGCGACACCCTGGGTATTGGCGGCATTATGCGCGGCCTGCGCACGGTGCCCGTTATGCTCGACTACTGCCGGCAAATGGAAGAAGTCTGCCCCGATGTGACCTTCCTGCAGTACGTCAACCCCATGGCCATCAACTGCTGGGCGCTGAGTCGCGCCACCAGCATCAAGACCGTGGGCCTTTGCCACAGCGTGCAGGGCACCGCCGAGCAACTGGCCGAGGATATTGGCGTGCCGATTGAGGAGATCAATTACGTCTCCGCAGGTATCAATCACATGGCCTTTTATTTGCGTTTTGAGCGCAAGCAGAATGGTGAGACGGAAGACCTCTACCCGCGCATTCGCCAGGTGCTGGCCGAAGCGCGTGTGCCCGACTGGAACCGCGTGCGCTATGAGGTCCTCAAGCGCTTTGGCTACTCTGTGACGGAAAGCTCGGAGCACTTTGCCGAGTACGTGCCGTGGTTTATCAAGCGCGACCGCCCCGACCTGCTCGAGGAGTTCAACGTACCGCTGGATGAGTATCTGCGCCGCTGCGAGGTGCAGATTACCGGTTGGGAGTTCATGCGCCGCAAGCTGGAGCAGCCCGATCTGGATCTGTCGGCCGAGTTTGCCGCCGCCATGGCCACGGCGGGCGTTGCGCCCGAGCACATGCCGCTGGTTGTGAACAACTTCGAGAACCTGAACAAGGTGGAGCGCAGCCACGAGTACGGCTCGGGCATCATCCACAGCATGGAGACGGGTACGCCGCGCGTCATCTATGGCAATGTGGAAAACAAGGGCCTGATTGACAACCTGCCGCAGGGTTGCTGTGTGGAAGTGCCTGTGCTGGTGGACAAGAACGGCCTGCAGCCCACCAAAATCGGCACACTGCCCGTACAGTTGGCGGCGCTCATGCGCACCAATGTCAACGTGCAGGAGTTGACCGTCGAGGCCATCCTCACCGGCAAGCGCGACTATATCTACCAGGCCGCCATGTTGGACCCACACACCGCCGCCGAACTGGACATGGATCAGATTACCCACATGGTGGATGACCTGATTGAGGCGCACGGAGACATGCTGCCGGCCTACTGCTAAAGCCAGCACAGCTTG
>DIAV01000238.1:0-580 GCA_002415895.1 Anaerolineales bacterium UBA5069 | reverse complement strand
AGGCGCAAATGGGTATACTGCGGCGCAAATCGGGCCTCGCGCAAGGAGCTTGCAGATGGACGAAAATGTCCTTGAGAAATACCTGGGAACCATTGACGCGCGCTTTGCACCTGTAGTCACAGTGCTGGATGCGGTTGTGCGGCGCGCCGCGCCCGGGCTGGCCGCAAAGATCAGCTACGGCATCCTCATGTATGGGCTGCATGGGGATTACCGCAACTGGGTCTGTGCTGTGAGCGCAACCAAGAAGGTTGTAACATTGCGCTTTCTGTGGGGGACCATGCTCGAGGATAAGGCGAAGCTGCTGCGCTACGGCTCAACCACAATCGGCAACCTCGATTATGCGTCGGCGGATGCGATTGACGTGGCGGTGGTGGAGGCCTACGTGCGCGAGGCCGTGGCAAAGTACGACGTCTTCAAGGTCAGCACAGCCAAGGGCTGAGTGCGCCACGAACATAACAGACAACCTCGGCTGTTGTGCGAGGACCATCCAAAGCGAGGCTTCCCCAAGCGGAAGCTTCGCTTTGTTGCGCTGATTGCGCCGCGCCCTACAGCCATCCGCCTTGTTTCCTGCCATGCTGGG
>DIAV01000403.1:11288-16845 GCA_002415895.1 Anaerolineales bacterium UBA5069 | reverse complement strand
AGCGTAAACGAATCCATGCCGCACGGCTCGTCGGTGGCCTGAATGACCACTGCGCCCGCGGCGTCACCAAAGAGGACGCAGGTGGAGCGGTCGCGCCAATCCACAAAGCGGCTGAGCAGCTCGGCCCCAATCACCAGAATGGTCTTGTACGCGCCCGTCTGGATAAACTGGTTGGCCACGCTGTAGGCATAAACGAAGCCCGTGCAGCCGGTAACGACCACAAACGCGGGCACATTTGTCGCGCCCAGTTGCGCCTGCACCAGGCTGGAGACGGGCGGCGTGTGGTAGTCGGGCGTGGAGGTAGCGACGATGATCAGATCGAGATCGCCGGGGGTGAGTCCGGCGCGGGCCAGTGCCTTGCGCCCTGCCTCCACCGACATGCTCGATGTCGTCTCGTGTGCGCCCGCCATGTGGCGCTCGCGAATGCCCGAACGCTGCACAATCCACTCATCGCTTGTGTCCAGCCGCAGCGAGAGTTCGTGGTTCGTGACCACCTGCTCGGGTACATAGCTGCCCCAGCCGATGATGCGCCCATAGGGGCCACAGCGTTGCGCTGTTTGCGCGTTCTGCTTCAAGATGCTCATGTTCAGCTGCTTTCGTCTTCACTCACCAAGAATCTCGCCTGCGCAGGAGATAGAACACGACCACCGCGCCAAAGTTGCTTGCCGAACACAACCCAATCACTGCGGGTACGCAAAAAAAAAGCGGAAACAACAGAAAAGACAGGAAACAAAGGCAAATACGCGGATGACGCGCTGGGGCTTTGTTTCCTGTCTTTTCTGTTGTTTCCGCTTTTTCTGCGTACCCGCAGTTCCTTCCGCAGGTCCTTAGCGCATCGTCAGCGCCATAACGGCCTTCTGCACGTGCATGCGGTTCTCGGCCTCGTCATAGACCACCGAGTTGGGGCCGTCGATAACGCCGTCGGTCACCTCAATGTTGCGGTCGGCAGGCAAGCAGTGCATGTAGAGCGCGTTGGGCTTGGCCAGCGCCATGCGCCGCTCGTCGGTGATCCAGTTGGTGTACTTCCTGCCGATTTCGGCGCTCTTGGCGTTGTCGTCGGTGGTCAGCAGCGCGCCCCAAGACTTGGGGTAGACAATGTCGGCATCCTTGAAGCCGGCGTCGAAGTCGTCCATCACCTCAAAGCTGCCGCCATGCTTCTTCACGTTGTCATGCGTCTGCTGCTCAATGTCGGGCATAAGCTTGTATTCGGGCGGGCGCGTCAGACGCACATTCATGCCGAAGCGGCTCATCTGCAGAATCAGGCTTTGGGGCACGGAAATGGGCTTCTGATAGCTTGAGGCGTAGGCCCAGGAGACATTGATCGTTTTGCCGCGCGGGTCGCCCACTTTTTCGATGATGGTGAGCAGGTCGGCCAGAATCTGGAAGGGGTGATAGACGTCGCACTGCATGTTGAGCACGGGCACGCGGCTGGCTTGCGCCACCTCGTTGATGTACTTGTTGCCCACACCCCAATCACACTGGCGAATGGCAATGCCGTCATAGTAGCGGCCATAAATCTCGCCGATCTCCTTGGCTGTGTCGCCATGGCTGATCTGCGTGGTGTCGGAATCGATAAACGCGCCGTGGCCGCCCAGTTGCGCAATGCCCGATTCAAAGCTGGAGCGCGTGCGCGTGCTGGAGAAGAAGAAAAGCATGGCCAGCGTCTTGTCGCGCAGGAGGGGGTGGGGGATGCCCAGCGCGCGATCGCGCTTGAGCTTGAGCGCGACATCGATCACGGTGTCGATCTCTTCCTTGCTGAAATCCATATCACTAATGTAATCGCGGCCGCGCAAATCGGTTTGCATAGGTTCCTTCCTTCGCAATGGAGCAAATAAACAACGGGATTGGGTTGACGCTGCGGCACGCGGGAGCGGCGCGCTGTGGGGCAATCAGTGCATTACGCCCCATTGTACCCAATAGCGCCAAACGCAGGAAAGTTGGCAGGCCGCCAGTGATTTGCTGCGGCCCATCTGAAGCGAGCTTTCCCAAATCGGAAAGCTCGCTTCAACTCACCACGCCCCACTCACCACTCACCACGCCCCGGTGGTATACTGACGCATCATGTCCTCCGATGACTCCGTGCGCGGCTATGGCGCACAACCGCGCCGCAAACGGCGCGGCCTGCAACTGGTTTTTGTGCTTGGCTTCATTGCCTCCCTGCTTGTAGGCATGGCGGCATTGGGCGTGCTTTGGTTGCTTGCCAATCGTAATGAAAGCAACGTCACAGGGCCCATGGCGCTGCTGCAAAGCGACAAGGTGCAGCCCGCCCTGGCCGTGCGCAACCTTGCGGGTGACCCTGCAGGCGCACTCGCGGCGCAGGCCATCCAGGCCGGCGAACTGCCCACTGCCGCCGCGCTCCTCCTCTTTGACACAGCCTCCACCGCCTCGCAGCGGGCCGCACTCTGGCAGCAACTGGGCCATCGCTGGCTCGATGCCAACACGGCCGATGACGGCGCACGCGCCGCGCTGGCCTACGCCCAAACGGTCTCCATTGGCGCGCTGGATGTGGCCCTGCGCGCGCTGGAACGGGGCCAAATCCTCACGCAGGCCGCAGCAGGCTTGCAGGCTGCCGCCGTGCCTGATCAGGCACAATCCGCCGCTGCCCAGGCCCTGCGCGCGATTGCGCAGGCGCCCGACCTGTTGCCCGCCCAGCGCAGCCAGTTGCTGCAGAACCTCAAGCCTGTGGTAGACGCGCTGGATGCGCCTGACCTCTCCGCACAAGTCGCCGACCTTGTGCGCAACCCCTTCGTCAACGCCACAGGCATTCTGCTTGCCAACTCGTGGCCGCTGATCACCACGCCGCCGGCTGCAAATCCCAACGTGCAGCAGGCTACGGACACCCGCACGCTGGCCGCACGCAACCTCGCCGATCGCTATGTGCTCACCGGCGGCATTGATGTGGAGCCGGAGATCGCCACACTGCGCGCTGCCCTGCTCAACGAAGACCAGCAGCGCAGCGTTGCCTACAGCACGGCAATTGCCGTGGCGCCTTCGCGCGAGGCGCAATTGGGGCTTCTGCTCGATGCGCGCGCGTGGCTCATGCTCAAGCTCCAGGTCGCCAACAGCGCATTGGGGCTGTCACTTGTGCCCGAGTGGGAGGCCGGACGGCCGGCGCTGGAGAGCGAGCTGGCCGGGCTGCTCGCCAACATCCAACTCATTGTGCAGGCCATTGCCGAAGCGCAGCCCACGCCGCTGGAGCAGAACATGCTGCGCGCCGAAGTTGCCCAATGGGCCGCGTTGGAAAATGAACTGGGGCGCTACCCAAGCGCCAACCTGAGCGAACTCAGCGACCGCCTGCGCGCCGCCCAGGGCGAACTTGACTTTGCCGGTTCGCCGCTGGCGCTCCCCGTTGCCTGGGAACCGGACAATGCACTGCCAGGCTTCCGCATTCAGGCGCGCTGAGGCGAAACAGCACCTCACCCTGATTCTGACTTCTGAATCACCCTGGGGCCACCCTTTGCGTCGGTTGACAGCCGCCGCCATCAGGCGCTATACTGACGTCACAAGAGGGTAATTCAGCCACGCCGCAGCGGCCCGGAGATGGATGCCGGGAAGGTCGGTCCCTCCCTCAACTCCCCGGTGGCTGCCCTCTCATCCCCGCATGGATTTGCATGGTGCATGCGGCGATTACGTCCGGCATTCCCGCCTGTTCCGGGACCTTGCTTGAAAAGGAGGTGCGACAGTGCTTCGCATAATGCCAGTTCCCTACTGCAATTTTGTATGGTGAAGACACCTGGGTGCAGTGTGCGCCTGGGTGTTGTTGTTTCTAGGGCTTGTTGTGCGTCCCCTCCCTGTACCGTGCGCGTCGTACAGATTCCTGCGCACACAGCGCCGGCTCCTTATTGAGCAAGCCCGATCAGTCGAAATATTCATGGTTTGTTGTCGGTGAAATCTGCTGTCCGTACACGTGCCGACCGTTCAAACAGAAAGGATTCACCCGTGGATTCAGCTGCCAGCCGCATTCTCAAGGCCCGCCAGTACGCAATGGAACGCGATCAACGCGTCAAGGTGCATAGCTTCGAAGTCGAGTTGCATGGCGACAATTCCAACCACATCGTTAGCTATGAACGCGGAACGTGGCATTGTGATTGCGAGGAGTTCAATCTCCGCAGCGTTTGCTCGCACGTCATGGCCATGGAGGAAATCCTGGGCGAATCCGTCGAACCGGCCATGATGGCAACCCCCGTCATCCCCTAATCTCTACGCAATCGAATAGGCAAATGAGTCACTGGGGGCCGTCAACGGGCGGCCCCCAGTTTCATTCTTCACACCCACAATGGAGCGCCCCAATTCGCTTCACGCGCGTGCCTTGTGGTATGCTGCCGTGACTTTGGTCATGACTGAGGCCGGCACTTGAAGCGTAAGTATTTGCAGCTCCTGCTTGGAATCCTAATCAGCGCCATCTTTATTTACCTGGCGCTGCCCGGCCTGCACCTGCACGAGGTGGCCGCATCGCTCCGCACCGCCAATTACTGGTGGATTGTGCCGGGCATCATCGTCTATTTTATTGGCCTGTGGGTGCGCTCGTGGCGCTGGCACTACATGCTGCGCCACCTCAAGCCGGTTTCTACGCAACGGCTCTACCCGCTGGTTTGCATTGGCTATTTCGGCAACAACGTCTACCCCTTCCGCGCCGGCGAGGTCATCCGCTCGGTCATGCTCAAGAAGCAGGAAGGCATTGCCGTCAGCTCCAGCCTTGCCACAGTCTTCATTGAGCGCATCTTTGACGGGCTGACGATGCTGCTCTTTGTCTTCCTTGCGCTCCCGTTCGCGCCCATGCCCACCAACCTGCGCAACCTGGTTGTGGCAATGACGGTGCTCTTTTTGGGGGCAACGCTGATCTTTGTGTGGGCAGCTGTGCGCCCCCAACGGCTGACCGCCATCTACGGCTGGTTCTCGCGCCACCTCTTGCCCGCGCGCGCACGTCCGGCCATTGACGACATCTACCACCGCTTTCTTGAGGGGTTGCGGAGTCTGAGCAGCCCAACCGATGTTGTGATGATCTTTGCCACCAGCATTATCATCTGGCTGATTGAAACGGTGAAGTACTGGTTTGTCATGCAGGCCTTCCCCTTTACCGTCTCCTTCCTGGTGCTCATGCTCGTTAACGGCATTGTGAACCTGGCCACAACGCTGCCCTCCGCGCCGGGCTATATCGGCACCTTTGACGTGCCGGGCATTCTCATCCTCAGCGCCTATGGGGTGGATGCGAGCCTGGCGGCAAGCTATATCCTCACGCTGCACGTGGCGCTCTGGGTGCCCGTGACACTCGTGGGAGGCTACTACTTTATTCGTCAACAACTGCGCTGGAGCGACTTCAGCACCGCCGAGACCACAGTGGCCACGGCGCAAAAGCAGTGATGGCTGAAGAGGCGGAATTGAAAATTGGTCATTGACAACTGATTATTGGTAATTGGTAATTGGTAACTGGTTCCAAGCGCCTGTCATTCACCAATTACGAGTTACCAATAACCAATGATCAATACTTAATGATCAATTACGCCTCGCCAGCCACCAACCTGAGACGCATTCGTTTAGGGAGACATTGGCATGAAGA
>DIAV01000403.1:0-11080 GCA_002415895.1 Anaerolineales bacterium UBA5069 | reverse complement strand
AGCGAGATGATCCAGCGCAACGTGCGCTCGGGACGATTGCGCTTCACCACCTCCTACGCTGAGGCGCTGGCCGATGCCGACTTTATCTTCATTTGCGTGGGCACGCCCAGCGGTGTTGACGGTGAGGCCGATCTCCAGTATGTGCGCATGGCCGCCGAAAGCGTTGCCCAAACCATGCACCGCCCGCTGATTGTCATTAACAAGAGCACTGTGCCTGTGGGCACGGGCGACTGGGTTGCCGACATCATCAAGCACAGCCAGCCCAAGCCGCTTGATTTTGCTGTTGTCTCCTGCCCCGAGTTTACGCGCGAGGGATCGGCGATTCACGATTTCCTCAACCCCGACCGCGTGGTCATCGGCAGCCGCAACCATGACGCGGCCGAAAAGGTGGCGCAACTGCATTTGCCCCTGCGCACACGCATTGTTATGACAGACCTGCGCACGGCTGAGATGATCAAGTACGCCAGCAACGCCTTCCTTGCCACCAAGATCAGCTTCATCAACCAGATCGCGCTCATCTGCGAGAAGCTGGGCGCCGATGTGGAAGAGGTGGCGCAGGGCATGGGCTTTGACAAGCGCATTGGCAGCCATTTCCTCAATGCCGGGCTGGGCTACGGCGGCTCCTGCTTCCCCAAGGATGTCAAGGCGCTGGAGCACATGGCACTCGTGCATGGTTCGCACCCCTCGCTGCTGCGCGCCGTCATGGAGATTAACCGCGACATGCGCCGCTGGGCCGTCTTCAACCTGCGCGAAACGCTCGATGGCCGCCTTGACCGCAAGAAGATCGGCATTTTGGGGCTTGCCTTCAAGCCCAACACCGACGACATTCGCGAGTCGGCGGCGCTGGAGATTGCGCGCATGTTGCAGAACGAAGGCGCGATTGTCACGGGCTATGACCCCGTGGCCATGGCCAATGCCGCGCGCATGTTGCCCAGCCTCAAGCTGGCCGAAGACGCGTACGATCTCGCGAACGGCGTGGACGCGCTGCTCGTTTGCACAGAGTGGAATGAGTTCAAGCAGCTTGATCTGGACCGCATGAAAAGCTTGATGGCGCGGCCTGTGGTGATTGACGGGCGCAACATCTATGACCCGCACAAGATGGGTGTAATTGGCTTTACCTATCGTGCTGTAGGCCGCGGCCACCTGCGCGACGAGAACGATTACTTTCAGGAGTTTGCCGAAACGCCGCGCAACAATCGGGCCGAAGTAACGCCAGTGCTGCCTGCCGTAACGGAAGTGCTCGCGGCCGAATCACCTGCGGCTGAGCAGGTGGCGTAGCCACAGCGATTGCGCGTGCTGCACGCAACAGAATGCAGATCAGACCACACGCGCCGGCCTTGTGCCGGCGCTGATGGTTTAGGGTGGCGAGCCGTGGCGCACCGCATAGTACGCACAACTGCCCCTCCGGCCGTGCGTCTCGGCCATGCAGCGGGTTACCACTTACCACTTACTACTTACCGTCACCCAATCACCCAATCACCCAATCACCCAATCAATGACCCCAACCCCTCTCCACCGCACCACACTTGCCAACGGCCTGCAGGTGCTCCTGCGCGAGAACCACAGCGCACCTGTGGCCAGCTTCTGGATCTTCTATCGCGTGGGCAGCCGCAACGAGGCGCCCGGCCTCACCGGCATTAGCCATTGGGTTGAGCACATGCTCTTCAAGGGCACCGAACTCTTCCCGCGCGGGGAGTTCGACAAGGCGGTGTCGCGCGCCGGTGGCTCCTTCAACGGCATGACGTCGCAGGATTGGACTACCTATTTCGAGACCTTCCCCGCCGACCGCATTGAGCTTGCCCTGCAGGTGGAGAGCGACCGCATGGCCAACTGCCTCTTTGACCCGGCCGAGGCCGAGTCGGAGCGCACGGTGATCATCAGCGAGCGCGAGGGGAGCGAAAACTCCTACGCCTACCTGCTCAGCGAGGAAGTGCAGGCGCTGGCCTTCTACGCGCACCCCTACCGCCACCCCATTATCGGCTGGAAGAGTGACCTGCACACCATGCAGCGCGATGACCTGTACGCGCACTATGGCGCGTGGTATACGCCCAACAACGCTGTGGCCGTGGCCGTGGGCGACTTTGACACCGCCACCATGGCAGCCGCAATTGAACGCTACTTTGCCGCCATTGCGCGCGGCCCCGAGCCTGCACCCATGCGCATCGTGGAGCCGGAACAACTGGCCGAGCGGCGCGTGGTGCTGCGCGGCAATGATCCCACCGCCTACCTCACGCTGGCTTTCCGCGCACCCGCCGCCACCCACGCCGATTTCTTCCCCCTGATTGTGCTGGATGCCGTCTTCAGCGGAGCCAAGGGGCTGGGCATGGCAGGGGGTGGCGGCAACGCACGCACCAACCGCCTTTACAAGGCGCTGGTGGAAAGCCGTCTTGCTGCCGATGCCGGCAGCAGCTATCGCCCCACAATTGACCCCGACCTTTTCTCCTTCTTTGTGACGCTCGCGCCCGAGGTGGAGCACACGCAGATTGAGTCCGTTCTCTGGGGCGAAATCCGCAAGATGCAGCAGGATGGCATCACACAGCAGGAGCTTGCGCAGGCCATCAAGCAAACGCGCGCCCAATTCGCCTACTCGGCCGACAGCGTCACCTACCAGGCCTACTGGCTGGGCTTTGCCGAGATGGTGACGGGACAGGCGTGGCTGGAAGAGTGGCCTGAGCGCCTCGCCGCCGTAACGCTGGACGATGTGCAGCGCGTAGCGCAGCATTACTTCGCACCGGCGCGCCAGGTGGTGGGCTGGTACGTGCCCGATCCCGACGCGACTGATTTGCTCGAGGACGAGGGCTGGGATGGGGACGATGGGGACGATGGGGACGATGAGAACGAGGACAGCGCAGCCATGAACGAGCCGGCGGTGGGCGCATGAGCAGCACCCTTTCGTATCCCGGCCCCGACACAATCACGCGCGTTGTGCTCGCCAACGGCATTACCATTCTGGTGCGCGAGAACCACACCACGCCCGTGGTCGTCCTCGAAGGCATGCTCGACGTGGGCGCAGTGGATGACCCCAGCGGCAAAACGGGGCTCAGCAGCTTTACCACGGCCATGCTTTCGCGCGGCAGCGCACGCTATACCTACGCGCATTTCAACGAGACCATTGAGTCGGTGGGGGCGTCGCTCTACTTCTCCAGCGAAAGCGATGCCGCCAACGTGGGCATCACCTGCCTGAGCGAGGACTTTGCTACGCTGGTGGACGTTATGGCCGACGCCCTGCGCAACCCCACCGTGCCGCGGCCCCTCTTTGACATTGTGCGCGGCCAGAAGCTTGTGCGCCTGCAGGAGCGCGAACAGGACACCTCGGCCATGGCCGCGCTGCGCTTCTACGAAACCGTATACGGCGGCCATGTGCTGGGCCTGCCCGTCAGCGGCTACGTGGAGAGTGTGCGCGCCATCACGCGCGACGATGTGGCCGCCTTCCACGCGCGCCACTATGGGCCGCAGGGTGCGATCTTTGCCGTGAGCGGCGACATTGCGCCCCAGGCAGCGGTTGATCTGCTGGCAAATGCGCTGGGCGGCTGGCAGGCCACGCCCCCCGCGCGTAACTTGCCCGCGCTGCCGCCGCTAACACAACCCACGCGCCTCCACGTGCCCATGGCGGGCAAGGTGCAGTCCGACATTCTGCTGGGCGTGCAGGCGGTGGCGCGCAACCACGCCGATTTCTACGCTGTGCGCGTGGCCAACACCATCCTGGGCGTCTTTGGCATGATGGGCCGCCTGGGCGAGGTGGTGCGCGAGCAGCAGGGGCTGGCCTACTATGCCTACAGTTCGCTCGATGCCGGGCGCGACTCGGGCGTCTGGCTGGCAGGCGCAGGGGTGAATCCCGCCGACATGGAGCGCGCCGTGGAAAGTATGCTGGCCGAGATTGACAAGATCGCGCAGGCGCCCGTCACCGCCGAGGAACTGGCCGACGCGCAAGCTTATCTCACGGGCGTGCTGCCGCTGACCCTGGAGACCAATGACGGCCTTGCCGCCACGCTGTTGAGCATGGAATGGAACGCGTTGGGGCTGGATTTCCTGGCGCGCTACCCGGCCATCATCAACGCCGTCACTGTTGACGACGTGCAGCGCGTCGCGCACACCTACCTGCGCCCTGAGGCGCTGGCGATTGTGACGGCGGGAAGCAAGGCATAATTGAGAATTGTTAACCCACGTTGCGCACAAACTGTACGCGGAAAGGGCGAAAACAGCGGAAAAAGCAGGAAACCGGCGCGTGGCGCTTGCCGCGCCCACAGGCGTAGAGGCCAGTTGCAAAAGGCAAACTGTGCATGGTGTTTCCGTTTTTTCCGCTCTTTCCGCATACAGGTTGTGCGTCACGCGAGTTGATAACCTGCAACCCTCCGGACTCCCATGCTCCATACCGGTGTAGACCTCATTGAAATCGAACGCGTGCGCCTGGCCGTGGCGCGCTACGGCGAGCGCTTTCTGGCGCGCGTCTACACGCCGAGCGAACGCACCATCTGTGGCACGCGCACGGAATCGCTGGCCGTGCGCTTTGCCGCCAAGGAGGCTGTGGCCAAGGCGCTGGGCACAGGCATCTGGCGCGCCGGTGTCATCTGGACCGACATCGAGGTGGATCGGATTGAGTCAGGCGCGCCGCAAGTGCGGCTGCATGGTGGCGCGCAGCAACGCGCCGCGGCCATGGACATCAGCGCGTGGTCAATCAGCCTCAGCCACAACCGTACGCAGGCAATTGCGTTCGTCGTGGCGCTGGCCGCGGCGCATAACGCCATAGCGGAGTGAACGCCACCACTGCACCACATTTGCGTCAAATGTGGTGCGACTCGGGCGTCAGCACCTCAAGCACCTGGCAGGCCAGCTCGTAGCGCCCAAAGCTGGGCATGAGATAGACCCCCTGCACGTAGGGCAAATCCTTGAGTTCGAGCAGCAACTCCTGCGCCATGGCAACGCCTTCCTGGCGGCCATTGGGCCCCGCTTTGCGCATGCGCTCCAGCGTGGCCTCTGTGAGCGTAATCCCCGGCACCTCGTTATGCAGGAAGCTGGCGTGTTTGTGCCCCTGCAGCGGCAGCACGCCCACCAGCGCCGGCACAGGGAATGTGCCATACGCCTGTTCATAGCGATTGACAAAGGTGCGCCAAAGCTGCGCATCAAAGATGGGCTGCGTCATGGTGAAGTGCGCCCCGGCACTCACCTTGCGGTGAAAGCGCTCGATTTCTTCATCGAGGTTGGGGCGCGTGGGATCGCACGCGACAGCAATTGTAAAGGCCGCGCGGCGGCCCATATCGCGCCCGGCCAGATCCACCCCTTCGTTAAAGCGGCTGATAATGCGCGCCAGGCCGATGGAGTCCACGTCGTAGACGGGCGTGCTCTGCTGCGTGTCGCCCAGGCTGGGCGGATCACCCGTGAGCGCGAGGATGCTGCGCACACCCAGCATGTGCGCGCCGATCAGGTCCGACTGCAGGCCCATGAGCGAACGGTCGCGCGTGGTGTAGTGAACGATGGTTTCAATGCCCACGCGCTGCTGAATCTGCACACAGAGCGCCAGCGCGCCCATGCGCACGCGCGCCATTGGGCTGTCAGCCACGTTGACGGCATCCGCGCCAATGCGCTTGGCATACTCGGCGCCCTCCAACTGTTTCTCGGCCGTGAAGGCGCGCGGCGGGTCCACCTCCACACTAATCACAAACTTGCCGGCGCGCAACTTGCGCAGCAGCGGCGTGGGCTGATCCACATCCGCCGCGCCATAATCCGCCGCCGACGAGCTCCCCGGTAGCACCATCGGCTCTTCCACCTCAATCCGCACAGGCGCAACAGGGTTCGGCGCGAGTGCAATATCGAGCAGCGTGCGCATTTCGCGAATGTGCATGGGTGTTGTGCCACAGCAGCCGCCCACAAGGCACGCGCCCTGCTCCAAAAAGGCGGGCACAAAACGGGCGAAATATTCGGGGCTGGCGGGATACATGAAGCGCCCCTCCACGCGCTCGGGGAAGCCCGCGTTGGGCATGGCCACCAGGCGCGCGTCTGGAGCTGCCGCGTGCAGCGTCTGCACAGTCTCGAGCAGCGCTGCGGGGCCCACGGTGCAGTTCGCACCGATGACATCGGCCCCGGCCTGCGTCAGGCGCAGCGCCGCGTCCTCGGGCGTAAAGCCGTCCGTGGTGTAGCCATCCTGCGCATAGGTGAGCGAGGCGACAATCGGCAGATCGCACAGGCTGCGGGCGGCATGGATGGCAATCTCCATCTCTTCAAGCGCGGTAAAAGTCTCAAAGAGGAGCAGATCGGCCCCTGCCTCCCAGAGCACAACAATCTGCTCGCGGAAGATGGCATCGGCATCCGCGCGCGTCATGGGACCGTCCGGCGCAAGGCGCTTGCCCAGCGGCCCCACGTCGCCGGCAATAAAGAGCGAGCGTCCGGTGACCTCGCGCACGTCGCGCACGAGTTTGACGGCCTTGAAGTTCAGTTCGCGCACGGCATCGCCCAGCCCATAGGCCGCCAGGCGCGCCCGGTTTGCGCCAAAGGTGTGCGTCTTGATGACATCTGCCCCGGCGCTGGCATAGGCCTGGTGGATTTCGGTTACCCAGCCGGGCCGCCCGAGCACAAGCTGCTCGAGGCATTGTTCGCCGCTGGCCCCGCGCGCAAAGAGCATGGTGCCCATCGCGCCATCCACCAGCAGGGGGCGTTCGGCTAATCGTTGCAGGAATGGATTCATGGTGTCGTTCCTTATGGTGCGGCCCTTGCCGCCGCGCCCGAGTATAGCATAGTGGGGTGTCGGGTGTCGGGTGGTCGGGTGTGGTTGACCAATAATTGATCATGGATAATTGATTATTGGAAGCGAATGCCCGCATAGCCCAATGATCAATTATCCATGATCAATTATTGGTCAACCACACCCGACCGCCCGACCCCCGACCCCCGACCACCCGATTTGTTTGACACACCGCGCCGCCCCGCCTATACTCACTACTGCGCGACGGGTGCAGACTGACGCCCGCGCGCAGAGCCTCAATCGCGACCAGCCGCAACTGGCGCTCACGCGGGAGACCGCGGGGAAGCGGTGGCCGCGTCACCTCGCACAGCCGCACGCCTGGGTTGGGCAGCCGACCACTGTGCGTCCGGCTGCCCTTTTTGTTTGGCAGCCTCACCCGAAAGGAAGCATTCCATGCCCGCCTTCCGCGCCCTGCTCTCTGTCTCCAACAAGAGTGGCCTGGTTGAATTTGCGCGCGCCCTGCACGCCGCCGGGGGGCAAGTTATTGCCTCGGGCGGCACCGCACGCGCCATTGCCGACGCTGATATCCCCGTAACGTCCGTCGAAGATGTCACCGGTTTCCCGGAGGTGCTGGGTGGGCGCGTCAAGACGCTCCATCCCGCCATCCACGGCGGCATTCTGGCGCGGCGCACGCCCCAACACCTGGAAGAATTGGCCGCGCATGGCATCGAGCCGATTGACCTCGTGGTCGTCAATCTCTATCCCTTTGCCGAGACTGTGGCGCAGCCCCACGTGACGCTGCCCACGGCCATTGAGGAGATCGACATCGGCGGCGTGGCGCTACTGCGCGCCGCCGCCAAGAACCACGAATCAGTCGCTGTGGTCTGCGAGCCGGCGGATTACGCCACGGTGGCAGCGGCCTTTGCCGGCGGCGGCCCCAGCCTCGACATGCGCCGCACGCTGGCGCTCAAGGCCTTCCGCCACACAGCCGCGTACGACGGCGCCATTGCCGATTATCTCGCTCAGCAGGTGGAGGAAGCGCCGCCCGCCGATCCGGCGTCCGACTCAATCATCCCGCGTGCGCTGCACATTGACCTGCTGCGCGTGCAGCTCAATCGCTACGGTGAGAACCCCCACCAGCAGGGCGGCCTCTTTGCCTATGCAGGCGAGCAGCCCGCCTTTGAGGTGCTCCACGGCAAGGAGATGTCCTACAACAACTGGCTGGATTTGGACGGTGCGTGGCAGGCCGCGCAGGATTTCCCCGATCCCACGGTGGCCATCGTCAAGCATGGCAATCCCTGCGGCCTGGCAACGGCCCCCACTCTGGCCGAAGCCTATGCCAAAGCCTTTGCCTCGGACCCTGTGAGCGCCTTCGGGGGCATTGTGGCGGTCAACCGCACCTTTGATGAGGGTCTTGCCCGCGCGCTGGGCGACATTTTCCTTGAGGTTGTGGCGGCGCCCGCGTACGAAGAGGAGGCGCTCGCACGCCTGCTCACCAAAAAGAACCTGCGTGTGCTGCGCTACTCGGGCACGCCGCTGCGGCCACTGAGCCTGCGCTCGATTGTGGGCGGCGTGTTGGTGCAGGAGATCGACCGCAGCCAGGAGGATATGGACGCAAGCCATTGGCAGGTGGTGAGCCGCCGCCAGCCCACACCGGCGCAACTGGCCGATCTTGCCTTTGCGTGGCGGGTGGGACGCTTCATCAAGAGCAATGCGATTGTCTACGTGCACGATCGCGCCACGGTGGGCGTGGGCGCCGGGCAAATGAGCCGCGTCGATTCGGTGCTGATGGCGGGTGTGAAGGCGGGCGAGCGCTCGCGCGGGGCCGTGCTCGCATCCGACGCCTTCTTCCCCTTTGCCGATGCGATTGAAGCCGCCGCCAAACATGGCATTGCCGCCGTTGTGCAGCCGGGCGGCTCCATCCGCGACGCCGAAATCATCGACGCCGTGGACCGCCTGGGGCTTGTCATGCTCTTCACAGGCGCGCGCCACTTCAGGCATTAAACTCATGCCGGCGCGAAAACAACATCTCAACGCAAAGGTGCAAAGATGCGCAAAGCAACGCAAAGGATAAGCAACGCGCAGAATGATTCTGCATTCCTTTGCGTTGCTTTGCGCATCTTTGCACCTTTGCGTTGAGATGTGACAGTTGGTGTCGTGCTGGTATTACCATGCAAATCAATGACATCCGTCCCTTGCATTGCAGCCCGCGCAGGCGCATACTATACAAAACGGTTCGCCACGAACCATATTCTGTCGCCGGATGATGATCCCGGCCCTTTTGGCTGGACCCTGGAGGTTGGACCATGATTATCTACATGCATCGCGGAATGTGTGACGCGTCCATGCCCTACTGCGCACGCTGCTCTGCCGCCTTCTTCCGCAAGCCCATGGGCACCGACCGCCCCTGTGTCACCCGTATTGTGGATGATGGGCGCGAGGATATGCTCCATTTTGTTGTCACCACCGACAACCGCACATTGGAGTTTGACCTGACGGAGGACCTGCAGGAAGGGCTTGCCGTCGAAGGCTGGGAGTTCATGGCCGACTTTGACCCCGCGCTCTTCCGCCACGGCGCGGCCGAACGCTGGCGTCGCCTTGCCGAAGTGCCCGCCGACCACACGGCCTGAGGCTTGCCGGCACCGGCCTCGTTGCACCTGTAAACAGTCGTCTCCTGCGGCAGCATTGACGCAATTGCCATAACCGGTCGCGTGCTCCTGCCGCGGCCGGTTATCTTTGAGGAACTACGCAGCATGAAACGTTGCGCATGACGAAAAGCCAGAAACCGGCACATGCCGGGGCAGCGCTGGGCGGTGTAGAGGAGTTCATCGCCACAATCGAAGCAATGGCTGCGCGTGCCGCACCCGGGCGGGCGGGCACGCGTGCCTTTATCCGTGAGCTGGGGGCAGCGTGCGCCTACATCCGCATGGAGGATATCCGCCATCCGCTCCGTTTCCTGCGCCAGATGGCGGGCCAGCCGCCTCTGCGTTTTGGCACGCGCGGCTTTAACCCCGCCATGGTGGACGACCAGAACCCTGCGCGCCACTATAGCGCGTTTGTGGTGGTGGGCTACTGGCTGCCCGGGCTGCTGGCGTGGCTGGTTCTCTATGGCTGGGAGATTGCGGGATTCGTTCGCTATGGCGGCATGTGGAGCGCCAACGATGTGCGCGCCGGCAAGGCGGGGCTGCGCCATGGGCGCGCCGTGCAGCGCCAGGGGCCACATGTCCTGCCGCAACTTGTGCAACGCGATCTGGCCTTGCCGCGTGAAGCCAGTGCAACACCACCACACGAGGCAACCATCAGTTGACTGCCAAACCTGCCGCACAATCCTCAAAACAGGTGATTATCCACACAGATGGCGCGTGCAAGGGCAACCCCGGCCCGGGTGGCTGGGCGGCCATTCTGGAATATGGTGGCGTTACAAAGGAAATCTGCGGCAGCGCGAGGATAACAACCAACAACCGCATGGAGATGCGCGCCGTCATCAACGCACTGGATGCGCTCAATCGCCCCTGCGCCGTAACTGTCATCACCGACAGCGAATATGTACGGCGCGGGATAACAGAGTGGGTGGATGGCTGGGTGCGCAAGGGGTGGGTGACGAGCAAGAAGGAGCCCGTCAAGAATGTGGACTTGTGGAAGCTGCTGCTGGCCTCCGTCGCGCGCCATACGCCCGCGGGCGGCGCTACGTGGAGTTGGATCAAGGGGCACGCGGGGCATGATCTCAACGAGCGCGCCGACGCCCTCGCCAGTCAGGCTGCCCAGGATGCCAACGCCTCCCACCCCATAGACCTGGACCCTGCTGCGCCCGCCGCGAGTCAATCCTCCATCTGGCTGGCGTCGTAGCCACCCCACTTGCTTGTGAAGGTGGTTGAGAAGATCTCGGCGGATGTGCGCTCAACCTTGCGCAGCGCCTCATCAGAGACGGCACGGCGGCGCGCGGCGGCCTCCATATCCGGCGCTACAGCGGATTGTGTTACCGAGAGCACGCGCACACTGCGAATATCCCCCTGCTGATAGGCTACAGTGCTGCCCGCCTGCCGCCCCACCAGGGCGCGCGCCAGCGGCGTGCCAATGCCAACCTGCCCCGCGTCAATATCAGCCGCGGCATCGGCCACAAGGTCGAGCACCATCGGCTCGACAGTGCCGTTGTCGCTGACAAGCTCAACCTCAAGGTGCGTGCCAATACCGGCGCGCAGGCGTGCTGCCTCTGTCATGGTGCATCGTTACCTGTTCCATGTGAACGGCGCCACCAACACAACGTTCAGCAATTGCAATGTCTGCGTGACGATCCAAAACCGTATGCGCTGGAACGAAGTGCAAGTTCCGGCAGTGTACACCATTGGATGCTGTGTACGCACGGACAAGCAACACCTTCACCTCCGGCCTGACTACTCCGGCCTG
>DIAV01000301.1 GCA_002415895.1 Anaerolineales bacterium UBA5069 | reverse complement strand
TGGTCATTCATTATTCACCTTCTCCACAACCAGCAGGTGGCTGATGCCAAAGGTTGTGAGGGGTGACGCTTCGAGTGCGTAGGTGACGCGGCGGATCCACTTGCCCAGCGCAGGCCGGCTGTAGACCAGATTGTCGTAGCCCGGGTAGATTTCCGTCAGGTGCAGCACACGCACGGGCTGGCCCAGGAAGAGCGCCAGCAGCCCCTTGCGCGTGTAGGTGCGCACGTGCGGCGCAAGGTGGTTGCGCAGTGCATTGGGCAGATAGTTGATCAGTGGTGTGTTGCCAAAATGATATCGCCCGTTCCAGTAATGGCCATGCGTCTCAAATGGATAGAGACGGTTGGGCGCAAAGATGACGGCGCGCCCGCCAGGGGCCAGCACGCGCACAATCTCGGCGGCGGCCATGGCGTCATCATAGACGTGCTCCAGCACCTCGTGACTCAGCACAAGGTCGAAGCTGCCATCGCCATACGGCAGTTGCTCGCCCAAAGCCAGTGCATAGCGCGCTTCGGGCACGTTGACTCGGGCAATTTCCAGATGTTCGGGCTCAATGTCAATGCCATGCACCGCGTGGCTGTGTGGCTCCAGCGCATGCGCGTACATGCCCACGCCGCAGCCGTCAACGAGCACATTGCCCAGCGTGCCATCGGCGCGCGTGCTTGCCCAGCGCAGGATCAGATCGAGGCGGCGCTTTTGCCCTGCGCGCCACACCATGCTGGGGTTGCCGCGCTGTGCCGCGCGTTCGCCATGCAGTTCGAGAATTTCTGTCGCGTCGAGTGTCATTGGATGTCGCAATCAAGAATTGATGATTGACATGCCATTACTTCGTGCCCACATGGATGGCCACCGTGCCCATCATGCGCAGGCGATAGATGACGTTGCGGAGGCCTGCCTGCTCCATGAGGCGTTGCAGTTCGTCCGGCTCGACGAATTTCTGCGTGCTCTTGGGCAGATAGGTGTAGGCTTCGCGGTCGCCACTGATGAGGCCACCAAGAAAGGGCACAATCGTGTCAAAGTAGAGGCGGCTGCCCTGGCCGATGAGCGTGTCGGCGGGAGGCGTCGTTTCCAGGCAGACAACGCGGCCCCCTGGTTTGGTGACGCGCATCATCTCGCGGAAGGCTGCGGCGCGGTCAACCACATTGCGCACAAGAAAGCCACTCACCACGGCGTCCATTGTGTCATCGGCAAAGGGCAGGTGGTAGGTGTCGGCCTGCGCAAAAGGGAGGCGCAGGCCGGGCGTCTTGTCCACGCCGGCGGCCATCATCTCATAGGTGAAGTCAACACCATAGGCTTGCACGCCCGGGTAGCGCGCCATGGCGGCATAGCCAATATCGCCCGTGCCCGTACCCACATCCAGCAGCGTGCCGCGCGGCGGCAGGTTGCTCAACGCGAGCAATTCGCGCCGCCAGCGCTGATCCTGTCCCAGCGTCATCAGCCGGTTCATCAAATCGTAGGTGGGCGCGATGCGCGCAAACATCGTATTGACGTAGCGGGGCTTCTCTTCGGATGGAGGCAGCACTGAGTGTCCGGTGCTTGCAATCTCTGCGGTGGGTGCTTTTTTCTCTACAGGCATACGGGTTTCCAGTGTGACAGGGACGCGCCGTGGCGTCCCACCTGCATTCGGTCGGTGGTCAGACGCACGGGCTACAGAATCGAGCGCTGCGTGGTGGCCGTGGCGGCATCAAGCGCGCGCCGCACGGCGGCCGGATAGTTGGCAAGGAAAGCGTCGACACCCAGGCTCAGATACCACGCGATGCGCGCCTCAGGATTGGGGTCCAGCGGCGCGACAATGCTGCCCTGTGCGCGTGCCGTTTCCATATACCAGGGATTGAGCAGCAGAATCGGCCATAGCGGCCCCAGAATCTGCGCGCCGGGCTTGGGCTTCAGGTCCTTGAGGGTGATGTAGCCCATGGGGATTTGCGGGGCAACGGCTTGCACACCCTGCACGTAGTCAAAGTGAAAGGAGGCGACGGCCACGCTGGAGGTCATCCCCGTGGCGGCCAGCAAGTCGGCCAGCACGCGCGCGTGAGCGGGGTTGGTGAAGAGGGGATCCTTGAGTTCAAGCAGCAGCGGCACTTTGGCCTGCGTCAGCGTAATCAGTTCCAGCAGGGTGGGGATGCGCTCGTCGCTCCAGGCGCCGTTGGGGTTGCGCGTGCGCAATTGTTTGAGTTCGGCCAGCGTGTGTGCGCGCACAGGCCCCGTGCCGTCGGTCATGCGCTCGAGCGTGGCGTCATGATGGAGGACGAGCACGTTATCGCGCGTGAAGCGCAGGTCGGTCTCGAGCGCGTCGGCGCCCTGGTCCAGTGCGCGCTTGAACGAGGCGAGCGTATTCTCCGGCTCCATCATGGGCACGCCGCGATGCGCCACAATCAGCGGGCGATTGGGCGCGTAGGTCGCGCGGAATTCTTTCCAATCCATATGTCCTCGATCCAGAGAGCGGCCCTATCGTGATACCGCAGTGAAAGCCACAGCAGAACGACACTACAGAACGACGGCACAGCAGAACGA
>DIAV01000302.1 GCA_002415895.1 Anaerolineales bacterium UBA5069 | reverse complement strand
AGATGTGTATAAGAGACAGCTATTGTTGCTGTTCTTTGCGTTTCTCTGCGCCTCTGCGCCTCTGCGTCAACTTAAGGGCATTGCTGAACGCCAAAAAGCCACCGGTCATGTGACCGGTGGCTTTTTTTATGCTGCTGAATTGAGGAAGTAAGCCTAGGCCGCGGCTTCCTTCTGCGCCTTGGCCAGGGCACGCATGAGGCGGCTCTTGCGGCGCGAGGCGTTGTTCTTGTGGATGATGTTCTTGTTGGCGGCGCGATCGAGAGCGCGCAGCGCCATCACAACGGCCTCCTGCGAGGACTCGAGATTGCCACCATCAATGGCTACGCGTGCGCGGCGCACGGCTGTGCGCGACCCGCCCAGCATGACGCGATTCTCTGCCTGACGCTTGAGGGACTGACGTGCTGCCTTCTTGGCAGACTTGGTGTTCGCCATGTGTTTCTTCTCCCGACGGCTCCAGCCGGTGGCAATGTGCGCGCACGCGGGTGGCGCCTGATGGTCATTCCCAGGTGAGGCACCTGGTGGCGTGCAATTCAGCGCACGCCGTCACAAGCCTTAACTCTAGCGCAGAAGGCGCATTCTGTCCAATTCTATAGGGCACGCGCAGCCGCACGGAGCGATCTCATGGGCACTCGCTGCGCAACCCATGACGGCGCATGTTGTTCAGTTGCCGGCAAGGTCCCAGAAACTGAAGTTGTCAAAGGAAACCTCCAGCCCGGCTTCGGTGAAGGTGCCTGCCGCAAGGCCAATCTGTCCGCCGGCAAAGGTGTCATCGCTGAGGGTAGTCAGCACCGCTTCGTTGGCAAAGAGCGTGATGCTCGTTCCCTCGGCCAGCACGCCCAGGCGGTTGAGCGCGCCCTCACCGGTGTTGAGCGCGTCGCTGGCCGTCCACGGGGCCAGGGGCGTCCACTGCCCCGCCTGCCGCTTGAAGAGGCTGTAGTAGCCATCGGCGCTGATGGCATAGAGATAGAGATTGTTGTCATCCACATAGCGGAAGACAACGCCATACTCGGCGCCCAAGGGGCCTGCAACCTGCCCTGTATCCACCTCCACGAGGAAGTCGGCGGCGTCAATCTCAAGGTTTCGGGTCCAGCTTACCCAATCGTCACGATCAACGGCAATGTGGAAGGCGCGCCGCGCATAGGTGTGGGTAGCCCCTTCTTCGGCGTCAATACTCCACGTGCCATCGTCACGGCGGAAGTCGGAAGTGATCGTGGGTGCGCTTGCGCGCACTGTGACAGCGCGCTCGGCGGCCAAAGCGGAGGGCGGCGTCTCTACTTGAGGCGTGGCTTCCGCTTCGGGCGTGGCTTCCGCTTCGGGTGTTGCCTCTGCTGCGGGGGTGATCTCGCTCTCCGGCGTGATCTCCGGCTCGGGCGTTGTCGCTGCAACCATGACTTCGGAGAGCGCCCAGAGGTCCACGTTATCCACGTATACGGTGGCGTCGCCAGTGTCAAAGGTGCCCACGGCCAGCCCCACCAACCCGGAGGCAAAGGTGCTGTCCTGGGCTGCGCCCACAACCTGGTCGTTGACAAGCAGCGAAATTGTGTCGCCCTCGGCCAGCACGCTCAGCCGGTTGGTGGCCCCTGCGCTGACGTCCACCGCATCGCTATCGGTCCATGGCACAACCGACTCCCAGCTATTGTCCACAAGCCGCCACAGGCTGTAGCTGCCTTCGCCCGATATGGCAAAGAAGTAGAAATTGAGATCATCCTGGTAGCGGAAGATGATGCCCATCTCCGTATCTGTGGGGCCGTTGTCAAGACGGAAGTCGCCTTCAATGAACAAATCGCCCGCCTGAACATCCTGAAGTGTGCTCCAGCCCAGCCAGTTTTCGTCAATGACATGGATGCTGAGCGCGCGCCGCGCCACCTCGATCGTCGATGAGCCGTCATCGCCCATGGCCCATGCGCCTGTGTCGCGGCGGAAATCCTCGCTGAGCGTGGCTGATTCCTCGCGCACTGTATCGACGCGATTAAGAATGGCGGCGCTGTCCACGGGCGGCTCATTGGTCGGTTCTGCGCTTGGCTCATCGGTTGGCATATCAGACGGCACTTCTGTAGGCGCGACCACGACGATATCGTTGAGCAGAGAAGGCGGAATCTCCAGCGCGCCGAACTCATCCAGATCCCAAAGCGCGAAGTCATCAAAGGCAATCTCAACGCCGCCTTCGTCATAGCTGCCCACCGCCAGCCCAATCGCGCCGGCGGCAAAGGTCTCATCTTCAAAGTGTGCAACCACAGTGTCGTTGATGAGCAGCAGGAGCGTGGGGCCATCGGCGTACACGGCGAGCAGGTTCGAGGCGCCGTCGCTCAGGTCCAGTGCGTCGGTGGCCGTCCAGGGCACGAGGTCGGTCCATTCGTTGCCCACAAGGGCATGGAGCACGAAGTAGCCATCGGCGCTGGCCATGAAGGCATAGAAGTTGTCGGTGTCAACCTGGCGGAAGACGACGCCATACTCGCTGTTGGCCGGGCCGGCGAGTTTCTCGGCGTAGGACTCCACATAGAAGTTGGCGGCCTCGGCAGGGGAGATGCCCCAAACGAAGAGCTCCGGGTCTGTCGCGCCCACCTGGTAGGTGCGATCGCCAAAACGAATAAAGGAATTGGTGGATTCCGTGTCTGTTTCCCAGTCGGCATTGGGCACACGGAAGCTTTCGCTGACCGTCGGCGCGTTGGCGCGCAAGGCGTCCAATTGGGCAGTGAAGTCGTCAGACGGGGTGTCGCCATCTGTCTGTGCAAAGGCGGGCGCGGCTTGCAGCGCAAGCGCAAGCAGAAGCAGGCAACTGATTAGCCAATGTGAAATCAAGCGACGAGTCATCGCGTTTCTCCTTCGGTGGAGGCGGATTCCTGGGGTTACGTCTCGATTGATTGATCGATTGATCGATTGTTGTGCGGGCGAGATTAGGACGAATGCGAACCTGGCAGAGGTGGGGATGCGTGCTTAGTATGCTACAGCGTCAGAGACATTGCAACACCGTTTTGCATAGAGCAGGGCTCCGCAGAAGCCGGCCACATATCGCGGGCAAGCGCACAACGGCAACCTCACCCCCGGCCCCTCTCCATGCGGAGAGGGGAGCGCTGCGCGTAGGTCACGTCTCCGGCGTGACGCCGTTGTTGTGCTCCCCTCTCCGCATGGAGAGGGGCCGGGGGTGAGGTGCCGTTTGCGCGTGCAAGCGCGAATCCCTAACTTTTGAGAAGCCCTGAAGATT
>DIAV01000237.1 GCA_002415895.1 Anaerolineales bacterium UBA5069 | reverse complement strand
CTGACTTTTGAATCGCCCTGGTGGCCCGATGCCGTCCCTTCCCTGTTTGGCGCGAACGTGGTAATGTGCAACTGTCATTTGTCGGCCATTTTGCGTTGATCACTGCCGCCCGCGCTGCCGCCCGCACTGCCCTACGGAAGCCCGCATGTCTGACAGCCCGTCTGCTTCCCCGCAACCTGACCCTGCTGCGTCCGACATAGAGGATGACGCACGCGCTGAAGCGCGTGCCGGCGGTTTCGCGCCCAGTGACGCGAGCCGCAGCGCGGATCAGCAGGCGCTCCAGGACCTCCTCAAGTCTCTTGCCTATCTCCAGCAATTTACCAGCGCCGACGAGCTTGGCTACTACCTGCACGGTATTGAGCGGCGCAGGGTGGCGCGCGGCCAGCGCATTTATACGCAGGGGCAGCGCGTTGACCGCATCTATCTCATCGTCACTGGTGCGGTGGACGAAGTGCGTGTGCGCCCTGCCGCCTTGCCCGTGGATGCTGCCGGCGCCGCTGCACTGAGCGCAAATGCGCTGGCGCCCGCGTCCGAAGAGCTTCTCCTGCGGCGGGCGGGGTCTCCCAACCTGCTTGGCCTTTTTGATCTGGTCAACGGCAAGCCGCACAGCAGTTCGGCACGCACAGCCACGGTGTGCGACCTGATTGTGCTCGAGGCCGCGCAGGTCAACCGCCTGCTCTATCGCTATCCTGAACTGCGCGCGAGCATGCTTCCTGCTGCGCGCATTGATCGCCTGCGCACCATGCCGCTGCTGGCCGGAGGCGACAATGTGGCCATTTCCTACGTGGCCGATGCGGCCACAATCCGCACCTGTACACCCGGCGAAACCATCTATCAGGCAGGTGAAGGCGCCGACCGCATCTTTATGATTGACGAAGGTCAGGTGCGCCTTGATTATGGCGATCTGGCTGATGTGCGCACGCTGTGGATGGGCAATGGTGGCGACTTTGGCTACGGCGCGCGGCCACCGAGTGCGGGTGTTGTCTACGAGCTTGAGCACAACGCCGTTGCCGTCAGCGTGGTGCGCGTGCTGGTGGTGCCGCGGCAAACCTTTGTGGCGGCCACGGGCATTATTCCTGAAGTGGAAGGCGCGCGCCTGCGCGCGGCGCGCACGAAGACGCTGGATGAAACGGGCGTCTTCCAAGCGTGGTCTCCCGAAGAACGCAGCCATCTGATGGGCTTTGTGAGCCACTATTATTTGCCCGCCAGCAACCTGATGACGCAACAGGGTGATGTGGCCGACAGCCTGTGGGTGCTGCTGCCCGGCGGCCGCGCGGTTGTGCACACCGTGGGGCCGGAGGGTGTTGCCCTGGCCGATGTGCAATTGGCTGGCCCCGGCTACTTTAACGAAGAGGCGCTGCGGTCGCTTGCGCCAGCCACCAGCACGCTCGAATCCGAACCGAATGCGCACTGGCTGCGCCTGCATTGGCAGGACTTCAACGCGTTTCTCGAGCAATCGGGGCGTGCCGAGATGGCGGCGCAACTGCGCCTCAACCGCAAGGCGGCCACAGTGGCCCAGGCGGGCGCGCAACGGCGCTATGCGTGGCTGGCCGCAGATGAGCGAATTTTGCTGGAAGTGCGCAGGCACTGGATTGTGGCGATGGCGCGTATTGCCCCCGCCGTTTTTCTGAGCGTACTTTTCGGCTGGCTGCTGATTATGGTGATTGGCTGGGAAGCCACCCATGTGCTGGCCTGGGTGGCCGTTGCTGCGCTGGGCCTCAGCACACTGGCGGCGTGGTTCTGGGGTGTTGCCGATTACCTCAACGACTATCTGCTTGTCACCAATTTGCGTGTCGTGCGCCAGGAGAAGGTCGTCCTGTTTAGCCAGAAGCTGCAGGCTGCGCCTCTGGAGAAGATTCAGGATGTCAATTACAGGCAGGATGTATGGGGTTCGTATCTTGGCTTTGCCGATCTTGAGGTGCAAACGCCGGGGCCAGGGGGCAACATTCGTTTTGACCGCGTGGCGGACTTCAAGCGCGTGCAGCAGGCGATTACGCGCGAGCGCGACGTGCGCCGCCGCTACTACCAGGCAACAGGTAAAAAACTCATCTACAAAACGCTGGAGAACCGTTTTGGCGGGGCGCTGGTCTTGCCCGCGCGCGTGCTTGGCCTGGCGCTGGTTCCCGCGGCAACCCTGCCGCCGCTGACGGCGACGGGTGGTTTAGCCTGGTTGGCGAAGTTGGCGGGAGCCACCCGCCGCCACCCCATGACGGGCAAACTGCTAACTCCTGCAACGAACCCGATTGCAGGAGTGCCACCGGGCGGCGCGTCTATCTCCGCAACGCCCCCCGTTGCTGAGACGGGGGATCGGCGCGTGTGGCACAAGCACTGGCTTATTCTGGTGCGCAACGCCACGCTGCCCATGCTGGGGCTGATTGCGACGACGGCCTTCGCCGTATACGTTTATGGTGCGGGACTGTCCGGTGCACTGATTGGCCTGGCCCTCTTTTTGGCTGTTGTGTGCGCCGGCTGGCTCTGGTGGAACGTGGAAGACTGGTCCAACGACATTTATATCCTTGATCACGATCAGCTAACGGACATTGAGCAGCGCCCGCTGGGGTTGCAGAACAAGGTGCGCACGGCAGGCATGCGCCAGATTGTCGATCTGCGCCTTGAGGTGCCTTCGCCGCTTCACTATCTGCTCAACTTCGGCCATGTTTTTGTGCAAACGGCCGCGCAGGATGGCGAATTTACCTTCCTCAATGTGCGGGATCCGGCGGGGGTGATGGAGACCATTCGCATGCGACTGGACCAATCGCGCATCGATGAGGAGCGCATGGCCGCCAAGCAGCGCGCGCAGGAGTTCCCCGACTGGCTTGAGGTCTACAGCCGGCTGGAACGGCGCGGGGTTCCGAGCGACGCGCCGGAGTACGTTGCGCCGCCCTGGGATGAACAAGGGTTCGTGTAAGCAGAACGGGATGCTGCAGCTGTGAACGCGATGCAGGCGGGGTGTGGTGGCTTTACCAGCCGAAGGAGAGCCGGTCAATGAGGCGGCGCGGGAGGTTGGCCGCGCGCATTTGGCTTTGTGTGAGTTCAACGGGGTAGGCCACACGTTCGGCGCGCCAGGTGTGGCTGGCAAGATCGAGGATGCCGTAGGCGGCGCGCGCGTCATTGTCGCGCGGCTGTCCCACGCTGCCGGGGTTTATGATGAGGCGCTGTCGTGGCGAGGGCCTGAGGTTGACCGTAACGCCCGCAAGGGGCTGGAGGTAGGCCACCGACGCAATGCGCTGCGGCTCGGCGGCGTCGGCTTCCACTGCCAAATCAGCATCCCCCACCATGGCGGGCGCGCCATTGGCTGCGGCTTTGGGCTGGAGCCGCCACTGGTAGATGGCTGGCTTGTGGGTGTGCCCCACAAAGCAGAGTGGTTCGTCAAAGATGGCGAAGTTCTGCAGCGCGATGGTGGGTGTCAGGATATACTCCCACACAGGTTCGCGAGGGCTGGCGTGGGTGAGAATCAGCCCCTCGGTGGCAACGGGGTGCTGCGGCTCGTCGGCAAGGCTGTCGAGGAAATCGCGGCTTTCCTGCGTAAGTTGCTCCTGCGTCCAGAGTACGGCTTGGCGCGCATGGGGGTTGAAATCATCCACGTTGACGCCGGGCCGCGCCAGGGCGGCCCAATCGTGGTTGCCAATGACGCAGACGCCCACGCGCTCGCGCACAATCTGGACGCATTCATTGGGGCGCGGGCCATAGCCCACAAGGTCGCCCAGGCACCAAATGGCATCATAGCGCCCTTCGGCATCGGCCAGCACCGATTCGAGCGCCACCTGGTTTGCATGGATGTCGGAGATCACGAGTACGCGCATGGCATTATCTTAGCATAGGGCGTTGTGCGCGCCGAAGTGCGGTGGCCGCCCACACGGGGTTGTGTAAACGCAGCAATGGGTGTCACTGC
>DIAV01000409.1:440-14513 GCA_002415895.1 Anaerolineales bacterium UBA5069 | reverse complement strand
GTAGCCATCATTTGGGGCGTGGGTGGCGTGCTTGTCCTCTACCTGCTCGCCAACTGGGCCGTGCAAAGCCTGCCGGCTCGCTATACGCAGGCAATCCAGCCATTCGTCTTTGTGGGGCCCGCTGTCGCCATTCTCGTCTGGTATTTGGCGCTCCCCACTGTACGCACCTTCTGGATGAGCCTGCACGACCGCAACAACATCAGCTTCGTCGGCCTCGACAACTATCTGGCCGTCTTCACCGAGCGCACAATGCGCCTTGCTTTTGTCAACAACCTCCTCTGGATGATCATTGGCGCAACGCTCACAATCCTCATTGGCCTGTTGGTCGCCGTCCTGGCCGACCGCAGCAGCTATGACCGCCTGGGCAAGACCGCAATCTTCCTGCCAATGGCCATTTCCATGGTGGGCGCAGGCATTATCTGGAACTTTGTTTACGAAGTGAAAGACATCAATGACCCGCAAATTGGCCTCTTGAATGCAATTGTCGTAGGCTTTGGCGGCCAGCCGCGCGCCTGGACAACCATTCAATGGCCGTGGAACAACCTCTTTCTCATTGTGATTGTGGTCTGGCTCCAGGCCGGCTATGCCATGACGCTCTTCTCGGCAGCTATCAAAGGCATCCCTGGCGAGCAGATCGAAGCATCACGCGTAGACGGCGCCAACGAGTGGCAGGTCTTCACACGCATCATGCTGCCCTCCATTCAGGGCACAATTATCACAGTGAGTACGACCGTAATCATCTTCACCCTCAAAATCTTTGATGTGGTCTGGGTCATGACAGGCGGCCAGTACGGCACACAGGTGATCGCCACCGAGTTCTATCGCCAATACTCCACCTATCGCAACTTCGGCTATGGCTCCGCTATCGCCGTGGTGCTGCTGATTGCGGTGGTGCCGGTCATGATTTACAACCTGCGCCAGTTCAGTGAAAGGGAGGCGTTCTAATGGCCGCTGCCACACCCGCTGTCCCCACTGTGACCGCACCTGCGGCAAGAACCAAACCGCGCGGCAAGCGCAACTGGGGGCTTATTGCCGTCAATGTCACACTGGCGCTTATCGTCATTCTGTGGACAATCCCCACCTTTGGGCTGCTGATCTCATCCATTCGCGACCGCACCGACATCCAGACGACGGGCTGGTGGACGATTTTCCCCCACCGCGCCTGGGAGCAGGTGGCTACCTACCAGATCCCCCGCGAGCTGAACACCGAGGACCCTATCGACCTCAGCTCGATTGACCCCATCCTCGAGGGCGTGCAGGCGCCCTTTGCCGACCTGCGCGCCGGATACGAGTCGCCCGATGGTACGCGCGTGCGCTGGTCGGGCAACCGTCGCCGCGGCACAATTGAGGTTGAGCAGCGCGTCTGGACGATGAACACGGACTTCACGCTGGACAACTACCGCCAGGTGCTGTCGGGCAAGCGCTATGAGGTGACCAACGCCGACGGCACAGTCTCGCAGGAGCTGGGAGACAATCTCTCGGGCGCGTTCCTCAACAGCCTGGCCGTCGCCATACCCGCCACGGTAATCCCCATCCTGATTGCGGCCTTCGCCGCCTATGGCTTTGCCTGGATGCGCTTTCCCGGCCGCCGCATTCTCTTCATGATGGTGGTGGCTATGCTGGTTGTGCCCTTGCAGATTGCGCTGGTGCCTATCTTGAGGGACTACGTCAATCTCTCGCTCAACGGCACCTTCCTGGGGATATGGCTCGCACATACAGGCTTTGGGTTGCCGCTGGCAACCTACCTGCTCTTCAACTACATCTCACTGCTGCCGCGCGATCTCTTTGAGTCGGCCTTTCTGGATGGCGCATCGCATTTCACCATCTTCATGCGTCTGGTGATTCCGCTCTCGGTGCCCGCGCTGGCATCCTTCGCAATCTTCCAGTTCCTGTGGGTGTGGAATGACTACCTTGTGGCGCTGATCTTCCTGGGCGGCTCCAAGGAGAACCAGGTGCTCACCATGCAGCTTGTGGAGATTACCGGCTCGCGCGGCAACGACTGGCACCTGCTCACAGCGGGGGCCTTCGTATCCATGATCCTGCCGCTGGTGGTCTTCGTCTCGCTGCAGCGCTACTTTGTACGCGGTCTGCTCGCCGGCTCCGTTAAGGGCTAATCCAACGTGTAGCGGCTTGAAAACAACATCTCAACGCAATGCCGCGAAGAGTGTAAAGAAACGCAAAGAAAAGCAACAGCGCAGCCTAAACTGAGTTGTTGCATTTCTTTGCGTTTCTTCGCTCTCCTTTGCCCCTTTGCGTTGAGAGGTTGTTTTCAAGCCGTTATTCTTCGCCCAGGCGCGCCCACAACGCAGCGCCGGCACGCTCGGCAACCAGAAAGCGCCGCTCGCCATGCACGGCCGCGTTTGTCACCACGTAGCGCCCCTCATCCGGGCCAATCAGGCGCGCAAAGAGCGCGTCCGTGGCCTCGCGCCAGCGCATGGCGGCAGGCACATCATCCGACTGCAAGAGTGTCCAGTTGGCCGGAATCTCAATCGCAATTATGTGCGCGTCGGGGGCATGCGCGAACTGCTCGCAGCCATCATTGACGCGCACAATTTCGGGGTGGTGCGCAAGGTCCAGCACATGCGACTGGGCTGTCGCCATGGGGTCGGCCTGCACGCGTGCGGATCCCACCAGCCATGTGAGCGAGAAACGCGATGCCGCCACGCGGTTCAGGTTGTTGCGAAAGGGGTAGAGGTCGGGGATAAAGTTGTAGGCAACCGCGCGCAGCAGCCCAAAATTGAGCGCCGCATTCGGATACTGGAGCGGGTCCGCCGTCCAGTTGATCACACCAATACCCTCGCGCCACGCCTGCTCGGCCTGCGCCTTTTTTAGCAGATACGCAATGCGCAGCCCGCGGTAGGCCGAGAGCACGCCCATAATCTGCGATTCAACGCGGTAATCGCCGCCAAAGCGCGCGTCCCAATCGGCGGGCAGCGGCCTGCCGCCAAACTTGGCAAAGCCCGAAAGAAAGCCCACGGGCTTCCCCTGCACGCGCGCCACCAGCGAAGTGGCGGCGGCAAAGTTGATGCTGTGCATGTCGGCGGGGTAGATGAACTCGGGCGGGCTGCCCCAAATGGCCGCGTGCAGCGCCGGAATCGAGGCCGCCTCGTCGGCGTCGGGGCGGCCAATTTCCACAGGGCCATAGCTCTTGTGCGTGGAGGCATAGGCCTGCATGGCACTGGGGTCATAGACAAATACATCCTGCCCGGCCATGGCGTCGCGCGTCGCCTCGGCCAGCTCTTCGCGCGGGGGCACGGGAATGCCGCGAAAGAAGTGGTAGCGCATGGTAAAGACATGCGCGCCGCCGCGGTCGCGCTGACGTGGGAAGATGAAGCCCGCGCCAATGCGCGTGCCATCCTCCTCAATCCACGCCGCGCAACCCCCAATGCGGGGCAGCGTTACCTGTAGAAAGTGGTAGGGGAAGAGTGTAGCGGCATCCCGCTCGCGCAGGCGCAGACCAATGCGGTCAAGTTCTGCGCTCCACGTGGGCGCGTGGGGATCAATGAGGCGAACGCGCATGGTCGCAGAGGAGAATGGGCAAGGTGAGTTGGACGCAGCGCTTGGTCAAATTGGATTAACTGCTGCGCGCCTGGCGTGCGGCATAGAGCGCGATACTTCCCGCCACGGCGGCGTTCAGGCTCTCCACACTGCCGTACATGGGCATCCGCACCAGGAAATCGCACGTTTCGCGCACAAGGCGGCTTATACCCTCGCCTTCCGCGCCCACCACCAGCGCCAGCGCGCCATCAAGGTTGGCCGCCCCCAGCAATTGCGCCTCGGGTGCGTCGGCCAGCCCCGCCACCCAGATGTTCTGCGCCTTGAGTTCTTCTATCGTGCGGCTGATGTTGGTCACCTTGGCCACGCGCAGGTGCTCCACAGCGCCCGCACTCGCGTTGCTCACAGCCGCGGTAACACCCGCAGCGCGCCGATCCGGAATAATCACACCGTGTACGCCCATGGCGTCGGCCGTGCGGATGAGCGTGCCCAGGTTCTGCGGATCCTGCAGGTGATCGAGGATGAGCAGCAAGGGCGGCTCGCGCCGCGCTTTGGCTGCGGCCAGGCACTCCTGCACGCCAACGTATGGATAGTCGCCCGTCTCCAGCGCAACGCCTTGCGCGTTGGCCTGTTCGTGGGCCAGCTTGTCAAAAAGGCCGCCCTGAATATAGCGCACGGGAATGCTGCGCGCCTCAGCCAGCGCGAGAATCTCGCCCACAATGCCGGCTGCACCGGCACGGTCGCCATCCCTGCCTTCAACCCACAAGCGCAGGGCTCGGCGTCGGTCGGCGCGCAGCGCTTCCAATGCCGCGTGGCGTCCTACAATGAGGTCGCTCATGCGGCAGGCTCCTCATAGCGCCACTCGGCCCCGGTTGGCGTGTCCTCAATCACAATGCCCAGCGCATTGAGTTGATTGCGAATCTTGTCGGCCGCGGCCCACTGCTTGGCCATGCGCAGGTCGCCACGCACCTCAACCAGCAGGTCAATGAAGGGGGCGGCGGCCACATCTACACCACTCTCGGCACGCGCGCCCTCGAGCTTCATGCCCAAAATGGCGCCCAATTCGTGCAGCGTGCGCTGTGCTGCCTCAAAGAACGGCCCCGTAAGCCCCTTGTCGCGCGCGGTATTAATCGCGCGCACAAGCTCAAACATCGCCGCCATGCCGCCGGATGTATTGAAATCATCGTCCATGGAGGCGATGAATGCTGCGCGCGCATTCTCCGTGGCCTCTCGCAGCGTATCTGCATCGGCCCCCGTCGTCTTGCTGCCTTTGGCAGGCCGCAACCCCGTGAGCAACCGCTCCAGCGCGCGCTCGGCCGACTCGAGCGAATCCTTGTTGAAGGCCACCGGCTTGCGATAGTGGCCCGTAAAGATCAACATGCGCAGCGCATCGGGCGAATGGTCGCTAAGGAACTCGTCAATGGTAATCAGGTTGCCCAACGATTTGCTCATCTTCTCGCCCGAAAGCTGCAACATGCCGTTGTGCATCCAGTAGCGGCTGAAGGGCTTGCCCGTGAGCGATTCACTCTGCGCAATCTCGTTTTCGTGGTGCGGAAAGATCAGGTCGTTGCCGCCACCGTGAATGTCAATCGTCTCGCCCAGGTGGTGCAGGCACATGGCCGTACATTCAATGTGCCAGCCGGGCCGGCCAGGCCCCCACGGGCTTTGCCAGGCCGGTTCACCCGGCTTGGCCGACTTCCAAAGTGCGAAATCCGCCGGGCTCTCCTTGCGCAAATCCTCGTCAACTCGTGTGCCTGCAAGCGCTTCATCCAGCGTGCGGCGCGAGAGTTTGCCGTAGTCCGCATCCTTGCTCACGCGGAAGTAAACGTCACCGTTGAGTTCGTAGGCGTAGGCCTCATCACTGAGCCCCCCAATCACGCGCAAAATCTCGTCCATGGTCTCGCTGACCTTGGGGTAGATGTCGGCGGGCTGAATATTGAGGTCGGCCAAATGCTCGAGGTACTTCTGTGCAAAGGCATTGGCCATTTCGATCGGGTCCTGCCCGGTCTCGTTGGCGCGCCGGATGATCTTGTCATCCACATCGGTAAAGTTGGTGACATAGGTCACACGGTAGCCGCGATAGGTCAGATAGCGGCGCACCATGTCAAAGACAAGCGCAGCCATGGCGTGGCCGATGTGTGCATCGGCGTAGACCGTGGGCCCACACACATACATCTTGACCTTGCCGGACTCCAGCGGTGTGAATTCCTCAACCTGGCGCGAAAGCGTGTTGTACAAGCGAAGCGGCATGGGCGGTGTCCAGGAAAACTGAATGATTGATGATTGATAATTGGCATGAAGCGCGCTGTGCCGGCCGGGCACGCGACCCGGCATGAACGGGTCAGCAGATGATACGGCCAGCCTGCGCCTTGCTTCCAGTGTACCCGATACGCATCAGGATGCGTAGTTGGGCACGGCAAAAATGAGGCGGCCGGCGTTTGTTTGCAACACCTTCGTCACCTGCACCAGAATCTCCTGGTTCAGGTAGCGGCGGCCATTCTCCACCACAACCATGGTGCCATCTTCCAGATAGCCCACGCCCTGTCCCACTTCCTTGCCCTCCTGAATGATCTTGATGGGCAGTTCTTCACCAGGGAGCAGGACGGACTTGACCGCATTGGCCAGTTCATTGATGTTGAGAATGGTAATGCCCTGCAGGTGCGCCACTCGGTTCAGATTGAAATCGTTCGTAATGATCGCCGCGTGCTGTTGCAGCGCAAGCGAGACGAGTTTGTCATCCACCTGCGTGGCATCCGATGGGTCGTCATCCACAAATTCAATCCGCACCTCGGGCGCGTTCTGGAGTTTGTCGAGCACCTCCAGGCCGCGGCGGCCGCGGTTGCGCCGCAGCGAGTCCGCCGAATCGGCAATGTACTGGAGTTCGTTGAGCACAAAGCGCGGCACTGTCAGCGTGCCCAGCAGGAAGCCGGTCTTGGCAATGTCGGCAATGCGGCCATCAATGATCACGCTGGTGTCAAGCAAGAGGCGCGCCGCAGTCGCGGGACCCGTGGGCGCCACCTGGGGCAGACGTTTGCTAATGCCAAAGAAACTGAAGAAATCTTCGCGCCGCATGAGGAAGACGGCCGCGCCCAGATAGCCGAAGATGACAACGGCGGCAAAGGGCAGCACAGGCCCAAAGGGCTGTGGCAGGCGCGAAAGCGGATAGGTGAGCAGCGCCGCCAGCATTAACCCAATGGCAAGGCCAATGGTCCCGGCAATAAGGTCGCCCACTTCCACCTGACGCAAGGCGTTGCGAGCTGCGCGCGCAGGCGCCATAACCAGCCACGGCGAGAGGAAATAGCCCAAAACAGCGCCAATCGCTGTTGCACCCCAGATTGTGGGCGCTGTGCTGGTGTTGAGGTCGGTGGTCCCGGCAATGACAACACCCAGTTCGTAGCCGACAAATCCATAAAGCAGCGTGCCGATGACACGCAACAGCGCGTTAATGCGCATGAAACAGGTCTCCCATAAGTGCTGAAGAAAGCGATAAATGCGTAACCAACCATGAATAAGAGCATGTTCAGTAGGATAATCAAATGCGTGAAACGCTGAATGATGAACAGATTCATATCTCGGAGCTCCTGCTGCAACAGGTGCAAGTCGTGCCACCCACCGACGCCTTGAACGCTCCGCGCCACATTCGGTCTATCCTGTATAGACGCTTTCGTGAGCCAATTGGATTCACGCGAATGGGTGCGATCAGCAACAGAGAACTTGTGTATCCCATAGTATAACAGTGCACCCTCTCTTTGTCGGTAGACCATTATCCCATCCCCGCCCATTTTCTGCCGCTCCTCATGCAACTCTCATGATGAGGGCGAACCATCGGTTGCTTTTGGCAATTCGCGCCCAGCGTGCCACAATGATATGCCGTTACGCTGGAGCAGCAGACGTGGCGTTAATCAGATTTGTTTGAGCAAGGCCGAGTGCACGGCACGTGCATGGGACTGCCATAGGGGAGAGGATGGGGTGTGTGGCTGAAGCGCGTGTGACTGAAGGGCATGGAAAAACGCGGCGCGTGCTGGTGGGCGTTTTTGCCCATCCCGATGACGAGAGCTTTGGGCCGGGGGGAACCCTTGCCCGTTATGCGGCAGAAGGTGCAGAGGTCCACGTCATTATTGCCACGGACGGCATCGCCGGCTCCGTAGAGGAGGGAACGGACTTCAAGGAGCATGCTTCGCTGGCACAGGTGCGCTCGCGCGAGCTGGCCGATGCGGCTGTGGCGCTGGGTGTGACCTCCATTTGGTCGCTACCCTACCGCGACAGCGGCATGCGTGGCTCGGCCGACAACGACAACCCCGACGCGCTCATTCAGCAGCCCGTCGAGACGCTGGTGGCTGAGGTGCTGGGCTACCTTAAGCGCCTGCGGCCACAGGTTATCATCACCCATGATCCCTTCGGCGGCTACGGCCACCCCGACCACATTCGCGTTTGTGAGGCTGTTACGGCGGCCTTCCACATGGCCCCCGGCGTGCAGAAGCTCTACTATACGGCCTTCCCCAAGGGCTTTCTCAAGATTATGGTGCAGTTAATGCCCTTGTGGGGGATGGACCCCAGCAAGATCGGGCGCAACAAGGACATCAACCTCGTTGAGATTTCCCAGTGGGAGACGCCTGTATCCGCCAAACTGGACGTACGCGCCTATATGGCGGCGAAGGATGCGGCCAGCCGGGCGCACGCCAGCCAATACAATGGCGGCCCCTCATGGGCGCAGATGTTCCCCGAATTCATCAAGCGCCAGGTGCTGGGCAACGACACCTTTACGCGGGCCTACCCGCCGCCCAATGGCGCCGTAGAATCTGATTTGTTTGCTGGCGTCACGGGCTTGTAGCCCGCGCCCAGAGTTGCGTGCAAGGCAGCCACGATGCTGGAAATCAGCGAGAAGCTCTACGTGGGTGATGTCGTGCTCATGCGCAAGCCCCATCCCTGCGGGGGCATGGAGTGGCAGGTGACACGGGTCGGGGCCGACATTGGCATTGAATGCCTCACCTGCAAGCGGCGCGTCATGGTGCCGCGCCGCCAATTTGCGCGCCAGGTGAAGAAGTTCGTGCGCCGCGGCCCCGAAGCCACCTAGAGTGCGCCCCGCACAAAAGCAACAGCTCAACGCAAAGGNNCCTTTGCGTTGAGCTGTTGCTTTTCTTAATTTCAAGCAGTCTCACTTTGGGAGGTCCCATGCAGCGCGACGAACTGGTTCACTATCTCAACCAATATTTGCGCATTGACGAGATCAAGGATTACGGCCCCCAAGGCCTGCAGATTGAGGGGCGCAGTGAAGTCAACACCATCGTCGGCGCGGTGGATTCACACCTGCCCTGTGTCGAGGCGGCGCTGCTGCACGAAGCCGACCTCATGCTCGTGCACCACGGGATTATGTGGGGGCCGGCACGCCTGCTCAGCGGCCACTATGGGCTGCTTGTGCGCACCTTGATGATGGCCCACCTGAATCTCTACGCGGCCCACCTCGCGCTTGACGGTCACCCCGAGGTGGGCAATAACGTGGAACTCGCGCGCCGCCTCGGGCTGGAGGTCAGCGACTGGTGGGCGCCCTTCAATGGCGTCAAAATCGGTGTGATTGCCGCTGCGACACAGGGCGTCAGCTTTGCGCACCTGGTAGATCGCTTTGCGCAAAATGTGGGCCGGCCAAATATTGTGCAGCCCTTTGGAGCGCCCGCCAGCACGAAGGTAGCGATCCTGAGCGGCGGGGGCGCAGGTGAGATTGAGGCAGCCGTGGCGCTGGGCTGTGACACCATCATCACCGGCGAAACCAGCCACGTGCACTACTATGATGCGCAGAACCTGGGCGTGAATGTGCTCTACGGCGGCCACTACACCAGCGAAACCGTGGGCGTGCAGGCGCTGGGCGAGCACCTGGCCAACCGCTTCAACCTCAGTTTCCGCTTCGTTGATCTGCCTACCGGCGTCTGAAGCAATACCGGCATAACGGCAACACCTCAACACCAAAAACCGCAAAGGAAAAACACCTGCGCAGAGTTTGTTGCGGGTGGTTTTCTTTGCGGTTCTTTGCGCCTGCGCGTCAAGTTGCAGTTGTGCTTGCGGGTTTCAGTCGACAGCCATCTTGATGAAGCCAAAGCGATCTTCAAGCAGGTTGGCAATCTCGCCAGGCTGCGCGTGTTTGCCGCTACCCTTTTTGCTAAAGATCAAGTCTCCATCAACGGTCACCTCAAAGCGGCCACCGCTTGATGGATGCAGGGTGATTGCCTCAATGAAGGGCGTGTACTGCGAGAGAAGTTCTTGCGTCAAACTGACGGCTCGAGGGGTGTAATTTCACATTGTGCAGTATTCAATGTGCAGCGCGTATTTTTTCATAGAACCTCCTTGAATGAGTAGTGCAGGAACCCTGCGACGGGCGCGCCTGCCGGAACGATTGTCATTGTGTGCAGCGCATGTGGGGCAGCCGCCTGCTATTTGCACGCCTGCCGTCTGTGCGCCGACCGCCTTCCAGCGTCTCAATTGGATAGACGGCAACTGCACCACAGGGGACGTCGGCTATAATGCAAGGATATGACGGATTCACTGAAGAACCAAACGCAGAACCTGGCCGAGGCGGCACGCGATTTTGCGAATGCCGGTTTGCCGGCGCAAGCAAGCACATCCAACGGCGCGGCCCGCGGCGATGGCGAACGCCACAGACTGAGCCGCCGCCGCTTTCTCACAGGGGCGGCCGGTGGTGCGGCTGCACTGGTGGCGGCGGCCTGCGGGCGCGAACGTCAGCCAACGCCCCTGCCCACACCGACATCTGCGCAGTCCGCCAGCGCAGTCGCCTCACCCACCACCTTTGCAGGGGGCAGCAAGACCTATTTGCCGCTGATTGAAAACAATGGCGTGCCCATGCCGGCCACCGCAGCGGCTGTCTCGCCTGTGGAAGTGCCGACAAACACGCCGCAGCCCACAGAGACCCCGACACCCGGCCCGCCCACACCCACGCCAACCCCAATCGCGACGCCCTTCNCACCCGGCCCGCCCCGCAAACTGGGCCTCTTTGTCGCGCGCAACATCCCGCAAATCTTCGATCTGGTGGCCACGGGCGCCGTGTCGGTGGTCAAAACGCTGGAACTGGACGGCAACTTCGTGGGCCAAATCAAGCGCACCTCGCCCAACACCTTGATCGTTGGCCGCATTTCGCTGCCGCAGCTTGAATTGGCCAACTTCGACGCGATTGCCGAGGCCCGCCGCTTCGTGGATGGTCTCATGGTCATCGCCGGCGACCCCTTGCGCCGCCAGTCCTTTGACGGTTGGGAGTCGTACAACGAGCCGGTGCCTAACAGCCCGGATGAAATGAAGCGCTACAGTGATTTTGAGGCCGAGCGCACGCGCCTCCTTGCTGCCGAAGGGGTGCGCAGTGTCATCGGCAATTTTGCCACAGGCCAGCCGCCACTTGAGTGGTGGGAGCACTTCCTGCCTGCCCTGCAAGCGGCCAAGGAACACAATGGCTGGCTGGGGTTGCATGAGTACTCCGCCCCTACAATCTATTGGAACACCACGCGTGCCGATCAGGGGCGCTACCCAGGCGTCTCGCCTGAAGATTCGGGCTGGTTGACGCTGCGCTACCGCAAGGTGTACAACGAAATCCTCAAGCCGCGCGGCCTTGATATTCCGCTTGTCTTCACCGAGCTTGGCGTCGATGGCCTCGTAACGGAGCGCCCCGGCCCACCCGATGCCATGGGTTGGCAGGATTTCCAAGGCTATTGGGCCGAAAACGGCTACGGCCTGTGGGGGCCGGGGGCATATGTTGAGCAACTCGTGTGGTATGATGCCGCCATGCGCCAGGATAATTACGTACTGGGCGGCTGCATCTTTGTCATGGCATCCAGCGATGGCTGGCAGAGCTATGACATCATGGGCCCCGCCGCCTCCGTTTTGCAGCAGTACCTGAGCGTACACGCGCCCGTGTAGGCACTGGCCCGATTTATTCCAACACGACCTCAACCGCGCACTTTACTGCGCCTGAAAGCTGCATCCATGGCCTCATTCCTGCCCCTGCTGCACGACCGCCTCGCCGTGACTGCAACCTGGTTTACGCTCATCATTGGCCTGTGGGCGCTGGTGCAGTGGCTGCGCAACCGCCCGCTGGGGGCCAGTTGGTATGGTGCGGCCGTCATTGCGCAACTGACGATTCTGGCCCAGGGGCTGTTGGGTGCATGGCTCTACCTGGGCATGGGGCTGGGCGCCGCACTGCCGCGCCCCTTTATGCACATTCTCTACGGCATTGTCGCGGTCATCACGCTGCCCGCGGCGTGGGGATACTTCGGCAACCTGCCGGATGAGCGCGTGCGCTCGCTGGCCATGGCGGCCACGTGCATCTTCCTGTGGGGCATCCTGCTGCGATCCGGATCGACGGCTGTCTATCTGCCGCCGGGCCTGTAATGACAACGCACCTATCTGCTTTGGTGCAGCGCTTGCGCAGGTTTACAATAGTTGGGTCGTTGCGCCGTCCATGTGAAGCGGTAAGGCAGCACGAGCCACATACCTTCAATCAATCATCGCGAACCATAGGGCCATCAAACACCACATAGAATTTGCTGGACTGCCTTCGACTGCTGCGAACGCACTGTTCCGGTTGAACGCTCCATGTCAAAGCAAGTGCTTGTGCTCAATGCAGGTTATGAACCTCTCAGCCTTGTCTCGGTGCGCCGAGCCGTGGTGCTATTGCTGCGCGAAAAGGCCGAAATGCTCGAGGCCACGCAGCAAATGCTGGTGGGCGCGAACTGCGCAATGCCGGTGCCGCTCGTCATTCGCCTTGTGCACTACGTGCGCTTGCCCCACAGGCGCGTACCGCCCACGCGTGCGGCCATTTTGCTGCGCGACGCCTACACGTGCCAGTATTGTGGCGCAACGCCCGGCCGCGATGATCTCACCATGGATCATGTTCTCCCCCGCAGCCGCGGCGGCTATCATGACTGGACAAATCTCACTACGGCGTGCAAGCGCTGCAACCAGATCAAAGGCTCCTGCACACCCGAAGAAGTGGGAATGCACCTCAATCGCCGCCCCTTCGAGCCGACCTACGTGGCGCTTGTCCTGCTGAGCAACCCTGTTGCCGCCGCACGCTGGGAGCATCTTATGCGTGGTGGCACGGACGCACCGGTTGAGGCCGCCGCCTGACACCATTGCTTTCACTCGCTCGGCATGTGCACAATGCGCAGGCCGAGCCTCACCCTGGGCCCATCATGTCCAAATCCGAAACACGCGCCTACGATACACGCAAGGAGACCATTGACGGCCTCGTCCGTCGCATCTCCGACCTCAATGACCAGTCCATGACACAGCTTTCCCAATATATCAGCTTTCTCAAGTGGCAGGAGGAGCTTTGGAACAGCCTGCTTGACGACGAAGCCGCCGCGCCGTCGGACCGCGCGCTGATTTGGCAGTTCGACTTTCTCGAGGCATTCCCGGGCGCGCGCATCGCCTCCACCCGTTCAACGGATCTCATGGAGGTGAAAATTGCCCCCGCCGCCTGCGGCATGGTGCAACAATCTGCGCTCTGGGCGCACCCGCCCGTTTTGGGCACGGCCATTGTCGAGTACACGCTGGCCGTGCCTGCCAGTGTGGATAACCTGCGCATGCGCTTTGCTGTGGGCATTCGCGATGGCGCGCTGATGGAAGGCGAAAATCAATGCGCCTTCCGCATCATGGTCAACGGCGCGCGCATTTGGAACACCATCAAGCAGACCAGCACCTGGGAGCGCTTTACCATTGACCTGCCCAGCCTCTCGGGCGGCGAGATTGTTGTCCAGTTCGGCACGGATGGCTTGGGTGATAACCGCTGGAACTGGGCGGTGTGGGGTGAGCCGCAGTTGCTCGGATATGGCGCCAAGCCGAAACGATAATTGATCACTGACCAGTGGCGCGTTGCGATTGTGGGCGTCTCGCAATCGCAACGCGGCCACACTTTGGGTGCGTCTCATCACCACGCGCCGGATTGCGCAGCCGCGGTGCATAGTCACCCTTCAGGAATACACCATCAATTTCCCGCAACGCCTAACCACATGGGAAGTCCAACATGGCCCGCTTCGACCTTTCACTCGACGAACTTCAAACCTATCAGCCGAAAATTGAAGAACCGGCCGACTTTGACGCTTTCTGGGCAGGCACAATCGCAGAGAGCCGCCGCGCCGAACTGCGCGCCGATTTCGCGCCCGTAGACTTTGGCCTGCGCACGCTGGAGAGCTTTGATGTCACCTTCAGCGGCTATGGCGGCCAGCGCATCAAGGGCTGGCTCCTGCTGCCGCGCACGCGCACGCAAAAGCTGCCCTGCGTTATCACCTATCTGGGCTATGGAGGCGGGCGCGGCACGCCCCTGGACAACCTCACATGGGCCAGCGCAGGCTATGCCCACCTTGTGATGGACACGCGCGGCCAGGGCAGCACATGGCAGCCCGGTGACACGCCCGACCACGAGCCGGATGGCGGCAACCCGCACTATCCCGGCTTCATGACGCGCGGCATCCTGAACCCGGCCACATACTACTACCGGCGCGTCTTCACCGACGGTGTGCGCGCCGTGGAGGCCGCGCAGAGCCACCCCGCGGTGGATGCGCAGCGCATCATCCTCACGGG
>DIAV01000409.1:0-282 GCA_002415895.1 Anaerolineales bacterium UBA5069 | reverse complement strand
GCGCTCTTCTCGGTGGGGCTCATGGATGACATATGCCCGCCGTCCACGGTCTATGCGGCGTACAATCGCTATGCCGGCCCGAAAGAAATGCGCGTTTGGCCCTATAACAACCATGAGGGCGGCAGCACCTTCCAACTGCGCGAGCAACTTGCGTTCCTGCAGGCCCAGGGCTGGGCCGCGCCCGCGTCACACTAAAGCCACAACAACAACATCTCAACGCAAAGGCGCAAAGGCGCAAAGGAACGCAAAGAAACGCAAAGGAAAAGCAAGAATATGACCTAA
>DIAV01000171.1:13698-14948 GCA_002415895.1 Anaerolineales bacterium UBA5069 | reverse complement strand
AAGGAGCACCCCATGCAGTTGCCTCGCACGCACCCTCTTCGCTTTTGGGCCTTACCGTCGATTACGACGCCGATTCTGTTGGCTCCTCTTGCTTGTTTAACAGCCCACTAGGGTGCTTTCTCCCTCCTTATGGGAAGCCGCTTTGCCCGCATGTTTTCTAAACTGAAGAGGTAACCACCTATGCATTTGCCATGGTTTCGTTCCACGCGCAGAGGTCCCTTGCTAAGTTGTCTGCTGCTCTACCTGCTGTTCGCGTCCGGCTGCGTTGCACTAGAAACGCCAACGCCATCGTTGTTGCAGAGTCCACCACTGCCGCCAACACCGACGGTGCTTTCAGGAGAAAGCATTCCCTTTGAGACGATCGCTCACAGTCGTGTTGGATGTTCAGGCAACTATCCCGACAGTCTCGTTCGTATAGCCGTCACTGTCGAACAGTTCATGCAGTTGTGGACGACTCTCCGTTCAACCATCGAGGACCCCATGCCAAGCGTAGATTTTGCACGCGATGCAGTCATCGTTGTCGTTGAAGAATGCTCGAGTGATTGTAGACACAATATTGAAGTGAAAAACATCATTCGCCGCCAGAACGAGCCTATCACAATCTATGCAGAGCGACCAATGATGACATGGGACCAAGGTTGTGAAGCAGCGACCTCCATTTCCTACCATATTGTTGGTGTTCGACAGAATGCCATACCCACCGCAGAAGCGGAACTGAACCTGATAGTTTATGACGTATATCGGTAGCCATTCCGGCGGCATAGTCTCCTCAATTGAATAACAGGTTGGCCCAAGGAAGAAGGAATCCCATGTTTGCGTCTACTCCGCGCATATTCTGGATATTGGTAGCCTTGCTCATCCTTGTATTGGGCGCGTTTATCTCCACCAGCGCGTTTGCGCAGTCGTCCCCTGTGGTACAACCCTCTCCGCTGCCAACGCCGGTTCCCCAACCAACTAAAGTCATGCCGGCGTGAAAACACCAGCTTGACGCCAGGGCGCGAGGTGGGCAAGGGCGCCAGGAACAGCAACAGCAGGCAAGCACCGTACTGAGCCCGCTGCTGCGCCTGCGTACATGCCTCCCTGGTTGGGTTTTGGCCTGTTTTTGCTTTTCCTTGCGCCTTTGCCCACCTCGCGCCCTTGCGTCAAACAGTGCAGTTTTCACTGTGGTATCAGTTTAGGAAGGGTACAATCCTATTACCGTCTTTCCTGCCCCGCCTGCAGGCAACCCCTGCCTCTCCACGGTCTCCGCC
>DIAV01000171.1:6040-13670 GCA_002415895.1 Anaerolineales bacterium UBA5069 | reverse complement strand
GCTTCAACATACAGTGCCATTGGTTACCCCAGCAAGCTGGTGATTGTGCCGCGCCTGCGCAAGGACAACGGCTGGAACGACGCCATGCAGATTCGTAATGGCAACAGCAGCAATACCACTGTAACACTGGTTTACTACAACCAGGACGGCAGTACGAATGGCGTCGCGCGCGCGGTTTCTATTGGCCCACGCCAGTCGGTCAATTTCTTGAGTCAGGGAGGAGGCGCAAACCAGATCCCGGTTGGCTTTGTCGGCTCAGTTATGATCATGTCCACGCAACCGGTGGCGGTGCAAGTCAACCTCTGGAAGAGTGGTGCGGGCGGTGACGAGCTTAGCAGCTACCCTGCTATGCATCGCTAGCCCAGACAACCCAGCACTACAACAAAAAGCAGGCGGGCCACCCGATCGATTGGGTGGCCCGCCTTGTTGTCAGCCTTCGGTCAGGCCTGATTCAGATGTACAGAGGTTTGCGCTAGTTGGCGTCGCTTACCTCGAGTATGTACGCGCCTTCCAGCACATCGCCCGCACCCGCCACTTCCACTGTCAGCGTCAGATCAGCCGGAATGTCGAGGTCGGTGATCTCCGCATTGGGGCCGCCGTCGGCGCTCTCGTCCTGCTCGTAGACCAGTTCGCCCTCGATATAGAGGCGGAGCACGGTGTCCAGTTCGCCGTTCTCATCTGTGGCGGTAATGTTCACCTTGTCGCCCTCGTTCACATCCAGCGCGTACTGCGTGCGGCTGCCGGGTGTCAGCGTGCCATCCACGCTCTCGCCCACGGCAATCGCGCCGCCGTCCTCGGTGGCCACGGTGGTTGCGCCGTCCAGCCAGGCCACAGCCGCATCCAGCACGGGGTCGCCGTCGCTGGTCAGCGTCTCGAGCGTAACCGGCACCTGCACGGTGGGGGCAACGCCCTTGCCCTCAATGTGAATCTCGCCATCCTCGTTCACTGCACGCCCTACGGTCATGCGGAAGAAGAGGTCTTCGGGCATCTTCACATCGTTGACGGAGCCGCCGAGGCCGGCCGTGGGATACTGCCCCACAATTGCCGCGCGGTCGTCGAGCGTCATGTCATAGGAGAAGAACTCGCAGGCGCTGGCGCAGGCGGGGCCCACGAGCACAGCCACCTTGCCGTCATAGCGCAGGCTGGGATCAGGCAAATAGAACTGATCTTCGTTGCGCGGGTCAAACTTGAACTCGTCCAGGCTCTTGTCATAGAAGCCCGTGTTGCCCAGCTTCAGCTCGTCCTGAAAGAAGTAGGCGGCCATTTGGTCGGCAAGGAAACCGGCGCCGCCGCCGTTCTGGCGCATGTCCACCACAACGCCGGGCACGCCATTGCTGTTGAGCGACTGGATCATCCGCTCCCACAGTTGCACGGTCAGCACGCTGTTGTCGGCAAAGTCGGTAATGCGTGCGTACACGTAATCNNGTCAGCGTGACGGTCTCTTCGCTCTTGCTGCCGGGGTTCTGGTAGGTCACCTCAACGTCAGTGCCCACGGGGAAACGCGTGGCATAGCGCAGCTTCTGCAGGCGATCGTTGTGCGCCGTGCTGAAGGGGCCGGACCACGCCGTGGTCTCCTCCACATACTGGTTAATGGGCGTGCCGTCAAGCGCGATAATCTGCGCCCCGGGTTCAATGCCGGCCTCGGCCGCAGGGCCGCCGTCGGTGAGGTAGTTGACGATGGTCTCGCCTGTGTCCACATCGCGGATGCCCATACCCAGGCCGCCGCTCACAATCTTCTGGAACTCCTCGCCCGGGGGCACGCCGGCGTTGACATGGCCGTCGGGGATCTCCCACGAGAATTCGCGCAGCGCGGCTTCATACTCGGTGGCGCTGTTGTTGGCATCGGCCCGCTCGAAGCGCGGCAGGTACCTGGCAAGCAGTGCGTCCCAGTCGATGTTCTTGGCCTCGCTAAAGGCATACTCCTTGCGCATCTTCTCCACAAGGCTGGTGAAGGCTTCAGCGTAGGACTGTTGCGAATAATCGGCCAGCGCCGACCCTTCAGGCTCAATCAGGTCCACCACGGCTTCAGCCGGGCGCGAGAAGGTAAAGGGCGCGGTGTCCATATCCACAATTGTGTAGCCCTGTGGCAGCGTCACAATGGGGTCATCCGCGGTAAAGAGCAGGCCATCATCGCCGAAGCCGCTGGGAAAGCCTTGTTGATCATCGGGCGCATAGACAAGGAACTTCCCGCCGGTAACCTCGCGCCGTGTCTCCCAATCCTCGCTCACACGCGTCGAAGCGTAGGCCGTGGACCAGCCGCCGCCGTACAGGTCGCGCACCTCCAGAAAGGGATCGCCAAAGGTGTTGGTCCAGTAGGCAATCGCAAAGGTCATAACACCCGTATCTTCAGCGCCATTGTTGTCCACATCGCGCAGCGTGCCCTGCGGCACAATGGGCAGCGCGAGCGAGTAGGTAAAGGGCGACTCGAAGAAGTCGGATGTGATCTGGCCGATGGTCTGAGACGCCTCGGGCATGATGAAGCGCTCGTTGCGGTCGACAAAGCCCGCCTGGTCTTCAAGAATGACCATGGGCGATGCAACACCCATTGTGAAGAACGGATCGGTGTAGTTCACCGCACCGGTAATCACAACGGGGCCGCCTTCATCATCCACAATTGTCGCGGGCGGGGCGGGGACGGTCGCGTCCTGTGCAAGCGCGCCCATGGGCAGCAACACGCCCACGCTCACGATTGCGGCAAGTGAGAGATTGAGAAGCCTGTGCAGATATCGATTGTTTTGCATTGAACACCCTTCTTGCGGTTCGTGGCGGTGCATTTTTGGACGTGCGATTTACATGTGTACGGTTGGGCAGCGATTGTGCGGTGATTGTCTTGTGATTCCCTTGCGGCTTGTCGCCTGTTGCTGGGCGGCCGGGTGGCCACAGCGCCGGATCGGGTGCAGCAATTGTGACGCATACTATAGCGCATTTGTGGTTATAAACAATGTAACCTGCAATCTGCGTGGCGTCTGCCAATATTCTGCAACGCCCGCGATTGGCACGCTCTACTCTAGTGGAGCAGCCCCCGCAAGAGATGAAACGCAGCTAAAGAATGGATGTGAAACACGGCCCTGCAGGGCGCTTGGGCGAGGCTTGTGCGCTACGCGATGAGCATATTTGCACCCATCATATGGCATGTCGGGCAACTGCTTTGCGAATTGCGCACATGCGCCGCGCGCGTGGCATGATATTAGTGACGTTGCACCGAAACGCCTGCGCCCTGCACGCACACAGCGCTTGGCATGGTTTTGTTGTTGTCTTTCCAAAGGAGTCGTCCGTGCGTATTCACCCCCCTCACGGCAAGACCGGCGCGTGCTGTGTATTGGCAAGCGCCACTGTTGCAGTCATTGCCTTTTTTGCCCTTGGCATAGCAGATGGATCGTCCGTCAGTGCCCAGGCTGCGCCCGTCATCACACCGGTTGGGCCGATCACGAATCTTGCTGCCCGCCCCTACGGTGCGCTGCTGCCGATTGTAGTGGGTCCCGCCAACACCCCCACAGCAGCGCCCACGCCCACGCCAGTGGCTACAGCCACACCCACCCCGCCGCCCGGCGCCGTACCTGCACCAACGCCCCCCGCCTCGCAGCGCGAGGCCGCGGCGCTCTATCACAGCGAGTATCTCCCTGCCCTCTCCACAGATGCCCAGTCGACAGCCAATGTGGCGAACTGCTCGCCGGGCACAATCAGCGCGCCGCGCCTGGCTGCGCTGGAGAAGCAAATCAACTATTTCCGGCGCATGGCCGGCGTGCCACTGATAAGCTTCGACGCCACCATGAGCGCCCACGCTCAGGCGGCCGCGCTGATCATGGCGGCCGAGGGCAGCCTCAGCCATGATCCACCCACAACGTGGCGCTGCTACAGCGCGGACGGCGCCACAGGCGCAGGTCGCTCGGACCTGGGCCTCTCCGGCGGGTATGACACGCGCCGCTCCGTCATCACCTTTATGCAGGACCCGGGCAGCAGCAATGTGGCCATGGGCCATCGCGAGTGGCTGCTTGCACCGCCCACGCGTTTGATGGGCGCGGGCGAGGTGCAAGGCTCCGAGTGGGACGCATACGCCGTGCATGTGGTGGACCCGGGCGCACCCTACTTTGACCCATGGCCTGCCCCGCGCGATGGCTTTGTGGCGTGGCCGCCGCCCGGCTTTGTGCCGCGCGACGTTGTCTATCCCCGCTGGTCATTCTTCCTCGCGGCGGATTTCGGCGCGGCCAGCATAGCGTTGCGGCTGGACGGAAACCCCGTTGCCTCCACAATCATCTACGCAGAAAGCGGCTCGACGGAGAGCGCAGTACCGGGCTGGAACGGCCTCGTTTGGGAGCCTGCGCTTGATCTGGAGGGGCTTGACTGGTCTACGACGCACCGAGTAGATGTCACAATTCGCGAGGTGAAGCCGGACGATGGCGCAACGCGCGCTTACGACTACGCGGTTCTCCTCTTTGCACCATAACGCTGGAGTGAAACACACAACAACGACACAGAGAACTGCACGAACGAGATAACGACATTGAAGGAGGGGGCGAGCGTACTCATGTTCGTTCGTGCAGTTCTCTGTGTTTCTCTGTTATCTCTGTGTGCTCTGTGTCGCTGTTGTGTTGTGTCGCTGTTGCGCCGTTGTTGGTTTCGTGGCGCTCTCCGTTTAGAATGATCACCTTGCCGGTGCGTTGCTTGCGCACTGCCAGAGGATCATTGCATGTTGCGCCATACCGGATTTGACCTGCTGATTGAAAAGAATGAAGACGGCTACTTCAGCCGCGTCATGGATTCGCCTGCGGGTACAGCCGCGGCCGTCTTCCGCCTGCCCGTTGCCGTGGGCGAGCTTGAAGCCTTTGCGCGCGCCGCCTCCAGCCCCTACCGCCCCAATTCCCACCAATTCGAGACGGCGCGCCGCACGGCGCGCGAACTGGGCACGCGCCTCTTTGACGCCACTTTTGTGGGTGAAGTGGGCGCGATGCTCCACCGCTGCATGGACCTTGCCTATCAGCAGGCCTCGCGCCTGCGCGTGCGGCTGGCGCTGAGCGAGGCGCCCGAACTGGTGCGCCTGCCCTGGGAGACACTCTTCAATCACCTGCGCGATGAGTCCATGGCGCTTTCGGCGCACGCGCCGCTCTCGCGCTACATTGAGCTTTCGCACGTGGTGCGCCCGCTGCGCGTGCCGCAGCCACTGCGCATGTTGGTGGTCATTGCCGATCCGCCGGGCTATCCACCGGTGGAGGTGCAGCGTGAATGGCTGGCGCTCCTCGACACACTCGATGTGCTGGGCAAGCAGCAGCAGCTGATTGTTGAGCGCATTGCTCGCCCCACGCTCTTTGAATTGCAGCGCCGCCTGCGCGAGCAGCCCTATCACATTGTTCATTTTGTGGGCCACGCGCTCTATAACGCGCAGTCGGCCGAATCCTTCCTTGTCTTTGAGGACGAGCAGGGGCGCGGCCGGCTTGTCAGCGGCACGCACCTTGCCTCCATGCTGCGCGACCATTTCTCCGTGCGGCTGATGGCGCTGCACAGTTGCGGTGCATGGCAGCCGCTGCCGCGCGAACCCTTTACGCATATTGCCTATAACCTCGTTAAAGGAGGTCTGGCAAGCGCAATTGCCCTTCCCTACGAACTGACGGACCGCGCCGCGCTGAGCTTCAGCTATGAACTTTACAGCCGCCTTGCCACCGGTGAGCCTGTCGATGTGGCCACCGCCGAGGCGCGCCGCACCATGCTGGCCGATACGCCGGGCGTTGAGTGGTGCGCGCCTGTGCTGATTAGCCGCGTGCCCGAGGGGCAACTCTTCGAGCTTGCACCGGCGGGCAGCACGCCCCACGGCAGCAGCGCCGCCGAACGCTACGCCGCCTACCACCGCCCGCGCTAGCCACAACCACACCTCAACGCAAAGGCCCAAAGTACACAGAGAAACGCAAAGAACAGCATAGAACAGCAGGATGTACATCTATGCGAAGCAGTTGATTTACCTTCGCCGTGCGCGCCTTTGCAACTCTGCGTTGCGATGTTGAAGTTGCCGTAGCTGTTTACGGCGCTGCGGTTTCAGTTGGTAAGCAGCGTCGCCAGTGTCCGCTACGAATTAGCGTATACTCTCACTTTGTTGTTCATGCAATGCAGCGCTGCGCTCACGCCGCGGCCCCATCATTCTCACCGTATGCAATCATTGAGGAGCAGCAATGACTCTCGCCACACAATCCGTCGCCGCCACGCAAACCGCCACCGCCGACATCGGCTTGGTTGGGCTGGCCGTCATGGGCCAGAATCTCGTCCTCAATCTCGAGCGCAATGGCTTCACCGTGGCCGTCTACAACCGCACGACGGCCACCATGGAGGAATTTGTCGCGGCAAACCCGGGCAGGCAGCTTGTGGCCGCGCCCACACTCGAAGCACTGGTCGCCTCCATCAAGCGGCCGCGCAAGATTCTCATCATGGTCAAGGCCGGTGCGCCTGTCGATGCGGTCATCGCGGGGCTGGCGCCCCTGTTGGAACCGGGCGATCTGATAATGGATGGCGGCAACAGCTACTTTGCCGACACCGAGCGGCGCACCCTCGAACTCGAGGCATTGGGGCTGCACTTTCTGGGCATGGGCATTAGCGGTGGCGAGGAGGGCGCGCTCTGGGGCCCCAGCATTATGCCCGGCGGCTCTGCCGCAGTGTGGGCCGACATACGCCCCATGTTCGAGGCCATTGCCGCCAAGGCTCCTGAGGATGGCAAGCCCTGTGTGGTTTACCTGGGGCCGCGCGGCGCGGGCCACTATGTGAAGATGATCCACAACGGCATTGAGTATGGCGACATGCAGTTGATCGCCGAAGCCTACGATATTCTGCGGCGCGCGCTGGGTCTCTCCGCCGCCGAGCTGGCCGAAGTCTTTACCGACTGGAACAATGGCGAGCTCAACAGCTTCCTGATTGAAATTACGGCACAAATCTTCCGCAAGGTGGATGCCAAAACCGGCCAACCCCTTGTCGACATGGTGCTCGACCGCGCGGCCCAAAAAGGCACAGGCAAATGGACCAGCCAGGATGCCATGAATGTGGGCGCACCCATTCCCACCATCAACGCCGCCGTCACCGAGCGCATCCTCTCCAGCATGAAGGCGGAGCGCGTGGTGGCAGCCCAGCATTTGCCCACCAGCCCCCTCCATGACGGCGCCGCGCGGCAGGAAGACCGCGCGGCACTGATCGACGCTGTGCGGCAGGCGCTCTACGCCTCCAAGATCAGCGCCTACGCCCAGGGCATGGCCATGCTGCATCTGGCCAGCATAGGCTACGACTACACGCTCGATTTGGCCGCAATCGCATCAATTTGGCGCGCAGGCTGCATCATTCGCGCCCAGTTCCTCAACCGCATTACCGAGGCCTACAATCTTAAGCCGGACCTTGCCAATTTGCTGCTGGACCCCGCTCTGGGTGGCGCGGTGGCCGAGCGGCTGCCGGCATGGCGGCGCGTTGTGCAGCTTGCCGTGGGCATGGGCATCCCCACACCCGCGTTTAGCGCCAGCCTCGCCTACTACGATTCGTACAGCAGCGCGCGCCTGCCTGCCAACCTGATCCAGGCGCAGCGCGACTTTTTCGGCGCGCACACCTATGAACGGGTGGATGAAGTGGGCAATTTCCACTCAGAGTGGGGGGAAGAGTGATTGGTTGA
>DIAV01000171.1:5660-5905 GCA_002415895.1 Anaerolineales bacterium UBA5069 | reverse complement strand
TGATTGGTTGAGTGGTTGAATGGTAATTGGTAACTGGCAATTGGTAATTGGTGGCTGGCTGGTAGCGTGCCAGACTGCATTGGCGCCTTATCCGCGCTTTGGGCGGGGTGAGGTTCTTTCTGTGCAATACACATTGCGAGGGTCGCGAGGCCTCGGCGGCGTATGGCTACGATGACATCTGAAGTGAAGACAACTTCTGCACGACGCGCGCCCCGGCTCTGGCTGGCGCTGGCGCTGCTGATCCT
>DIAV01000171.1:4681-5623 GCA_002415895.1 Anaerolineales bacterium UBA5069 | reverse complement strand
GATTTCAGCGCGCCGCTCCTCACGGGCGAAAGTTTCAGCCTGAGTGCTGCCGCCGGCACGCCTGTGGTGCTCAACTTCTGGGCCACATGGTGCGGTCCCTGCCGCGCCGAAATGCCCGCCATCCAGAATGCCGCCACCACCTACGGCGAGCGTGTCCAGTTCATCGCCGTCAATCAGGGCGAAACTCCTTCCATCATCGACCCCTTTGTAGATGAATTCGGCCTCACCTTCCCCATTGCGCTGGACCTGGAGCAGGCCGTGGGCGCGGATTTGTACAATGTGATGGGGATGCCCACCACCTTCTTCATTGACGGCGACGGCACGATTCAGCGCGTGTGGATGGGCGAGATGAATGCGATTACGCTGGAGGAAGGGATTGCGGAGATTCTAAACTAGCCAGCACGGCAAAGAGTGCCCAAACGGCCATGAGGTCGGGCAAGGCATAAGAGATGTCGAGCAGGCCGTGCGCGATCCCAGCCAGGCTTGCCGCCGCAACGCCCACATAGAGCGCGGGCCACTGCGCCACTGCAACACGCGCACCTATGCGCACAATGGCCCCATAAACCACCGCCAGCCAAAAGCAAAGCCCCAGCGCCATCCCCGGCACACCCAGCCGCGTCCACCAGTCCAGCAGCCAGGTGTGGGGATGGTTGAGGTTCGGCTCCATCCACGCCTGCGGCATGATGTAATGACTGCGGTAGGCATAGAGAAAGTTGTCGGGGCCAACACCCAGCAACGGATGGCCCAGCCCCATCGTCCATGCCGAGCGCCACACGTTGAGGCGCAGAAAGCCTGTGCCCTGCGCCGTACTCAGCAGGTTGGAGAGGCGGTCGCTCCCCACAAAGGGGAGCAGCGCGACCGCAGCCAGCAGCCCAATTGCCGCAATCAGCCAGAGGACGCGCAGCGAACGCCGCGCGCGCGTGAGCACAAACGCGCCCCCAA
>DIAV01000171.1:0-4539 GCA_002415895.1 Anaerolineales bacterium UBA5069 | reverse complement strand
GTCACCGCCAGCGTGCGGTCCAGGTAGAGCGCAAGGTTATTGGGTGAGCCATAGAACGCACGCAGCCGGTTCACCCCTTCGGCGGGGATGATCACGCGCGCGTCAGGATAGAGCAGCAGCGCGGCGCTCGCCATAACGGCCGCGCCCACCAGCCAGCCGCCGACAATGATATTGACGTCGCGGGGCAGCGCGCGCGCCGTCTGCATCGTCAACGCCAGGCCCGCCGCCAGCGCCACAGCCATGAGGAAGACCGTGCGCCACTCGCGCAGCGCCACGTCAAAGTGTGTGGCGGCAAAGACAGCCACCAGCGCCCACGAGGCAATTGCGGCCAGAAGCAAAATCGCGCCCGGGGCCAGCCGGTAACGCAGGTACGAGCCGTTCCACAGGTACAGCAGCCAATGCGCCAGCGCCACAGCCAGCCCCAGGTAGACGCCTGTGTCGACCAGATTGACGGCGCGGCCCGGCAGCAGCGGCAGCGCAAAACTGAAGTAGAAGGGCAGCCCAAAGAAAAGCGCTCCATACCAGAGCGACGGGCGCACGATGCCTGCCATCGCCAGCAGCCCCAGCCCGCCCATACCGATGATCCAGTTGCTCGACCAGCCAGCAGCCCACACACTCAGCGCGAGCAGCCCCATGCCCAGCAGTGCAGCCACGGGCGCCGCGCGCATCACGCGCGCATTATCGAGCAGCGCGCCAATGCGTGTGTGCAGCCCCGGTTGGCGCGGCGCAGCCAGCCGCCGCAGTCCATGCGCCGCCTCCAGCCACAAAGGTGCAGCCAACCATACCGCCAGCATCAGCGCCAGCACACCCGGCCAGCGCTTGTAGGGGGCGGGTGGCAGCGCATCCACAGCAACTGCGCGCACAGGCGTCTGCCCCCAACTGCGCCACACTTCCACGCGTGTTGTGTGCGTGGCCCGAGCGGCGGCGCCCTCAAGGTGATGAACGTGCACCCACTGTGCAACGGGCGCGCCCAAAACACCGTCACGCGCCGCAATCTCGGGCGCGAAGAGCGGGCGGTAGCCGCTGCGCAAGGCGGGTTGGGGCGTGTGGCCGTCGCTGGTGGGGAGAAGGTTGGCGGGTGCGCCATCCACCGTTACATAGATGTAGCCCCAATAGTCGCCCAGGGCCAGGTTCAGCGCCAGCTCGCCACCAGTATAGGTGAATGTGAAGACACCGGAAGGCATCGTCTCAGGCGTGGCAGGTTCGGCAGGGTCGGCCCCTTCCGGGCCCACACGCCAACCCGGCGAGTAGGCTATGGCAGGGCTGTCCATGCGCGCAACCACGCCGGGCGCAAGCGTAGCCACGACAGTGGCCGGCGGCGTTATCACCGGATTGCGGCGCTCTTCGCCAAACTCGGTGCTCAGCGCAAAAATGCCCACCAGCGCCAGGCACAGTGCGCCCAGCAGGAGCGCGGTGCGGCGGCGGGTGCGGCGGCGATTGGCGGCAAAACGAAAGGGGAGCATAGGTGCAATCGTATCACATGCGCCACACGCGGCGCACGGGGCGCAGAAAGTGCTTGCGCAAACACCCTGCCGTTTCATGGCGCAGCACAGGGGGCGCAAATTGACCGAACGGGCGCCCCTGCGCTAGAATTAAGTTTATGCCATTTTGCGGCGCGTTTATTTGTTGCCAGTTAGCCCGGAATCGCCGCTGCCGGTTATACGCTGGACCTACATGTGCGAAGTCTGGGTGAAGAGGAGTCAGTCCATATGAGCAAATTGGTAATTGAAGCTGCACTGCGCGATGTAGAGGCAGTCAAGGCTCGGCATCTGCGCAATCAGGGGCTGGTCCCCGTCAATGTATATGGCAAGGGTATGAAGCCCGTGTCGCTGGTGGTTGGCGCGCGCGAAATGGACCTGACGCTGCGTCATGGTGGCGCCTCGCAGCTTGTTGAGGTGCAGGTAGCCGGTGGTGATGTGCACAACGTGCTGGTGAAGGAAATTCAGCGCCAGCCGGTGGGTCACCGTGTTCTGCATGTGGACATGATGGCCGTGCGCATGGACGAGAAACAGCACGTCAGCGTGCCGATTACGCGCACAGGCAAGGCTGCAGATGCCGGCTCCGGCTACATGACGCTGCAAAGCCTGGAAGCCGTGCTGATAGAGGCGCTTCCGGCCGACATCCCCGCTTCGATTGAAGTGGACATCAGCGCGCTGGATCCCGAGAACCCCATCCGCGTGAGTGACCTGCCTGTCATCAACGGCGTCACCTACATCGCAGACGCTGAAGAGCATGTCTTTGCCATGGTGGCAACGCGTGTCAGCGAAGAGAGCGAAGGGGCCGAAGGTCTCGACGGCGAAGGTTCTGCTGAACCTGAGGTTGTGGGCCGCGGCCACGGCGACGACAAGGACGAATAATCCGTCCCTGCTGCAAATTGCACACAGAGAGGCCGTTCCCACATGGGAACGGCCTCTTCTTGTTTCACGATCACGATTGGGCGCGCCATCACCCGGGCGCAGACGCGCTATCCTGAGGGCGCGGGCGGAAAGACCGGCTCGTCCAAAAACTGCATGGGATCAACTGCAATCCCGTCGATGCGCAGTTCCCAGTGTAAATGCGCGCCTGTGCTCAGCCCCGTGTTGCCCACAAGACCAATCACAGCGCCCGCCTCAACGAATTGCCCCGGCGTCACCAAAATCTCGCTCAGGTGCCAAAAGCCGCTGAAGACGCCGCGCCCATGGTCCATGATGATGGCGTTGCCGCGCACGCTAAGCGGCTCCGCCAGCACAATCCACCCGGCCGCGGGCGCAGTCACGGTAATGCCGGGGGGCGCGCCAAAGTCCTGACCGGCGTGGTAGCCGTCAAGGCTGTTGGCGGCGCTGTCATAATAGCGGCGCGTGCCAAAAGGGCTGGTCGTCTCGTAGATGCTCTCAATTGGACGGGTGAAGGGTGCGCGCAGCGCCAGCTCCGCCGTATAGCCGCTCCATGCCGCCGTGGTCTTGGCGAGTTCGGCGGCAGCGTTTTCGGGGGCGAGCAGGTCCGTGCGGTCGGCGGGTACGGTGATCACCTGGCTCTCGTAGCCGCCATCCACCACGGCAATCGAAAGCGTTTGCGTCACAAGCACGCCGCTCTGCGTTGTATAACCCAGCACAAGCGGGAAGTCACCCGGCCCCAGCAGCGCCGGCGCGGGCAGCAGCGCAACCTGGCGCGTGGGTGCATCCAGCGGGGCCAGGGGCAGCGCCAACCCATTCCAGTTGGCGGTCAGCGCCAGGGGCCGCGTGCTGTCCACAATCAGCGTGCCTGTGCGCCCCTGCGCAATGGCGTTTGGCGCCGTAATTGCCGTGATAGCGCCAAAGCGCAGGGGTGATGTAGCCACGGCAGCAATGGGCGCGTACACGGGCTGGCCCGGAAAGAGACTGGCCGTGATTGTCATGCTGTTGAGCGACGCGAGCAGCGCGGGGTCCTGGCCCAGGCGCGCAGCAACCGCGCCCAGCGTTTCACCCGGGCGCGCGTTGACAACGCCCGTGGCCACTGCGCCCAGGTCGGGCTGAATGCTGACGCCGGGGATCAGCAGAAGCTGACCCACCTGCAGCAGGTCGGGGTTGGTAATGCCATTGGCGGCCAGCAGGCTGTCGGTGGAGACGCCAAAGCGCGCGGCAATGGCCGAGAGCGTGTCGCCCGGCTGCACGGTGTAGGAACCGGCGTCCTGCGCAAACGCGCGCGCTGTCAATTGCAGGGCAAACAAGAGCGCCAGCAGCAGCGCTACGGCAAGCATCCTCCATGGGCGCATGGCCGAAAAGCGCGGCGTGCTTACGTCAAAACGGGTGCATACCATAGTCATTCAGAGGGCGTGTAGACACTGCGCTTGAGAATGCCGATGTAGGGCAGGTTGCGGTAAACCTCGGCATAGTCCAGCCCGTAGCCCACAACAAACTCGTTGGGAATTGAAAAGCCCACCCAATCCACATGCATGGGCACCTCGCGCCGCTCGGGTTTGTCGAGCAGCGTCAGGATGCGCAGCGTAGCGGGCTTGCGCTCCTGCAAAATGCGCACGAGGTAGCTCAGCGTATTACCGCTGTCAATAATATCCTCGACAATCACCACGTTGCGCCCTTCAATGGAAACGTTCAGGTCCTTGAGGATGCGCACGACGCCGCTGCTGCTCGTGTCGGAGCCGTAGCTGGAGGTGGCCATGAAGTCGATTTCGTGGGGGATGGTAATCGCGCGCATCAGGTCGGCCATGAAGACAACGCTGCCCTTGAGCACAGAGACAAGCAGCAGATCCTGCCCGGCATAGGTCTCGCTGACTGTCTGGCCCATTTCGCGAATGCGTGCGTGCAGCGCGTCTTCGGCCACCAGCACACGCTCGATGTCATCATTGAGGGGCCTGGTCTGTTCACAGCGGGGGTTGGCGTAGCGGGCCATTGGGTCAACTCCTTGGGCTGGGCGCTGCAAGGCGGCGCACTTATTACACATGTATGCAAGCGAGTCCGCGAGCCGCCCTTGTAGGCGCGCAAATCCTCACCACTCCGCACAGTGTAGCACGAAGTGCGAAGCAAGGTGCAGGTTGGGGGTTGCTGCGCGTGCAGCCGCACAGGC
>DIAV01000168.1:6134-11517 GCA_002415895.1 Anaerolineales bacterium UBA5069 | reverse complement strand
GGGAAGTAGATGCCGCTCATGACATCTACAAAGTCCTGCGGGTAGCCCATGCGCAACAGATGATCCTTGTAATCACGGTTGGAGGGATTGGCGTAGGTGATTGTGCGCCCCACCGCGTTGGAGATGATTGCCGCAATCTCGGCGTGGGTAAGCGCCTCCGCGCCGGTGATGGCGTAGACCTTGTTCCGGTGTCCCTCTTCGCGCAGAGATTTGCCGGCCACTGCGCCAATGTCGCGCACGTCAATGAAGCCCAGTTTGCCATTGCCTGCGGCCACATAAATGCGGTCATCAAAACGAATGTCGTCGCGATAGGCCTGGCTGGCGTTTTGCATGAAGAAGCCGGGGCGCACAAAGGTCCAGGGAATGCCCGAAGCCAGAATCGCCTGCTCCACCGCGTAGTGGGGTATCTTCTTGTTCTTGTCCACGCCAATCAGCGAGAGGAAGGTGATCTGCTGCACGCCGTGCGCGTTCGCCTGCTGGAGAAAAGGGATGAGCGTCGCCTCCACATCCGCCATGTCGGGTGGGCGCATGAGGAAGACCTTGGTCGTCCCCGCCAGCGCCGGCCCCCACGTGGCCTCGTCGCGGAAATCGAAGCGGAGGGCGGGCGCGCCTTCCACCTGGGAGATTTGCGCTTCATAGACCGCCGCGCACACATCTTCACCAGTACGCATAAGGTCCTTGATGACCTCACGCCCCACATTGCCTGTTGCGCCTGTTACAAGAAAACGCATGAAGTCCCTTTCACACTCGCGAATGCCTGCCTGAATCCATATCCAGCGGCGCTGTGCAGCCCTTGCATGCGCCGCATCAATCGTTGCGCATTGACAAAACGCATCACGCAGCCGCCACGAAGCGCGCCGCTTGCTGTAGAATGAACGTGCTGCCCAACTTCATCCCTCACACCATCACTGCAAGCCTGCTCATGCTGACTACACAGGAATGGATTCTGATCGGCGTCATTGCCGCAGCGCTGATCGCGATTGTCTTTGATCTGCTGCGCGCCGATCTCGTTGCGATCCTGGTGCTTGCTTTCCTGCCACTTACCGGCATGGTGACCTATCAGGAAGCTTTTTCGGGCTTCAGCCGGTCAGTTGTCATCACGATTATCGGCCTCTTCATCCTCACGCAGGCGCTGGAGGACACGGGCGTTGTGGTGTGGATTGCCGACCGCCTGCGCGTGATTGGCAAAGGCTCGGAGGTGCGCCTGCTCCTGCTCTTTATGGCAACCGGCGCGATGCTGTCGCTCGCCATGAATAACATTGCTGCGGGGGCCGTCCTGCTGCCCGCCGCGGTACAGGTGGGGCGCGAATCGGACGTACCCCCCTCCAAGCTGCTCATCCCGCTGGCCTTTGGCACGCTGGTGGGGGGCATGGCCACCTATTTCACCACGGCCAACATCATCATGAGCAGCCTGCTCCATGATCAAGGGCAGGCTGCGCTCAACATGATGAGCTTTCTGCCCACAGGGGGGTTGATTGTGATTGCCGCGCTCCTCTTCATGGCGCTGCTTGGCCGTTCTATGCTGCCCAGCCGCGAATCGGCCATGCAGAGCGCAAGCCCCTTTATTGTCTCGCGGCGGCTCACAGAAACCTATCAGTTGCAGGAGCAGCTTTGGGAAGTGCGCGTGCCCGCCGGCGCCCCCTTTGTGCATGAGCCACTGCGCGAGAGCCGCATTGGCAGTGAACTGGGGCTGACGGTCGTCGCCATTTGGCGGGGACACGCTGCGCTCCTCAACCCTGCACCCGAAGAGAGAATTGAGGTGGGCGATTACCTCGTGGTGCTTGGCCGCGAAGATCGTGTCATGCGCCTGCGCGAGTGGGGGGCCGAAATCGGCCGGCCTGGCGAGGGCGTCACGGGCGACGGCTCACCCCAAAACTACTTTGTAGACCTGGCCGAAGTCATCATTCCGCCCCGCTCGCACATTCTGGGACAGTCGCTGGCCGAACTCAACTTCCGCTCCAAGTATCATCTGACAGCCGTAGCGCTCTGGCGCGAGGGGCTAAGCTTCCGCAGCGACGTGGGGGCCATGCCGCTGGAGCCGGGCGACGCGCTGCTCATGGTGGGCGTGCCCGAGCGGATTGAGGCGCTGACGCGCGAGCGTGATTTCCTCGTTTTGCAAAGCACCCACACCGCCCGCCCCAGGCTGCCCCACAAGGCGGGCTGGGCGCTGGCGATTACGGGCATTGTCCTCTTCGCCTCCATCATCAACATTGTGCCCGCCAGCGAGGCGATGATGCTGGGCGTCGCGGCGCTGGCCCTCACCGGCTGTATCCGCCTAGACGACGCGTACCGCGGCATTGAGTGGCGCGTGGTCTTTCTCATCGCAGGCATGCTGCCCATTAGCATTGCCATGACAAACACCGGGCTGGCGCAGCGGCTGGGCGACGGGCTGGTGAGCCTGGCCGGACCCTGGGGCGCCTACGGGCTGATTGCAGGCTTCTTCGTCATTACTGTGGCCGTTACGCAGGTGATTGGCGGGCAGGTGACGGCGCTCATCGTGGGGCCTATTGCCGTGACGACGGCGCTCTCGCTGGGTGTCAACCCGCAAGCCGTGGCCGTTACGGTGGCCATTGCCTGCTCCACCGCTTTCCTCACCCCCATTGCCCACCCTGTGAATATCCTCATGATGGGCCCCGGCAGCTACACCCCCCGCGATTTCCTTGGCATTGGCGCCGCCATGACGGTGCTCACCGGCGTGGTGCTCATGCTGGGGATGCGGCTCTTCTGGGGGCTTTAGCGTGCATCGCGGGCAGCCAATCGCCCGGACGCGCACTCAATCGCGCGAGTATAGTATATATAGACCGTCCGTCATAATTGGGGAGTGCAGTGCTGGGTGTTGACTGCGTCCAATCACCAGTCAACCCCCACGCCCCACGCCCTACTCCCCGCCCTTACCCATCCACGCAAAGATAGCCGCCAGCACTTGCGCGCGCACATCCGCACGCGACAAAAAGAGATCGTGTTTGCCATTGGCCACGCTGTGCAGCGTCACGTTGCGCCCCAGCCCTGGCCCATAGCGCTGCATGTCTGCCACGTTGAGCACCGCATCCGCCGTATGGAGCGCCTCGTCCCACGTACTCCCCGCCTTAACGCTCTTGTCCGAATGTAGCAACAGGATGGGCATGCGCAGGTCCAGCCCCTGTTGCAACCGCTGCTGCCCTGCGCGAATTGCGCGCACCCAGCCCAAATACGCTGGGAAGCCCTCCAGCGGTTTCCACGCCAGGTTATAGTCCCATTCACCGCGGCGGCTGCTGTGCAGGCTTTCGCCGTACATAGGTGATAGCCCCTTGGGCAGCGTAGCATAGGGGCGCGACCCCGCCACGACGTTGGCGAGCGCACCCGCGGCGCTGCGCATAAGGGGGGCTTCGTTGAACTCAAAGAAGGGGCTGTTGAGAACCAGCCGCGCAATGTTGTCGCGCTGGGCGCCGTCGTGCGCATAGAGACATGCGATCAGCCCGCCTGTGGAGTGGCCCACCAGTGTGATTTCGCGCGCACCGGCAGCCTGCATGGCATCCAGCGCCAGGCCAATCTCCTCGTAGTACTGGTTCAGGTGCAAACATGCGTTGGGGTGCTGGTGAGGCAGCAGCGAGCGCCCATACTTGCGCAGATCCAGCGCCCAGAAATCATAGCCATGTTTCACAAATGCGGCGGCCACATGGTCCTGAAAGAAGTAGTCGATAAAGCCGTGCAGATAGAGCACGGCCTTGCCCGTTTGCGGTGTGGCTGGGGCGTGGAGCAGCGTGGCCACCACCGGCCCTTCATCGTCGGGGGTACAGGACAGCGTTTGGATGGCATATGTTTGAATTGTGTTTCCCATCGTCTTGCCTCCACCTGTGAGGATTTCGATATTTCACCGCAAGCAACATTGCAGCGCAAGCCGGATGCCCAACCCAATTCGTGCATGAAAGCAGCTCTCTATGCAACTGCAGCGCCGCTTTCTCCGTTAGGGTAGCACATTGGAAAGCAGTTGTGCAGGATAGGTTGATGGAGGCAACCGTTCCTATGTCACATGCAGATGCCAACATCAGCGACAATCATGATCCGCACAGTGCGGATGAGTCTTTGACCTATGACGAGCGCGTCACCGGCGCGCTGGCTGAGGAACGGCTGCGCCTTCTGGAGCAGCTTGAGGAGTGGTTGGAAGCCCCCTTGGTGGCACTTGGCTTTGTGTGGCTGGCGCTGTTGGTGGTCGAGTTTACACGTGGCATGAGTCCCCTGCTCACGAGCATCAGCAACGTGATATGGGGCATCTTTATTCTTGATTTTGCCACCAAGTTTCTGCTGGCGCCACAAAAGGTGCTCTATTTACGCCACAACTGGCTAACGCTGGTGGCGCTGGTGCTGCCCGCATTGCGCGTCTTTCGCGTGGTGCGTATCGTGCGCCCTTTGGCCAAATTGCGCGGCCTGCAATTGGTGCGCGTGCTCACCTCGCTCAACCGGGGGATGATGTCGTTACGCGCCAGTATGGGGCGGCGCGGAATCGGTTATCTGGTGCTGCTGACAGTCGTCATTCTGCTGACGGCAGCTGCGGCGCTGCATGCTTTTGAAAGGGGCGAGTCGGCGGGCTATCCCTCCTATGGCGCGGCGCTTTGGTCCACGGCCATGTTGTTGACGACACTGGGCCCGGTGGCCTGGCCACAGAGCGGTGAGGGACGTGTGCTCACCTTTCTGCTGGCCCTCTATGCAGTAGCCATCTTTGGCTACCTGACAGCGGCACTGGCCACCTACTTTATCGGTCGCGAAACCGAAGCGGGGGTCATTTTACCGCCCGGGCAGGGGAGCACCGCCGCTCCCAACGAGGAGCTGCTGCGCGCCTTGCACGAAGAGATTCGCAGCCTGCGCAACGAGATTCGCCTGCTGCAACGTGCCCTGCCTGAGGACGTGCCACCGGTCGACGCGCAGTAACACGCAAGCTGCCAACCGCTCAGCATCAGTTGCCCACAGCAGGCATCCTGCCAATCAGGCTGCGATCGCTTGCAGCAGCCAGCAGCGCAGCGCCAAAGTTGGCACGTGTTAAGCGGGTGCCGATATCCTTGCCCACGATGCCCGTGCGCACGGCGCCCTTGGGGGCGTCGCCGGTGAGCATAGGCCCGCGCTGCACACCCATTCCAGCCCCGACCTCTGCACAGCCGCCACCGCCTCGCTGATCTCCAGCACTGGCGTATTGGTGGTGGAACCCAGCGTGCTGATCACGACGTTGCTCCCGGCCACGGCCCGCGCAATCGCCGCCGTATCGCCCAGTCTCCACTGAATCACAGTGAGGTTCGCGTTTTCAATCGCCAGCTTGTCGGAGCTGCGCGCCGACACCTGCACACTGTGCCCCGCCGCCAGCGCCTCATCCACCACATGCCTGTCTGTTCGGCCTGTACCGCCTGTACCGCCT
>DIAV01000168.1:0-5970 GCA_002415895.1 Anaerolineales bacterium UBA5069 | reverse complement strand
TACCGCCTCTACCGCCTGTACCGCCGAATATGGTCATCTGCCTGAAGTCCCACCACCCTTGGTGGCATGAATGGGCTGTCCGGGTCAAAGTCAGGCGCCACACGGCCTCGCTCCGTGCCTTACACCAAGTAGCCTGGACACAAACACCGGCGCAGGGTTACGCAGGGCCAAATGGGGGAAAGGTGTCTTGCCTGCATTCGCCCTCGTACACTTCGTGGTAAAATAGGCCGCTTGGGGCTTGTGCGCCGCACTGAAGCAGGACGCGCCCCGAAAGTGAGGATACCTGATGCTGAAAAAGATGTACTACGCCGTTGCCGGCGACCCGAATGAGAAGATCATCAAGCGCTACCGCCCTGTGGCCGAGGAGATCAACGCGCTGGAAAAGCGCTTTGAGGCCAAGAGCCCCGACGAGTTGCGCGCGCTGACTGAAGAGTTCCGCACACGCATCCGCGAGGCGACGACCACACTGCACGAGGAGCTGGCTGAGGCCGAGAAACAGTATATGGCCGTGCTGGGCACCGACGAGCAGAAGTATGCGCGCGTTGAGCGCGAGCGCGTGCGCAAAGAGTTGCTCGCGGCCGAGGCCGAAATCCTCGATGACATCCTGCCCGAAGCGTTTGCCGCCGTGCGCGAGGCGTCCAAGCGCACCACCGGCCTGCGCCACTATGACGTCCAGCTCATAGGCGGCATGGTGCTCCACTCGGGGCGGATTGCCGAGCAGAAGACGGGTGAAGGCAAGACGCTCACGGCCTCGCTGCCCCTCTATCTCAATGCACTGGTGGGGCGCGGCGTACACCTGGTGACGCCCAACGACTACCTCTCCAAGGTGGGTCTGCAACTCATGGGCCCCATCTATCAATTGCTGGGGCTTACCGCAGCGGTGATTCAGAACAGCGCCGGTTCGCCCAATACGGGCAGCTTTATGTATGACCCCGAATTCCCCGCGGCGGACGACCGCTTCCTCTCGCTGCGCCCGGTTACGCGCTATGAGGCCTACCACGCCGATATTACCTACGGCACAAATAACGAGTTCGGCTTCGACTATTTGCGCGACAACATGGTCACCGACATCAACCGCTGCGTGCAGCGCGAGTTGAACTTCGCCATTGTTGACGAGGTGGACAACATCCTTGTTGATGAAGCGCGCACGCCCCTTATCATCTCGGGCGAGTCGCGCGAGTCCTCCAACTACTATGTCACCTTCTCCCAGGTTGTGCGCACGCTGGAACCCGAAGTTGATTATGTGGTCAACGAGAAGGACCGCATTGCCACCCTCACGGAGGAAGGCATTCAGCGCATTGAGCGCAAGCTGGGGATCGACAATCTCTATGCGCCGGAGAACTTCGAGATGATCCCCTATCTCGACAACGCCCTGCGCGCCAATGTCCTCTACAAGCTCGACAAGGACTACATCGTCCGCGACGGGCAGGAGGTAGTGATCGTTGACGAGTTCACCGGTCGCCTCATGGAGGGCCGCCGCTACAGCGAAGGGCTGCACCAGGCCATTGAGGCCAAGGAAGGCGTCAAGGTTCAGAAAGAATCCATGACGCTGGCCACGATTACCTTCCAAAACTTCTTCCGCATGTACAACAAGCTGGCCGGTATGACAGGCACGGCCAAGACCGAGGAAGAGGAATTCCAGCGCATCTACAACCTTGAAGTTGTGCAGGTGCCCACCTATAAGCCCGTTGTGCGCGACGACATGCCCGACCTTGTCTACCGCAGCCAGGAGGCCAAGTTCAAGGCAGTCATCGAGGACATTGCCAACGCGCACAAACGCGGCCAGCCCGTTTTGCTGGGCACTGTGGCAATTGAGACAAGTGAATTGGTCAGCAATCTGCTCAAACGCGCAGGCATTCCGCACGAAGTGCTAAACGCCAAGAACCACGAGCGCGAGGCCACCATTATTGCCCAGGCGGGCCGCCCGGGTGCGGTGACGATTGCCACCAACATGGCCGGGCGCGGCGTCGACATTCTGCTGGGCGGCAACGCCGAAGGCATGGCGCGCGAGCACTTGCGCAAAGAAGGCGTTGAATTGGGCGAGGTGCCCCAGCGCGCCTGGAATGACTGCCTCGAGATGATCAAGCACGGCAAGAACCCCACCGAAGTCTACAACACCCGCTGGGCGGAAGTGCTCTACGAGAAGTTCCAGGAGACGGAGCGAGACAAGAAGCTTGTGCAGGGGTTGGGCGGCCTGCATGTGGTGGGCACTGAACGCCACGAGGCGCGCCGTATTGACAACCAGTTGCGCGGCCGCTCCGGCCGTTTGGGTGATCCCGGCACAAGCCGCTTTTACCTGAGCATGAACGACGAACTTATGCGTCGTTTTGGTGGCGACCGCATGGGTTCGATTATGGAGCGGCTGGGACTTGAGGAAGACATGCCCATTGAAGCGGGCATTGTGAGCAAGGCGATTGAGAACGCACAGACGCGGGTGGAAGGCTACAACTTCGACACCCGCAAGCACGTGCTCCAGTATGACGAGGTGGTGAACGAGCAGCGCAATCGCATCTATGAGCAGCGCCGCCGCATCCTCACCGAGCCATCGCTGCAGACGAACATTGTCGACATGATCGGCGAGGAGATCAGCGAGGTCGTTGGCGAGTTTACTTCGGACGATTTCGAGGAACACTGGCGGCTGGATGATCTGGCGCTTGCGCTCAAGGCCATGTTCCCCCTCACCCCGGGCTTCAGCGCCGCGCAGTGGAAGGGCAAGACACGCGCCCAGATTGAGGATGAAGCGGTGCAGATGGCCATGGATGCGTATGTGGCCAAAGAGCAGGCGCTCTCACCCGAGCTTATGCGCGTCATCGAGAAGCAGTTGATGCTGCGCGCCGTGGACATGCGCTGGATTCACCACCTGACGGACCTGGACCACTTGCGCGAGGGCATTGGCCTGCGCGCCTTTGCCCAGGTGGACCCCGTGGTCGCCTACAAGCGCGAAGCCTTCGACATGTACGCCGAACTCATGGATGACATCCGTGGCGACATCGTCAAGTCGGTCTTTGCCTTCCAGATGCAGTCCTCTGCACCCGCTGCGTCCACGAGCGCGGAGAGCGCACCCGATGGCCCGGCGTCGGCGCAGCCGCAGCAGCCCGCCGCCTCCTCGCGGCGCGCGCAGTTGGCCGCACTCGATTCGCCCATGGCCAAGAACGTGCGCACCAACAAGGATGCAGACACACCGCAGACTGTGCGCAAGGCTGGCCCGCAGTTGGGGCGCAATGACCCCTGCTGGTGCGGCAGCGGCAAGAAGTACAAGAATTGCCACATGCAGAAGGACGCCCAGCAAGGCACAGGCCAAAAGGTGGCCGCCAAGTAATCGGCAACTTGAAGCGAGGCTTCCAAAGTTGGAAGCCTCGCTTCAGCTAGTGGCCAAATGCTGCATCTCGTAAAAGCGCACAGGCTTGCGTAGCTGCTGCTTTAGCTGCCGTTGCTATGCACCACGACGCATCCTCGCCACTTTCGATAGTGTCCCCACGGCATCGTTTTTCTGTGCGCGACCTGAAGGTGTATGCAGACGTCATCACCTTCAGCGCTGATGAGCAAATCCGCGCATAGTGCAAGTTTTCCCCCAACGCCCAGGAGATAACGCATGGCCCTTTCCCCCGCGGCACGCGTGCTGGTTGCGCTTACTGTGGCAGCCGCCCTCACCACGGCCTTGCTGCGTGTTGGCTATGCGCAAGGCGAGCCAACAGAGCCGTCTCCCGCTGCCACGACACCCCTTTCCGTGCGCGCGGTACTCACCGACAGCGCCGCGCTCACCCCCACGCAGATGGTGACAGCCGCAGCGCCGGCAGCCATTCTGCACACTGTGCAGGTAGGTGAGACGCTGGGCGCCATCGTCAAGCAATATAACGTCACCGTGGCGGCAGTCGTCGAGGCCAACAAGATCGCAAACCCCGACATCCTGCGTGTGGGGCAGGTGCTTGTCATCCCCGGTGAGGATGGTGTGGTCGGCGCGCTGCCGGTTGAGGCTGACCCGCGCCTGCCGTCGCAAATCATCGCCGCGTCGCCCATTTCGTCATCGCTCATCGTCTCGCGCCTGACGGCCGCCGGGCAAAGTGCGCCCATCACCTCGCCCTATTACAAGACAACCTGGCTCACCTACTATGGCCGCCCCAACGTGCCCGTGATGGGCATCCTGGGCGAAATGGGTGTCGTCTCGCTCACCGCCGAACTCAAGGAAAAGGCGCGCGTTCTCGATGCGGTGAACGGCAGTAATTTGCGCGTCAAGCCCGCCTTCCATCTTGTGCACGGCATGGCCACCGTCACCCCCACCGAAGAAGGCGACTACCTCGAGTACCTCGATGATGCCACGGTGATGCAGTACATCACCGCGGGGCTCAAGGAAAACATCGCCGTCATTTTGGACGTTCAGGTGGGCAACGTTTCGGTGAGCGAAGCGATTTCGCCCGTGCTCAAGTATCTGAAATACCCCAACGTACACCTTGCCGTGGACCCCGAGTTTGCCATGAGCCACCCCAACCAGGCGGTGCCAGGCAACCCCATTGGCTTCGTGACGGGCGAGCAGATTAACGAGGCGATGGATACGGTTGAACAGTACATGACGGAGAATCAGATTCGCGGGCGGCGCATCTTCCTTGTGCACCAGTTTTTTGACGAGATGATCATCGACAAGGACGCACTGCGCTGGGCGAGTTCGCAACTTGAACTCACCTTCTGCGCCGATGGCTGGGGCGATCCGTGGGGCAAGATTACCAAGTACAACAACTTCTTTGCCGAATCGGATGCGGTGAAGTACACCGCCTTCAAGATGTTCTACCGCTGGGATGTGCCCGTGCTCACCGATGCCCAGTCCATGGGCGTGGAGCCATTCAACGAGAACCTTGGCGTGCAGGTGACGCCGAACATGATCATTTATCAGTAGACTGGTAACTTGTAAGTGGTAACTGGTAACTGGCTGACACTGATTTCAGTTACCACTTACCAGTTACCACTTACCACTTACCAGTCCACCAGTGCGTCGGCCCGCCACACAACGCAGGAGCTTCATATGCCCACCATGGCACGTGGTACGTTTGAAGTGACGCTTAACCCGCTCACGCCCTACAACATGAATGAAGGCGCGCTGCTGGGGCGCTTGTCCATCGACAAGCACTTCCACGGCGACCTGGAGGCCATGAGCCAGGGCGAGATGTTAAGCGCGGGCACAGCCGTGGCGGGTTCGGCGGGGTATGTAGCCATCGAGCGCGTCACCGGCACGCTGGCGGGCAAGCGCGGCAGCTTTGTGCTCCAGCACACGGGCCTTATGGACCGCGGCGCGCCTTCGCTCGTCATCACCATCGTGCCGGATTCCGGCACCGACGAACTGGAAGGGCTGGCAGGGACAATGGCCATTATTATTGAGGGCGGCGCGCATATGTATGAGATGAGCTACGCATTGGGGGCGGGGAAGTAGGGGGTGCGTCTTGCAAATGCGAGACACGATGCGTAGCGACGGCTTCAGCCGCCGTTGGTATGCACCGCGGCGCGTCCTTGAGAACGGCAGCTAAAGCAGCCGCTACAAAACCTTCGCGTACTTGCCCGACACACCTCAAAATAACAAGGGGGCCCGGCTTCATTGAGAAGCCGGGCCCCCTGTTCGTTCGCCACGAAAACCGTAAGCTCTACACGTTGCGCGCCACCAAATAGACCGTGCGGCTGGCCCACGCCACCACCTGGTTGCCAAGCTGGCGCTCCATGAGGGCGCGCACCTGCGCCACTTCGGCAGGGGAAAGCTGCGCGGCGAGACGGTCGGCATAGCTGGGTTTGTCGGCGCTGCCCACGCCAAACCAGCGCGCCAGCAGCGAAGGCGTGATCTGCATGTCGGTCTGCTCATCCTCACTGGATGTTTCCACGGTGAGGCCGGCTGCCCCAAACGCGGCAGCGAGATCGTCGGCATCCCACGCCACCAGTGGCTCGCCCGTGGCATAGATGGCTTCCTCGGCGGCTTGCCAGCGCGCCACCAGG
>DIAV01000125.1:1940-3816 GCA_002415895.1 Anaerolineales bacterium UBA5069 | reverse complement strand
CGGGAAGGTGCCGCCGTGGTTGTTCAACTGCGTGGGGTAGAAATAGGCCTCGGGCTTGGGCTCCATGCCCACGGCGCGGGCGTGCTCCTCGCGCTGATGCAGGTGGTGGGGCAGGTGGTCGCGGTTGTCAAAGAACTTGGAATACATGGGCCACTTGCCATACTTCTGCCAGATGTCCTCGCCCACCAGCGCTGCGCCCAGATCGGCCACGGCATCGCGCAGCAGCACCTTCTCTGTGCTCGCGCCATCCGCAAAGACCACGTAGCTCAACCCCTCGTCGGGGGTGGTGAGGGGGCCGTTGTCCGCCTTGGTGGTGGAGGAGAACCAGCGCTCATCGATGCCGCCGCGGTTCGCCCCGTACGCATAGTAGTCACGCGGGTCCAGCTTGATGCGCCGCCCGGGAATGCAGAAGGCACGCGGCACCCACGTAGGGGCCAGGCGCAGGACGCCCTCGCCGGCATCAAACGCACGTTGAATGGTTGAAGTTGATGTCTGCACTGCCATGATTTTCTCCCTTCACGAGGCCAAAGCAGCCCACATGAAAAATAGCCAGTCTGTGCGGCTTTGGGCGTCAAGCGCCACACCGCTGATAGAGGGCCTTCAATCGATCGGAGGGGCGGCAGGCGCCGCCCCTCCGCGTATTGTTGTACGACGTCTCAAGCTTTGCCTGCGGACGATGACTACAAACCAGCCTCAGCGGCGCGCTCGGCCTCGCTCATGTTGTCCTTGGTGATCAGCTTGGGCGAGAGGAAGATCTGGTTCGGGTCGGGCGTGGTGCCATCAGCAATGAAGGCCAGCACAGTGCGCAGCGCAGTGGCTGCCTGCTCGCCGGGGAACTGCTCGACGGAGCCGTAGAGGTCGCCGGCGTCAACGGCCTGCAGCGCCTCGGGCAGTGCGTCAAAGCCGATCACGGGGATCGAGAGACCGGCGGCCTTGACAGCCTCAACAGCGCCAAGAGCCATGTCATCATTGGCTGCCACAATCGCGGCCGCGTCGGGGTTCGCCGTCAGGCAGTTCTCGGTTACGGTGAGGCCGTCGGCGCGGTTGAAGTTCGCTGTCTGCTGGCAGACAACCTCAATGTTGGCAACCGGGTCAATCACGTTGTGGAGACCGGCGCTGCGGTTGATCGCGGGCGAGGCGCCCGGGGTGCCCAACAGCTCAATAATCTTGGCGCCGTCAGGGAAGAGGTTCAGAATGGCCTGACCCTGCTGCTCGCCACCCAGCACGTTGTCGGCGCCGACATGGGCCAGCAGGCCCGTCACGCCATCAACCTGGCGGTCTACGCTGACGACGGGGATACCGGCGTCAATGGCCTGCTGAATGACAGCCGACAGGCCTTCGGTTGTGCGCGGGCTCACGACGATGCCGTCGACGCCCTGGGCAATCGCAGTCTCAATGCCGGCCAACTGCACGGCGGTGTCGTCGCGGCCGTCAAGCGTAATGATCTCAACGCCCAACTCATCGGCGGCGGCGCGGATCTGCTTCTCCATGTGGACGAAGAAGGGGAAACTCATGCCGGGGATCGTGAAGGCAATCTGCAGGGCCTCGCCCTCAGCGGCAGGGGCTTCGGCGGCGGGCGCCTCAGCAGCGGGGGCCTCAGCAGCGGGCGCTTCGGCGGCGGGCGCCGCGGGGGCAGCCGGCGCCACACAGGCAACCAGGAGCATCAGTACGGCCATCAACGCAAAGAACAACGGCATTCGGGTACGCATGGGTTCAATTCTCCTCTACAGGTGGTGGAATTGCATGATACTGCAGACCAAACAAGTAACCATACAAGTAACGTGCTGATGTGATCGCAACGAAGGAAAGAGCGGTGCCAAAGATGAAGTTCCCAGATGTACGGCGATTGGCTTTAGCCGCGGCGGCGCTTGACGTA
>DIAV01000125.1:0-1877 GCA_002415895.1 Anaerolineales bacterium UBA5069 | reverse complement strand
CCCGAGATGCCCGCCAACAGGCCGCTGATGACATAGACGCTCATAATGACACGGTTGCTGTTCAGGCCGGAGAGACGTGCAGCCTCGGCATTGCCACCCACAGCATATACATGACGCCCGTAGCGGGTGTAGCGCAGCACAACCCAGCCGACTACTGCCAGGGCAATAAAGATCAGCGCCAGCACCGGAATGATGCCGATAGAGCCACGCCCGGCCCACTTGTAGTCGTCACCCAGGTTGGTAATGTTGGTGCCGCTGGAGAGGAAGAGTGTCAACCCGCGAAATGCCGTGAAGCCGCCCAGCGTGGCAATAAAGGGAGGCACCTTGAGGCCGATGACTGCGCCACCCTGCAGCAATCCGGCAACCAGCCCCACCAGCAGCGCCGCAGTGACAGCCGCAATCAGGCCATAGCCCTCGCTCTCACCGGCGGGCGTGAGTGCAAAGCCCCCCTTGTAAACGGCCGCACCGATCATCCCGGCAAGCGCCAGCACCGCACCCACAGAGAGGTCAATGCCACCTGTGAGAATGACAAAGGTCATGCCGATGGCAAGGATGCCGTAGACAGAGACCTGGCGCATGATGTTGAGCAGATTGTTGGTCGTCAGGAATGCATCTGTGCGCAAGGAAAAGAAGATGCTGATCAGGATCAGCACCATGAGCGCCCCAAACTGGCCGGCAAAAGCCACCCAGTCGCGCCCTTTTGATTGTGATGGTGCAGTCACCGTTTGTGCAGCCACGGCAGGTCTCCTCAATGTGGGTCAGGCATCCTTGACAATCGCACGCTCGCGCAGCGTGCAGTAGTGCATGAGCGCTTCGAGCGAGGCATCGCGGCGGCTCAACTCACCCGTCACGCGGCCTTCTGTAATGCAGACAATGCGATCGCACATGGCCAGCAGTTCGGGGAACTCGGACGAGATCATGATGATGCTGATGCCCTGCTGCGCCAGTTGCCGCATGAGATCATAGATCTCCGACTTGGCCCCAACGTCAATGCCGCGCGTCGGCTCATCCATGATCAGGATTTTGGGCTGCACCATCAGCCACTTGCTGATGACGACCTTCTGCTGGTTGCCGCCCGAGAGGTTGACAACAGTCTGGTCCTGGCTGGGTGTGCGGATCGTGAGGCGGCGAATGTATTCGCCCACCTGCAATCGCTCTTGTCCCGAGCGTACGAAACCAAGTTGCGTCAGCATGTCCAGGTTGGCCAGCGTCATGTTGGCGCGCACCGTCTGCCCCAGAATCAAGCCCTGCCCCTTGCGGTCCTCGGGCACAAGGCCAATGCCCAGATCAATCGCATCCTGCGGCGAGTGTATCGCGGCAGGCTTGCCTTCAAGGAAGATCTCTCCCGACAAGCGCTTGTCCGCCCCGAAGATGGTGCGCACCAGTTCTGTGCGCCCTGCCCCCACCAGCCCGGCCAGCCCCAGAATCTCGCCCCGCCGCAGTTGAAATGAGATGTCCTTCAGAACCTCGGCGGCAGGGTCCAGTTCGTTGCCGCGCCGCCACAGGTTGCGCACTTCGAGTACAACGTCAGCCGCCGCCGCCGAAACCGCTTCATCCTCGTGGAAGAAGGTCTCAAGCGAGCGGCCAACCATCATCCGGATCATGTCGTCCTTGGTGACGTCCTCAATGTTGGCGTCACCCACGTGGCGGCCGTCGCGCAGCACCGTTACACGGTCGCACATGTGAAGGACTTCTTCGAGCCGGTGGGAGATGAAGATGACGCCGATGCCCTGCTGCTTAAGGTCGCGCATGACGCCAAAGAGCGTCTGCACTTCAGTCTCGCTCAGCGACGAAGTCGGCTCATCCATGATGATGACCTTGACCTCGCGCGAGATGGCCTTGGCAATTTCCACCATTTGCTGCTCGGCCACAGAGAG
>DIAV01000005.1:4184-4439 GCA_002415895.1 Anaerolineales bacterium UBA5069 | reverse complement strand
GAGCAGCGCCGTCTCGCGGCCAATACCACTTCCACCACCGGTAATCAGTGCCACTTTGTTGGCAAGTCGCATCCTGCCACTCCTTCTATAAGTTGGTTCGCTATCTATTCAGGTGACATTTGCTGTAGCGACGGTCTTTGGAAGTTTCCGAAACAGTCCGGTTTGCACATGTGCGCGGCCCGCCGAGTCAACTCATCAAGCAAGATGAACCGCTGCTATGCGTCATTGCTGAACTCAAGTTACGCAGCAAAACGA
>DIAV01000005.1:0-4045 GCA_002415895.1 Anaerolineales bacterium UBA5069 | reverse complement strand
CGCTTCACTGCGTAACATGAGTGCTTAATTCTACGCCACTACGTGCGCCGCACCACGCGCGGGCTTCCTCTATGAGCACATCAAAGAGACGCTGCTGGGCGGTATCCGTGGCCGCGCTCAACTCCGGGTGCCACTGCACGCCCACAAACCAAGGGTGCGCCGGCAATTCAACGGCCTCAATGCAGCCATCAGCGGCACGCGCGGCCACGCGCAGCCCGTTGCCCAGGCGATCGATGGCCTGGTGATGCCACGAGACTGACGGCTCATCGCCACTTCCCAGGATGGCGGCCATGCGCGTCCCCGGCTCAATGGTTACAGCGTGCGTAACGCCGCCATAGGGTTCGGCGCGGTGCGCCAGCGCGCTGCCCCATTCTGCTGCCAGATCGGGCAGATGGGGGTGCAGCGTGCCGCCCAGCGCAACGTTGGCAATCTGTGCGCCGCGGCAGATTGCCAGCGTGGGCATCTGCGCCGCCACGGCCAGGTGCACCAGCGCGATTTCGGCGTCGTCGCGCGTGCGGTCAATACCGTAGATTGCCGGGTGTGCGGGGCCGCCATAGAGCGCGGGGTCCACGTCGCTGCCGCCGGCGAGGATCAAGCCGTGACAGAGCGCCAGCAGCGCGCCGGGCGGCGCTTGCCAGACGGGCAGGCAAAGCGGCAGGCCACCGGCGCGTGCAACGGCATCGGCATAGGCGCGGGGCAGGATCATGTTGCCGCGCGCGTCAATTTCCTCAAAGGTAATGCCGATGATGGGGCGCGTACGCGTTGCGGCGCCCGGGCTAAACGCGCTCAAAGTAACGTTTGCGCTCCCAATCGGTGACGGCGGCATCAAAGGCAGCCTGTTCTGTGCGGTAAAAATGCGCGTAGTGGTCGACCACGTCATCACCCAGCGCGCTGCGCACAAATGCACTTTGGGCGAAGAGCTCGGTCGCCTCGCGCAGCGTGTGGGGCACGTGCGGCAGCGTCTGCGCCTGGTAGACATCCCCCTCGAAAAGAGCGGGTGGCTCAATCTGGTTGCGAATGCCGTCCAGACCGGCGGCCAGCGCCGCAGTGTAGGCGAGATAGGGGTTGCAGTCGGCGCCGGGGATGCGCGACTCAATGCGCAGCGCAGAACCGTTGCCTACGACGCGGAAGCCCGCCGTGCGGTTGTCATGGCTCCACGCGATGCGCGTGGGCGCCCATGATCCCGCCTGGTAGCGCTTGTACGAGTTGATGGTCGGCGCATAGAAAACCATAAGCTCGGGCACGTGCGCCAGCCAGCCCCCCAAAAACCAGCGGAAGATGGGCGAACAGCGGATGGGGCCAAGTGACTCATCACCGGCAAAGGCGTTGCGTGCGTTGCCCTCCCCGTCCTGTGCCCACAGGCTCAGGTGAATGTGGCTGCTGGAGCCGGCTGTATTGGGGGCAAACTTGGCCATGAAGGTGACGCTGATCCCCTGCTGATCGGCCACCTCCTTGAGGCACTGCTTGTAGATGGCGTGGCGGTCGGCCATGGCGAGGACGTCGGCGTAATGCACGTTCAGCTCATGCTGGCCACGGCCCCACTCGCCTTTGGAATTCTCCACAGGGATGCCCGATGCCTTGAGATAGCGGCGCACAGCCCCGTTGAAGGCCTCTGTTCGCGATCCCTGGAGCATATGATAATCCTCAATGTACCAGCCGGCAGGCTCCAGCCCAATGTAATGCTGTGCGTCGGCGGCCTTGTAGCTGTTGTTGAAGATGAAGTACTCAAGCTCCGACGCGGCCATTGCACCATAGCCCAGGGCCGCCGCTGCCTCAATTTGCCGGCGCAGGAGGGTGCGCGGGGCCACCGCTACGGGTTGCTGCTGCTTTTCGTTGTGCACATCGCAAATGACGAGCGCTGTGCGCTCCAGCCACGCGGCCACGCGCAGCGTTGCCAGGTCGGGGATCAGGTGGACATCGCCATAGCCCCGCTCCCAGTTGGAAAATGTATAACCGGGGACTGGCTCCATCTCCATGTCAACGGTGAGCAGGTAGTCGCATGCGTGGGTGCCGTGGCGGGCCACATCGGCAACGAAGAACTCGGCGTCAAAGCGCTTGCCCATGAAGCGGCCGTAGGGATCGGTGAACTGCACAAGCACGGTGTCAATCGCACCGGCGCGCACTTGTTCATCCAGTTCGTCAAGCGTCAGCATACCGCGCAGGTTGGCCATCATTGAGGGATTGCCTCAGTAGCTGGACTTAACACCGCGGGGTGCCGATGTCGCGGTGTCGGATTGATTTGCCTGGGCGGTGGCGTGGAAGCGCGCAACAACGTCGTGCGCGGCCGCCTCAAGATAGGAGGCATCGGCGCTGGGCGTGACAAACTGGAAGCCCATGCCCACAGCCTTGCGCGCATACTCGGGCGTGGCGCAGTGCAACCCTGCCGCAACGCCAAATCGCCGCGCGCAGGCAAGCACAGTATGGAGCGCCTCAACGAGCATAGGCTCCGTGTAGTCGGTGCGCTCTGTGCCGCCGAGGGAGATGCTCAGGTCGGCCGGGCCCACATAGAGGCCATCCAGCCCGGGCACAGATGCAATTGCCTCGACATTGGCCAGCGCCTCCGCCGTTTCGATCATGGCAATGGTGGCAACGAGTTGATTGGCGTTCTCCACATAGTCGTTGCCGCCATAGAGCCTGGCGCGCACGGGGCCGTAGCTGCGTATGCCTTCCGGCGGAAAGCGGCAGGCCTTGACAAAGGCTTCGGCCTCGGCGCGGCTGTTGACCATGGGGCAGATGATGCCGTAGGCGCCGGCGTCGCACATGCGCATAATGGCGGCCGGCTCATTCCACGGCACGCGCACAATCGGTGTCACGTTGGTGGTGGAGATGGCCTGCAACATGGCAACGGCCGTCTCATAGCCCATGAGGCCGTGCTGCATGTCGATTGTGATGGTGTCAAAGCCCTGGTGGGCCATGATTTCGGCGGTGAAAGCTGAGGGGATTTGCAGCCAGCCGTTGAGGGCTGCGCCGCCCTGCTGCCAAAGGGCTTTGAGCGCGTTGGGACGCATGGGTGGGTCCTTGTATGCGGCCTGGGCCGTCCGTTGGTTGAGGATATGATCCCGCTTGTGGAGAAGATGAAAAAGCGAGCAGGTTGGGATGGCGAAACTCTAGCACAGCGGTAAAGGGGCGTCAAGGTGCATGAAAAAGCGAGGCCTTGGCGCACGCGCGCGAAGATTGTGGCGCATTTAGCCCCCATAATTTGACCGCCGCAACCGTTATGCTATACTGTCGAAGTTGCTGCGGCTGCCTCTGCCAAAGGGGAACTGCAGCGATGTGTCACATCTGCAAGACTGTCACGCCTGGCAGTGCGCCGACGTAGCTCAATCGGCAGAGCAGCTGTTTTGTAAACAGCAGGTTAACGGTTCAAGTCCGTTCGTCGGCTCAAGCCTCACGGCTTCAGGCTTACAGTCTGCACGCAGGGAATGCAGGATCAGTTTGGGCGGGTGCCCGAGTGGACAAAGGGAGCTGACTGTAAATCAGCCGGCGACGCCTACGGTGGTTCGAATCCGCCCCCGCCCACTATGATTGTCTGGCAGCATCGAGACAATCCATGGCTCACCAAATCCGGCTTGTGCGGCCGATAGCACAAGCAGCGGTGAGCAGCAGTGCCCACGTAGCTCAGTCGGCAGAGCACATTCTTGGTAAGAATGAGGTCATCGGTTCAAATCCGATCGTGGGCTCCTCACAAGCAACCAGCAGGTGCATGGGTTGCGCGTCGCATGGTCGGGTACCGTGCGGCTGTTGTGCATTGACCGCGCCATGCGCGCGCCAACGGCCAATGTGATTGACAGAGGCGAATCGCCTCACATGTATTCATTAGGAGACGGACCATGGGCAAGGCAGTATTTGAGCGAAACAAGACGCACGTCAACATCGGCACGATTGGGCACATTGACCATGGCAAGACGTCATTGACGGCGGCCATCACCAAGGTGCTGGCGATGAAGGGGTGGGCGGACTTCCGCCGTTTTGACCAGATTGACAATGCGCCGGAAGAGAAGGCGCGTGGCATCACAATTGCGATTGCGCACGTGGAGTACCAGAC
>DIAV01000222.1:3778-4536 GCA_002415895.1 Anaerolineales bacterium UBA5069 | reverse complement strand
CGCGCATGGGGGCCAGTATAGCAGCAGGTTGCGCAGTTGGCACAGATGAATTTCGCAGCCACCTACAACATCTCACAGCCATATCTCAACGCAAAGACGCGGAGAACCTCAAAGACACGCAAAGGCAGGTCAACTGCTCAGCATTCTCCGGCTTGCAGCTGTTCTTTGCGTTTCTCTGCGTTCCTGGCGTCTTAGCGTTGAGATGTGATTGGCGCGTGGTCGGTTGCCAGTTGCTCGAGGGACTGTACGGCGGCCGTGAGCGACGGCAGCGCCAGCATCTCTGCGCCAAAGGCCAGCACGTGTGCTTTGTAGCCGGGATCAGCGAGCACGCGCTGTACGGCCGCGGCAATCTCGGCTGCGGCGGGTGGCTGGCCGCGCACCCAAATGCCCAGCCCCAGTTCATCCAGCTTTTCCGCAGTGGGCAATTGGTCGCCCGCCTCCATGGGCACGGCGACAACGGGCAACCCATGCCACATGGCCGAGTGGAAGGAGTTGTAGCCGCCGTGAAAGATCAGGGCGTCGCAGCGGGGCAGCAGCAGCGTTTGCGGAATGTATTGGGCTACATGCACATTGGCAGGGAGCGCGCCGAACTGCGCCGGGTCCATGGTTTTGCCCACGGTGATAATGCCGTTGACGGAGAGCCCGCCCAGCGCGTCAATCAGCGCGCGAAAGACGGCGGGCGCCTTGTTGAAGGCCGTGCCCAGCGTGGCATAGACGATAGGCCTGTCGGGCAGTTCGTCCACCCAGGCGGGCAGGGC
>DIAV01000222.1:2671-3672 GCA_002415895.1 Anaerolineales bacterium UBA5069 | reverse complement strand
TCATCGGTCATGCGCGGCCCCAGCCCCTGCACGAAGCCGAAGATTTGCTCGTGGACGGGCGTTGGTGCGTGCGCGCGGTACGCCAGCACTTCGGGGAGGGTGTCAAAGACATCGATTGCGCCATCATAATTGACACCGCAGGCAATATGCTCGAGGCCCAGCCGTGTGATGACGGGGCCAAAGCGCGCCGAGGTGGCGAAGGCTACCGCATGCCCTTGCGCTTTGGCCGCCAGCGCCAATTGCACCATGGAATGAAAGTGGCCGTAGAGTGGTTGAACGGTGAAGAGAAAGCGCATGTGGACTCCTGTGTGCGGTTGAATACAAGGCACGCGTCGCCTGTGACCAAGTTTACTCGCACCGCAACCTTCGCACCGCTGTCCAAAGATATGTGAGCGCCGGTTGCCGTCGCGATATGCGCCGCCAGGTCGGTGCGCGATGCACGTCGTTCGCAGATCAAGGATCCAATGTGGTGGTTCGGGCGGCGCGCAGGCACGGTCCAATCCACACGCGAGGGCGCTGGGTCTGCCACTACGCGCTGTATGTTTGCTTCAGGTATAGTTGGAGTATCAACGCGGACTTTGCAGAACGAAATGCCGAAAGGAGCACTGCATGGCTACCCACGAGCGCATCTTTGTCGCGCGCCGCCCGCTGGGGCGAACCGGCTTCGCCGCCACACTGCTGGGTGCTGGCGACCTGGCCGACCGCAGCCAACCAATCGATCGCTGCGTCGCCACGCTGCAGCGCGCGTTCGATGCGGGCATCAACGTGGTCGACACGGCCCCCGGCTACGAAGATGGCTATTCGGAGGAGATTGTCGGGCGTGCTGTGCGAGGGCGGCGCGATGAACTCTTCATCATTGACAAGGTGGATGACCTGCACGGCCCTGTCGCGCCGCAGATTGAGGGGTCGCTGCATCGTTTGCAGTTGGACTATGCCGACGCCTTTGTCTTTCACGGGCTCTCGTCCATGGAGGACCTTGCGCGGCTGGCAGCGCCCGGCGG
>DIAV01000222.1:2340-2507 GCA_002415895.1 Anaerolineales bacterium UBA5069 | reverse complement strand
GGCATCTCCTCGCACAACCCCACTGTGCTCGCAGCCGCACTGGCTGCCGACCTCTGCGACATCGTGCTCTTTCCCGTGGGGGCCTTTGTGGAGGAACGTTACATCAGTGAGATATTGCCCATGGCACGCGCGCGCAACGTAGGGACTGTCTGCTTCAAGACTTTTGG
>DIAV01000222.1:0-2201 GCA_002415895.1 Anaerolineales bacterium UBA5069 | reverse complement strand
TGCTGCCCCGACTGAGCGTCGACGAGTGCCTGCACTACACACTGACGCTCGACCCCGACGTAACGTTGCTGGGGTTGAGCTTTCCCAACGAGCAAGACCAGGCCTTCGCGTCGGCGCGCCGTTTCAGCCCGCTCGATCACGCGGCCATGGCCGACATTCGCACGCGCGCAGCGGACGCGCGCCTTGGCAAGGGACCGTGCTGGTGGAACCCCGATCCCAACGCGTAACATGCGTCAGTCACTTGACGAAAGGACGCGAGGACGCGCACCTCTGCGTTGTGATGTTGTTTTCAAGACCGCACAACTCTGGCTTTACAGCCACTGCGTGGGGTGGAAACGCGTACGGGTGCGCTGGTTGTCGCGCGTGTCCACAAATTCGAAGGTCAGGTCAAAGTCCAGTTCATCCGTATGCAGGGCGCGCATGCTGTGGTGGACGATCACGGGCAGTGTGGTGCGCACCGGCTGCGTGGTGTGCAGCGTCGCGCCATCCCACACAAGCGAGAGGCGTTGTTCGGACGGGGGGGTGCTGGTGTAGCGGATGGGCAGGTTGAGCAGCGCCCACCACGGCCAGTGCGGGGCGCTGTGCGGTTCGGGGAAAGAGGAGGCGGACGCGACGCTTTGTTGCGCGGGCTGCACAATAACGTCATCGCCATCCACGGCTACGCCGCACTGCGTCCAGATCTGATCCATGGCGTACGCCATGCCCGCCCACGGATCCGCAAAGTGCCATGGTGCATCCGGCTGCATGTGCAAGCGCGCCGCGTCCGCCGGCAAAGGCGGAGTTGGTTCCAGATTGTGTTCTGCAAGCACCTGCATGCAAAGTGAAATTGCCGTCTCATGCTGCGTGAAAAATAGTGCATCGGGATGGCGCGTCGCGTGCATGGCCAGTGCAGAGAGGTAGACACTGTTGGCAGCTTGCAACGCACTGTGCGCCGGCGCCGCTTGGTCTTTGGCTTGCTGGGGAACGTGCGTGGGCATGTGCCCGCTGCCAAGTTCGGCCAGGCGGCGCATGTGCGCAAGCAGGTTGCGGCTTTGTGCGGGCTCCAGTGCGTCCAGCACGCCGATGAGGGGATAGGCATCCTTGGTGGCGCGGCTCGCGGGGGCCATGCCCGCGGGCAAATGAACAAGGTGCAGGATGGCGTCACGCTTGCCCATTTGCACAAGCTGGTTGGTGCGCGCATCGGGCGTCCACAGGCGCGCCGATTGGAGCAGGTCCTCCCAAACGCGATTGCTGCGCGCAAAAACCTGTTCTGTGTCGCGCAGCGCAAGGAAGCTGTTCCACGCCATCTGCTCGCCCACATCGCTGAGCGTGAGCAGCAGCGAGACATCCACAATTCCATTCACCAACACATAGTAGGTGAGGTGCGCCGTGCCTGCGACGTCGTCCAGCGTGACGACGTCGGGCCGGCCGTTGGGGTTGCCAAAGACGCGTGTGCTGTCGGCGTTGCTTTGTCTGTAAATGCCCTGTTCGGCGCGGGGGTTGCACTGGGCCACCAGCAGCCCATCCACCATGCGCTGCGTCAGCGGCTCGCCCCAGTCAATTTCCACGTCAAGGCGGAGGACACTGTCGCCCTCGGCCTGGCATTCGTAGCTCCAGAAGAGGGCGCGGTCATCGACGCTGTGCAGCGGCACGACCAGCCGCTTGGAGACGATGAGGCCTTCGCTGCCGTAGATGGTTTCCTGATAACCCGGGTAGTAGCGGTTGACGATGGGGACCAGGTCATCGCCTACCACGGTGGCAAGGCGCGTTGTGATGGTTCGGGCGTAGCGCGCGCTGGCCCAGGGCCACTGCAAATCGGCCAGGTCACTCTGCCTGTCGGCCTGCACGCGCACTTCATGGTTAGCCAGAAGCCAGGTGTAGTGCGCGTCAAGATCGTCGAAGTCGCAGGTCTGGGGCTGGTCCAGCGGTCGGTTCTGCGGCGAGTGAAAGTCGGCCATAGTTGGGTTGGAGAACAGAACGTGGCGCTCTCTTCGGGTCAGGCGGGCAGGAGCGACGGTGACGCTTTGACGGCCTGTGCGGCTTCGTGGTCGCCTGGGTGGACGCCCGCCATGAGCAGCCCCAGCCCTTCACGCGTGGCGCCGGCGCGCGGCACAATGTCAATCACCTCACCCTTGTACATGACGACAATGCGGTCGGAGAGCGCCATGATCTCGTCAAGCTCGGAACTGACGACGAGCACGGCGATGCCCTCATCGCGCTTG
>DIAV01000111.1 GCA_002415895.1 Anaerolineales bacterium UBA5069 | reverse complement strand
GGGCCGAGAGTGCATTGCGCGCGCTGCGCGCCCGCTGGCCCGCGGCTACACTCCTGCATGACCAGAGCAGTACAGCGCGCGCCATGGCGCATATCTTCCCTGCGGACGGTCTGGCCGCTCGCCAACCTGTGCACGTGTTGCTCAAGGGCACGAATTTCCAGCTTAAGGTGTGGGAGGCATTGCTGCGTGTGCCGGCGGGTGGCGTAACAACCTATGAGAGTGTTGCGCAGACAATTCAGCAGCCCAGCGCGGCGCGCGCTGTGGGCAGCGCTGTGGGGGCCAACGCCATTGCCTGGCTCATTCCCTGCCATCGCGTCATCCGCAAGAGCGGCATTGTGGATGGCTACCGCTGGGGCACCGTGCGCAAGAAGGCGATTCTGGGTTGGGAGGCCGCCCACGGCGAGAACGCGTGGGGCGAGGGACGGTGAGACGCAGCACTGCGCCGGCGTAGTGAATCGCCTCGATGCTCATGCAAGAGAGGGGCCGCATCTCAACCAAGATGCGGCCCCTTGTTGTCATTTGCTTGTCCTGCGCCTCTGTCGCGTGCGCAAGGCTACGGCGCGCAGTCCAGCGCATCTTCAGCAACGGCTGTCGCACCAATGACGGCTGCCAGGCTTGCCGAGATCGCGTTGGAAGCCGCACCCAGGTTGGCGTCGGCCGGGAGCGACCTGATGAGCAGCCCAAACGCGTCGTAGGCCAGAATGAACTGGGATACAGGGTCCAGCCCCATGGTGAGGGCAAGGACACGCATGGGGCTGACGAATGGGTCGATCTTCGCCTTGAACGCAACCACATCCGAAACAGCGGTCGTGGGGTCCAGCGTGCCCATCTGGCTCAGGGCCTTGCTGACGCCCTGCAGGCTCTCGCACGTTACTTTGGTTGCAGTGGCAGCGGCGCCCGCAGCAACGGGTGCGGCTTTGTCCATTGCGCCGGAGGCGGTTTCGGCAGCTTTGGTGGCAACGCCCGCGGCGCCTGCGACTGCGCGGTTGGCGGCATCGGCCGCGGCCGGCGGGATTGCAACGCAAGCGCTGAGCAGCAAGGCAGCCAGGGCCACGGACAGGCAGGTTGAAAACGTCTTGCGCAGCATGAGTCTCTCCCGTACTGGTACTTCACCGTTGGCCTGCATGTGGGGCTGCATCGAAGCAGCATTGCTGGCGGCCATTGTACGTGCATGGCGGCATTTCGGCCAACAGCCCTGCGGCCAGCTTTGCCGTGCAGCGCGGTGCGCTGAGGGACCGTGTATAATGGGTGCATGGAACCCTCCCGCGCGGCGCAATCCGGCCCACGCAGGCCCAGCCGGCCGCTGCCGAATGTGGCGCGCACGTGCAGTTTCCAACCCGCGACCTCAAAGCAAGCGAGCGTTTATCAATGACGACCGACGCCTATATCTATACCACGTTGCGCACCCCGCGCGGCAAGGGGCGCGCGACTGGCGCACTTCACAACGTGCCCCCCGTCTACCTGCTGGCCGATCTGCTCAGGGCGCTGCAGGCGCGCACGGCCCTCGACACGGCGCTGGTGGATGACCTCGTTATCGGCTGCGTAACGCCGATTGGCGAGCAGGGGGCCAACATTGCGCGCACGGCCGCGCTGGTGGCGGGGTGGGACGCCGACCTGCCCGGGATGCAGATCAACCGCTTCTGCGCTTCGGGCTTGGAAGCCGTGAACCTGGCCGCGGCCAAGGTGCGTTCGGGCTGGGAGAGCCTTGTGGTGGCGGGGGGCGTGGAATCCATGTCGCGCGTGCCCATTGGCAGTGACGGCGGCGCGCTCATGGAGGATGCGAGCGTGGCGGCGCAGATTGGTTTCGTGCCCCAGGGCATTAGCGCCGACCTGATTGCCACGCGTGAGGGCTTTACGCGCGCTGTGCTGGACGCCTACGCGCTGCTTTCGCAACAGCGTGCAGTGCAGGCGCAACTGGACAAACGCTTTGTCTCCATGGCGCCCATGGTGGACGCCGACGGCAATGCCATGCTCGACTTTGACGAACACATGCGGCCGCAGACCACGCTCGAGGCGCTGGCCGCACTGCCACCCGCCTTCGCCGCGCTGGGCGCAGCAGGTTACGATGCTGTGGCGCTGCGCAAATATCCCAGCCTCGCCGCGATTGAGCACGTGCACACCGCGGGCAGTTCTTCGGGGATTGTGGATGGCGCTGCGCTGGTGCTTGTCGGCACGCGCGCCGCTGGTGAGACACTTGGCCTGCAGCCGCGCGCCCGCATACGCGCCACGGCGGTTGTGGGCGACGAGCCGACGATCATGCTCACCGGCCCCGCACCGGCCTCACGCCGCGCCCTGCAGCGCGCGGGCATGGAGTTGGACGACATTGACCTGTTTGAGTGCAACGAGGCTTTTGCCGCGGTGGTGCTCAAGTTTATGCGCGCCATGGGGCTGGATGATGTGGACAAGGTGAATGTGAATGGCGGGGCCATTGCGCTGGGCCACCCGCTGGGCGCCACGGGTGCGGTGCTGCTGATGACGCTGCTGGACGAACTGGAGCGACGCGATCTGAATACGGGCCTTGTCACCCTCTGCGCCGGCGGCGGCATGGGCATTGCCACAATTATTGAGCGCGTATAGCGCAAGCGCGCATCGATCAAGCGTGTACAGGAGTAATCATGCCGGATGACTTTACCTTTGCCCGCATTATCAGCGGCGAAGCGCCTGCGACAATTGTCTACCAGGATGATCTGGTGACGGCCTTCCACGACATCCATCCGCAGGCCCCTGTGCATATTCTGATTGTGCCCAATCGCCTGATTGCCACAGTGAATGACGTGATGCCCGAGGATGAAGCGGCGCTGGGCCGCCTCTTCACCGTTGCCGCGCGCCTTGCCGCCGAGAGGGGCATTGCAGAGAGTGGCTATCTGTTGATGGTGGCCTGCAATCGAGATGGCGGGCAGGAGGTCTATCACCTGCACATGCACCTGTTGGGTGGGCGGCGGCTGCGACCGTCACTCGCATCTGTATAAGCAGGGGGCCCGCTGCACGGCAGCGGGCCCCCTGGTGCGGTTGTCAATGCGCAGGCGAATGGACAGGCCTAGCTTTTGGACTTGGCCAGCAAGTCGCGGATTTCCGTCAGCAGCAGTTGATCCTTGGTGGGGGCAGGTGGCGCAGCCGGGGCAGCAGCCTCCTTGCGCATGAGCCTGTTCATTGCCTTGATGACGAAGAAGAGCACCAGGGCCACAATCAGGAAGTTGATAATGGCCATGATCAAGTTGCCATAGGTAAAGGTGGCATTTCCCACGCTAAATGAAAGGCCGGCAAAGTCGAGCCCGCCCAGAATCAAGCCAATGAGGGGATTGATCAGGTCATTGACAACCGAGTTGACGATTGCCGTAAAGGCAGCGCCAATCACAACGGCAACAGCTAGATCGATCACATTGCCGCGGAAGATAAATGCCTTCAATTCATCCAACATACTGGACTTCTTTGGTTCACCAGCCATACTTTCCTCCTTGAAATGCGCTGTTGGTCTTGCCTACGGGGATTGGGTAACCGAAGCACTCTGCTGTGTCCATCGTGCGCACGACAGGTATGGCAAGTATAGCAGCGCCTGAATTGCATTCGCAATTTGCACACCCTATTTGTTTTGACCCGCGAACAGTATGCCAATAAACGAGGTTCCCATGCGCGCAGTCGGTAGTAGCCCCACCCGCTTTGATTCCATGCCCAAGGTGACGGGCAGCGCCCAATATCCGGGTGACATCAACCTGCCCAACCAGGCCTGGCTGAAGATTGTCTTCGCGGGCGTGGCGCACGCGCGCGTGCTTGCCGTACACACCGACGCCGCGCGCGCCGCGCCGGGCGTGCTTGCTGTGCTGACGGCCGCGGATGTGCCTGTCAACGAATACGGGCTGATTATGCCCGACCAGCCCGTGCTTTGCGGGCCCGGCAGCACGCCGCAGGCCGCCGTTGTGCGCTGGGAGGCGGACCACGTGGCGCTGGTTGTGGCCGAAACCGAGCAGCAGGCCGCCGCCGCCGCCAGGTTGATCCAGATTGAGTATGAACCGCTGCCCGTTATAACAAGTACTGAGGCAGCGCTGGCCCCCGGCGCCCCCGTGCTCCACCCCAACGCATTCCGCTTTCCCTATGGCACGCGCGCGCTGGATTCCAACCTGCTGCTCGAATACCACATACGCAACGGTGACGCCGCCGCGGGCTTTGCGCAGGCCGATGTGGTGATTGAAGCCACCTACCACACGCACGCACAGGAGCACGCATACCTCCAGCCCGAGGCCGGGCTTGCCCACGTGCTGCCGGATGGGCGCATTGAGGTAATTTGCGCGGGCCAGTGGATGCACGAGGAGCGCCATGAAATTGCCCACGCCCTGGGGCTGGACGACACGCAGGTTGTCGTGCGCCACGCCACGGTGGGCGGGGCCTTTGGCGGGCGCGAGGACATTTCCGTGCAGATTGTGCTGGCGCTGGCCGCGCGCAAAGTGGGGCGGCCGGTGAAGACCGTCTGGACGCGCGAAGAGAGCATCGTGGGCCACCACAAACGCCACCCCTTTACAATCCACGCCAGGTGGGGGGCCACGCGCGACGGCAGGATTGTGGCCGCATATATGGACCTCACAAGCGACGCCGGGGCCTATGCCTACACAAGCACCAAGGTGCTGGGCAACGCCCTCCTCGCCGCGCTGGGGCCTTACACAATCCCCAACGTGGACGTGACGGCGCGCACTGTCTACACCAACAACACGCCCTCGGGCGCGTTTCGCGGCTTTGGCGGGCCGCAGGCGCACTTTGCCGTCGAGATGCAGGTCAACAAACTGGCCGCCGCGCTGGGTATGGATCCTGTGGAATTGCGCATGCGCAACCTCTGGCGCGACGGGGCCATTTTGCCCACGCGCAGCGCACTGCCCGCGGGCTGCTCTGCCGTGGAGGTGCTCGAGCGCGCTGCGCGTGAAGGGGGCTGGCTGCAAAACGGCGGCGCATGGCATGCACCCGCCGCGCGGGATCGCAGCGCACCCGCCCGCCCCCTGACTTCGTTCGAAGCGGCACAGCGCGCCGGCGGGCGCGTGGCGCAGGGGGTGGGCGTGGCCTGCTGCTTCAAGAATGTTGGCTTCAGCCTGGGCGCGCCCGAAAACTGCGCGGCGTGGGTGGAACTCCACGGCGCAGATGCAATTGAGCGCGCTGTGGTGGGCTGCGTGGGGGCCGAAGTGGGCCAGGGATCGCACATGGCCTTCCGCCAGATTGCCGCACAGGCGCTTGGCCTCGATGTGGAGCAGGTGACGCTCCACGCCGACAGCACCGACGTGGC
>DIAV01000174.1:1951-2685 GCA_002415895.1 Anaerolineales bacterium UBA5069 | reverse complement strand
CACTTGCAAGATGCAGCACTAAGCGTTGGCGCGCTGCGCGGGCGATTGCCAGCGCGGGTTGTCCACAATCACCGGCACGCCGTTTTCCTCCAGCACCAGCTTGCGGAAGCCCTGCTGCTCGATTGTGCCGTAGTCATGGCCCGAGTGACCCGGGTAGATGAAGAGGGTGATCACATCCTCGTTGGGGCTGGTGTTGACTGTGCGATGCGCCCAGCGCGGCAGCACATAGAGCACGCGCCCGGGGTGCAACTCCTCCACAGCCCACTCGCCCTCGGGCGTCTCCATCACCATGAAACCCTGCCCTTTGAGGCAGTAGTAGACCTCGGATGTCTCAAGCACTTGGTGATAGTGCCCCTTGGTCATATTGTACTCAGCGCCGACCTTGCCCGGGTGCACAATCGAGATGCCGTGCAACAGTTCGCCGGGCACATGAGGCCGCTCGAAATCGTACACCTCATAGAGCAGCGGATCGCCTTGCGCAAGCATGGCCTCCACGGCAGCCGCATCGGCGAACTGCCCCTTGAGCGCGCTCAGACGGCGCTCGAGGTGATTGTCATAGTGCGAGGGCACAAAGTGCGGCCCCGGGACTTCAAATGTGTAGGGTGCGTCTTGCATGGGGAGTCTCTCTTGAGGGTGGCAGGGGCGCAAGCAGTGCAAATTGATCATTGAGCATTGATTATGGACGCGCGGGCGTGGCAACGCCTCCAATATCCTACCATGAGGAGATGGCAGAG
>DIAV01000174.1:0-1770 GCA_002415895.1 Anaerolineales bacterium UBA5069 | reverse complement strand
CGCCGCGCGTGCCGGATGCAGCGCGTAGAGCAACACGGCAACAACGGGAGCGCAGCCATGTGGCTGCGCTCCCGTTTACATATGTAGCTTGTCCGCCGGTGAATCCGCGCAGCCTTAGTTGCTGCTGTCGGTGGAATCCGGCGTGCCCATGTCCGGGGCAACATCACTGCCGCTGGGGCCGCCGTGCCGTCCGCCACCGTGCCCGCCGCGTTCCATGCCACGGCCACCCATATCGCCCATGCCAGGGCCAAAACCACGCATGCCGTAGCCACCCTGCGCCGCCAGTGCATCAGCCTGCGCCTGGGTGATGATGCCGTCGCTCACGGCAGCCGCCACGGCGTCATCGTAGGCCGACTGGAGCAGAGGCGCAACGTAGGCCTGCAGCGCGCGGCGGGCCAGAGCCAGATCAGCTTGTTCCTGCGTCATCGTGCCATCTGTGACAGCCTGGGCCAGTTGGTCCTCATAGACCTGCGTGCGCGCAGCGTCGAGTTCATCCGTGGTAATGCCCAGTGCGTCGGCCAGCAGGGCGTCGAAATCAATTTCACTGCCGCCTGCTGCGCCATGGCCACGGCCAAAGTCCCCACCCATGCGCCCCGAACCACTCTCGAGATTCGCCTTGAGTTCATCGGCCTGCAATTGCGTAAGCCAGCCATCTGCTACCTGCTGGTCAATGGCTGCACCCTGGGCGGCAACCTGCGCCGCCTGGTACTCTTCGGTGGTGATGCCCAGGGCGGCGGCAAGGGCCGCGCTCTGCTCACCCTTGTTGCCCAGCGGGCCGTTCGGTGTGCCCTTGCCCCTCTGCTGGAAGTCGGGGGCAACTGTGCCTGATAGTGCGCTTGTTACGGTGCTTGTGACGGTGTCGGTGCTTGTTGCTGTCTGTGCCTGGGCAATCGTCGGGAAGAAAGCTCCCCCGGCGACGACCAGTGCGACGGCGGCAGCAGCCGCTCCACCCCACAGGGTGTGTTTCATGCCGGTCTTCATTGTCTAATCTCTCCTTGATATGTGGGTGTGTGCACCCACGCAATGGGCCTGCTGCGGCTGATTGTGTGGGGCGGGTGGCGCCGCATTGCCTGCCCGTCCTGCACACAGTATGCCGGCGAGTTGTGGAGAGAGTATGAAGGAAGACGCGCAACAATGTGAGGATTGCGGGCGGGGCCAATCACTTGCCGCAGGAGCAATTCAATGCGTGGCCAATAGGGATTGGTCACTCGTTATTCGGCACGACTCGTGCTTCCCATTCCGGCCGCAGGATGCCGTAGCAGAGCATGTCGTGCCGCACACCCGCCCGTTGCACCGCCTCACGCTGCGCCCCCTCGCGCACAAAACCTGTGCGCGCATAGAGGTGTATGGCGGCCGCGTTGTACGCCATCACCGTGAGCCCCACGCGGTGCAGGTTGAGCTCGTCAAAGGCGTAGCGCAGCAGCAGGTGCATTGCATCCTGTCCATAACCGCGCCCGCGATCGGCGCGGTCACCGATGGCAATCGCCATCTCCGCCGACTGGTTGCTCCACTTGATGTTGAAGAGCGCCACGAAGCCCAGCAGACGGTCGTCGGCCAGGGCGCGCACGTGGAAAGCGTGCGCGTCGGTGGCCGGCGCGTCGAAGTGGGCAAAGGCCGATTCTGCCAGCGGGCGGATGGGGTCGTCGTCAAGGTGGCGCAGATAGTCATCATCCTGCGACCACGCGGCAAAGATCGCCTTGTCCTCGGGGCGTGGCGCTGCGAGGCGCGTGAGTCGTCCGGTAAAGAGGGGCGTGAACATGGCTGGTCTCC
>DIAV01000019.1:9637-10516 GCA_002415895.1 Anaerolineales bacterium UBA5069 | reverse complement strand
TGCAGGCGGCGCTGGCAGAGCTTTGGAAGAACGGGCGCGGCGGCCGGATTGGCGTTGAACTGGAGAAAACACCCTCCACCGTGGTCGCTGCGCTCTGGAAGGCGCACGCCACGCGCGACCTTGTGCCGCTGGACAATGTGCTTGCGCCCCTGCGCGCCATCAAGACCCCTGAAGAGATCAGCAAGTTGCGCCGCAGCTTTCAGCTTGTGGAGGCAGGCCACGCCGCCGCCCGCCGCGCCGTCATGGCCGACGCACGCGAGATCGACGTGTGGGTCGCGGTGCAATCGGCCATTGAGCAGGTCGCAGGTCGCCGCATTCCGCTGGGCAACGACTGCATTGTGGGCACGCGCGATTGGAACGTGGGTGGCTGGCCGCTCGATCGCCCCCTCAATGACGGCGACTCGATCATCGTCGATTTGAGCACCATTCGCGAGGGCTATTGGAGTGACTCCTGCGCAACCTACGTCGCGGGCACGCCCACCGTGGATCAGGAGGCCATCCACAAAGTGGTGACCGAAGCGCTTGCACTGGGCGCTTCCATGCTGCGGCCCGGCGCGATTGCCGGTGACATTGACCAGGCGCTGCGCCGCCACATCAGCAAGGCAGGCTATCCCGAGTATCCTCACCATACGGGCCACGGCATTGGCGTCACCGGCCACGAAGCGCCGCGCTTTGTGCCCGGCAGCAGGGAAATGCTCAAGCCCGGCATGGTTGTCATGCTGGAGCCGGGCATTTATCTGCCCGGACGCACAGGCGTGCGCCTTGAAGATGGCTTTTTGATCACCGAAACAGGCTCCGAGCAGTTGACGACGCACGCCAAGGGGTTGGTTTGATGGCAAGCCTGGGTGAGGGGGCCACCACCTATCTGCTCGCGCTCTA
>DIAV01000019.1:6615-9554 GCA_002415895.1 Anaerolineales bacterium UBA5069 | reverse complement strand
CTGCAGCGCTTGCCCATTTTGCCGACGCCGCCGAGCACCTGCCTGGCGTCACAAGCGCGCTCGGGGTGGCGCGCCTGCCCCTCCATGCCGCGCTGAAAGCGAGCACGCCGCCGGCGCCGAATAAGATGGCGCGGGTTGCTGCGCTGGCAGCCGCCCCCGATCCCTTTCTGGCTGCCCTCACCACCATGTTTTGGCAGCCGCCGCAGATGGCGGCAACGCTTGACGCATTGCGTGCCGCCGCTGCCGATGCGCGGCTGACGTCAAGCCCTGCGTCCGCCGAGGCCGCGGCGCACTTTGCCGCACTGGATGCCGCGCTGCCTGCGGCACGCGCCTCGTATACCGAAACGCTGGCCCTCTACACCCGCGCGCTCGAGGCACTCCAGGCGATTCCCGCACTGCGGCGGCTGGCATGGCGCGCGCTGCTCGACGGCAAGGTGGTTGCAGCCAATCAGGTCGTCACCCGCCTGGGAAGCGGCCCCACGCCCACACAGCCGCCAACGCCCTCTGCGCCGCCAACTGAGCCACAATCCGATGTTGTGACACCTGCTACGCCTGTCACGCTCTACAGTGACCTGGATTTCCCGCGCACCGTCAAGCGCAGCACATCGGTGTGGGAGCCGTTGATTGTGCGCCTGCTGACATCCTCCAACGCGGATGGCGCGACGCCGGTGACCGTGCCCTTTGCCGACCCGGCCGCGCCCGAACTTGTTGATGTGCTGCTTACGGCGCCCGGTTTTGAGGAGCGGCTGGAACAGTGGCAGCGGACGATCCTCGTCTATGCCGACCGGCCCTCGCAGCCTGCGATCTTTCTCGTGCGTTCCAATGTGGTGGGCGACAAACGGCTAACGGTGGACTTCTACCACGCCGGGCGGCAGATTGGCAGCGCCGCATTTGCCACAAACGTGCAGGAAACGACAACCACAACACGCGCCCAGCCGCTGGGCGAAGGCGTACAGATTGAGGGGCTGACGCACGACGCGCCGCCACCCGCCGATCTCGAATTGCGCGTCGTGCGCGGTGCCAACGAGAATCGCCTCATCTTCACCCTCCACTCGGCCAAAGCCGCGGTTGGATTTCACTGGACGCCCGCCGGCGAGGTTGAATTGGCGCGCGCCAACCCGCTCGAATTGCTCGAGGAGAAATTTGCCCGCCTCAGCCTGCTTGCCGGGCAACCCGACTTTGATGCCGAACAGAGCACGCGCGCCGCAGCTTTCTTTACGGCGCTGGGCGAAGAACTGTGGGACGAAGTGCTGCCCGATCGCTTCAAGACAGCGCTCTGGCCCGAGATTCGCCGCCTGCGCGAGGCGGGCCTCGTCCATTCCTTCGTCATCACCTCCGACGAGCCGTGGATTCCCTGGGAGATGGTCAAACCCTACACGGTGGATGTGGTGAACGAGACCGAGAGCGCCGAGCCCTTCTGGGCCGAGCAGTTTGCCCTGGCGCGCTGGCTGGCCGGGCGCGGCGCGACGGCGCGCACGCGCGTGGCTGCGGCGCGCCTCGTCGCGCCCGATCTGGAACTGGAATTCGTGGAGATTGAAAAAGAAGCCTACGAAGCCATGGCCGCACGCGGGATTGCCACAGTGTCGCCGCTCCAGGACCGCGCGGCGGTGCAGGCGCTGCTGCTGGAGGGGGGCGTCCAGCTTGTGCACGTGGCCGCACACGGCGCGTTCGATGCCGCCAACCCCGAGCGCGCACGCATTGCCTTGCAGGACGGCGCACTCACGCCCGACGACCTCAGCCCCAGCGCCACCAAAGGGCTGCGCGCCGCGCGACCGCTCGTCTTCCTCAACGCGTGCAGTGTGGGGCGGCTGGGCTTTGGCCTCACAGGGCTGGGGGGTTGGGCCGAAAAGCTCATCAACACAGGGCGCGTAGGCGCGTTCATCGGCACGCTCTGGGAGGTTAACGACGAACTGGCCGCGGCCTTTGCGCAGCACTTCTATACACGCCTGCTGGATGGCGAAGCGCTGGCGGATGCCTTCCACGCCGCCCGCCTGCACGTGCGCGACCAGGCCCCCGCCAACCCCACGTGGCTGGCCTATACCCTCTATGGCGACCCCAATGCAACCGTGCGCGCCGCTGCTGCACCTGCGCCGAATGGCCTGCAAGTGGTAAAATAGGGCTTCAGCACGCCTGCAATGCCCGCTGCTGACGTCGCCACGTTTGGCCCATTTGCACCCTCATCATGGCCGATTCACAGCTTGAACAACTGGGCGCGACGCCTGCCGCCATTGGCCCACGCGACTACAACACGGTGCGCCACATTGTTACATTCCTCCTGCGCTGGCAGGCGTGGGACGAGGCCCTGGCGTTGATTGACGCCTGGCATCTGGATGCGCGCGTCACTGTCCAGGAACTGCGCGCGCAGGCGCTGAGCGGCCTGCAACATCACGATGCGGCGATTGCCACCATGCGCCGCCGCCTGGAGATGAAAGAGCCTGGCGTTGGCCCACAGGTGCTGCTTGGGCGCCTGCTGCTGGCCGCCGGCGAAACGGTTGAAGCCGGGCGCATTGCCACACAATTGACGCAGACAAGCCCCGACTATGGCCCCGCCTGGGGCCTTTTGGGCGACGTCTATATTGCGGCGGGCCACAGCGCACGTGCCGAGGATGCCTTTCGCAGCTACCGCGGGCTGTCACCCAATGCGCGGCCGCCCTTCATTGGCCTGGCGCGCATTGCGTTGCTCAATCAGGATGGCGTTGCCGCAGACGCCTTCGCGGTGCAGGCGATTGAAGAGGGCGGCATTGATGGCGGGCCGCAGCCCGACATCCTGCGCGCTGCCGCGGCCATTTTTGGCGCAGTGCCCGATGTGATCCGGCAGGATGAGGTGCAGCAGCAACTGGCGGCGCGCTACGAGACGGAACTGGAGGCCGCACGCGCCGTGCTCGAGGTGCGCGCGCCGCTGCAAAAAGGCGGCGCGCAGCCTGCACCCTCACCCGCGC
>DIAV01000019.1:4536-6575 GCA_002415895.1 Anaerolineales bacterium UBA5069 | reverse complement strand
CGCCGACGAAGTGGCGCGCCTGACCGACGGCGCGCAGCGCTTCTTTGGCTTTGACAAACTGCTGCCCTGGCAACCCGAGATCTTGGCCGCCGTCTGCCGCGGTGAAGATGTGCTCGCCATTCTGCCCACGGGCGGTGGCAAGTCGCTTTGCTATCAGTTGCCCGCGTTTCTGGATGAACACGGCGCAGCCAATACACTAACACTCGTTGTTTCTCCGCTCATAGCCCTCATGAAGGACCAGCTTGACAATTTGCCGCCGGCCTTGCGCGCTGAAACAGTGGCCATCAACAGCAGCATGGAGACCGGCAGCGCCGCGCAGGCGTGGGAGGACATTGCACGGGGCCGCTATCGCCTCGTCTACCTTGCGCCCGAACGGCTGCGTCAGTGGCCTGTTATCGAGGCGCTGCGGGCACGCGGTGTGGCCCGCCTGGTTGTGGATGAGGCACATTGCGTTTCCTCATGGGGGCACAACTTTCGGCCCGATTACCTCTACCTCGCGCAGGCGCACAGAGACCTGGGCGCGCCTCCCATCCTTGCCCTGACGGCGACTGCACCCACGCGCGTGCGCCAGGATATTGAGCAGCAATTGTTTGGCCGCGGCAGCACCAACAGCTTGGGGCGCAGACTACACGTTATCGCCGCGGACAGCCTGCGCCCTAACCTGCATCTGAACGCCTTCCGCGCCACCAACGAAGACGAAAAACGCGATTGGCTGCTGGGTTTCTGTACTGCGCTTGAGGGCAGCGGCATTGTCTATACACGCACGCGCCGCAACTGCGAGGAGATTGCCGTATTGCTGCAAGGGCTGGGCATTGCCGCCGACGCCTACCATGCGGGGTTGAGCGATAGCGAGCGCACGCGCATTCAGAGCGGCTTCATGAGCGGTCAAACACGCATTCTCGTGGCAACGGTCGCTTTTGGCATGGGCGTGGACAAACCCGACATTCGCTTCATTTTGCATTACGGGCTGGCGGCATCGCTCGAAGCCTACTACCAGGAGGCAGGGCGCGCCGGTCGCGACGGCCTGCCCGCCCACTGCGTTCTGCTCTGGGCCAATTCCGACAAGACCACACTCAATAAACTTGTGCGCTATGATGCGGTGACTGTGGCGTTTTTGCGTGAGATTTACAAAGGCGTGCGCGAGCGTATGCGCCCCTACAACCCGGGTCTGGTTACTGTGGAGGAACTCGCGCGCGCCGTGCCCGATGGCTCCGACACCAAGGCGCGCGTAGCGCTGAGCATTCTTGAGGCCGGCGGCCTGCTGCGCCGTCACTACGATGCACCACGCCGCATCTATATAGAACTGCTGCGCGCCCCCGAGGATGCTGCCCTGGCGGCGCTTGCGCAGGCTACGGGATTAGCCATCGGCCGCGCAGTCAGCGGCGACTACCTGGACATTTGCGCACGGGCGGGCATGGACGCGGCTGCCTTTGAGCGCGACCTGCTCATTTGGCAAGCGCGTGGTTTTCTGCGCTTCACAAGTAGCGGGCGCGATGCGTTGATTACATTGGTGGCCCCGCCCCCGCGCGACGCCGAGGCGCGCATTGCCGGGCTGATTGATCGCTTTGCCGCCGTACAGGCGCAGCAGGTGAGCGAGATTGCCGCCTATGCGAAGAGCAATCGCTGCCGCCACGGCTATCTCTCGGCCTACCTGGGCGGCCAGACGCGTGTCCGCTGCGCCTCCTGCGACAACTGTGGCAAGGGCGATCTGCCTGCCATCGGAAGCGTTGTGCCGGACAGTGACGCACAGCGTCTTGACGTCCTGCGCACTGTACAGGAGCGCACACTTGGCGTTGTCAATTTGGCCAAGGTGCTCGCAGGTGATCGCACCGTGAACGAAGCATATCAACGTATGCCCACCTTCGGCGCGCTCAATTTTCGCAGCACCCATGCGATCGGTCAGCTCATTGAAACGATGGTGGACGAAGGGCTGCTTGAAAAGCGCCTCTATCTTGAATCGTCCTACACAGTTCATCTCACAGCCAACGGCACGAGGCTGCTGCAAAATGCATTTTAGTCCGTAGCGGGGGGGCTTCCAG
>DIAV01000019.1:364-4416 GCA_002415895.1 Anaerolineales bacterium UBA5069 | reverse complement strand
ATTACCCAGTTATCAATTATCCCTATGACCACGCCAATGCGCCAGCAGTACCTATCCATGAAAGCGGCGCACCCGGATTGCATCCTCTTCTTCCGGCTGGGCGACTTTTATGAGACCTTTGACGATGACGCCAAGGTGGTTGCGCGCGTCTGCGATGTGGTGCTCACCAGCCGCCCTGTAGGCAATGACCAGCGCGTGCCACTGGCGGGCGTGCCCTACCACAGCGTGGATGGCTACATTGCGCGCCTGGTGGAGGCGGGCTACCGCGTGGCCGTGGCCGAGCAGATGAGCGAGCCGGGCAAGGGGCTGGTCGAGCGCGAGGTCACGCGCGTTATCAGCCGCGGCACGGTGACCGAGCCGGGTATGCTGGATGCACGGCGCAACAACTACCTGCTGGCCATTTGCGTACACGAGCGCGCCACCGGCAGCACGGCAGGGCTGGCCTATGCCGACATCTCCACGGGCGAGTTCGCCGCCACGGAGATCGAAGCGCCCACACTGGCTGCGCTGGAGCAGCGCATTGGCGAAGAGATCTCCCGCCTGCAACCCAGCGAATTGATTCCGGTAGAGTGGCACCCCTACACTTCGAGCATTAGCGGTGTTATTACGGCATTGAGTCCGCTCATTTCCAGCGTAGACGCGTGGCAGACTGCGCCCGATACCGCCGCAGAAAGTCTGCGCCGCCATTTTGGCGTGGCCAGTCTGGACGGCTTTGGCCTGCGCGGGCAGAGTGCAGCAATACGTGCTGCCGCCGCGCTGCTTGCCTATGTGCGCGCGATGCAGCCTGGCGCACTGGGCCAAATGCGCAGTCTGCATGGCTACACCCTGGGCGCGTTTATGACGCTGGACGAGGCCACACGCCGCAACCTTGAGCTGACAGAGACCATGCGCAGCGGCGACACGCGCGGCAGCCTGCTGGACATCCTCGACCAGACGCTCACGCCTATGGGTGCACGCCTGCTGCGCCGCCGCCTGAGCCAGCCCCTGCTCGACGTGGAAGCCATCAACACGCGGCTGGACAGCGTCGCGCGCTTCCACGCCGCCACCGAGCTGCGCCTCACGCTGCGCGAACTGCTCAAGGGGATGGGCGATCTTGAGCGCTGGAGCAGCCGCGCCGTGGCCGGGCTGGCGCTCCCGCGCGATTTGGTGGGGCTGCGCGAACTGCTGGCGCGTGTCCCCGCCATCCACGCAGCGCTGGCCGGCGGAGACGCGGCGCTGCCCAGTGATGCGCTGCCCGCCTGCCAGACGCTGCGCACGCTGCTAGAGGCGGCGCTGGTGGAGGAGCCACCCGCCACGCTCAGCACGCCGGGCATCCTGCGCGACGGCTTCAGCGCTGAACTGGACGACCTTGTGCAGCGCAGCCGCGGCGCCAAGGATTGGATTGCCAACCTTGAGCGCAGCGAACGCGAGCGTCTCGACATCAAGAATCTCAAGGTGGGCTTCAACAAGGTTTTCGGCTACTACATCGAGATTACCAGCAGCCACCTGGGCAAGGCGCCGCCCGACTACATTCGCAAACAGACAATTGCCAACGGCGAACGCTACATTACGCCCGACCTCAAGGAGTACGAGTCGCTTGTGCTCAATGCCGACGAGCGGCGGCTGGAGCTGGAGCAGGCGCTTTTCAAGCAGCTTTGTGCGCAGGTGGCCGCGCAGGCGCCGCTGCTGGCAGAGGTGGCCGCGTGGCTTGCCACACTGGACGTACACACCAGCCTAGCCGAGGTCGCGCTCCAGCGCCGTTACGTGCGCCCCCAGGTGGACGAAGGCCCCGCCATCGCCATTGTCGGTGGTCGCCACCCCGTCGTGGAGCTTGGCATGACGGAGAGCCCGTTTGTACCCAATGACACGCACCTGCGGCCCGAGAGCGCGATCCAGATCATCACCGGCCCCAACATGAGCGGCAAGAGCACCTATCTGCGCCAGACCGCGCTGATTGTGCTGCTGGCGCAAATGGGCTCCTTTGTGCCTGCCGATACGGCGCAAATTGGTATTGTAGACCGCATCTTCACACGCCTGGGCGCCAGTGACGAAATCCATCGCGGCCAATCCACCTTTATGGTGGAGATGGTGGAGACGGCCAACATTCTGCACCACGCCACCCACCGCAGCCTGCTGGTGCTGGACGAAATTGGCCGCGGCACAAGCACCTATGACGGGCTGGCGATTGCCTGGGCCGTGATCGAGTACATCCACAATCACCCTGGCTTGCGCGCCAAAACGCTCTTTGCCACGCATTACCATGAATTAACGGAATTAGCCGAAAGACTGCCACATGTAGTCAACTACAACGTGGCAGTTGATGACAGTGAGGGCGGCACAGCCGTGGGCGGGACGCACGACGGCAGCCATGATGTCGTCTTCCTGCACCGCATCATCCCCGGCAAGGCGGATCGCTCCTATGGCGTACACGTGGCGCGCCTGGCGGGGCTGCCCGGGGCCATTATCAACCGCGCCGGCGAAATCCTGCTCGATCTGGAGCGCAGCGGCGCGGCAGGGCCCAAGCGGCTTTTCGAGCCGGAAGGCACGCGCGCAGGCAAGGCGGCGGTGCAGGTGTCGCTCTTCAGTGAAAGCCACCCCGCCATTGAAGCGCTGCGCAGCCTTGACGTCAACGCCCTCACGCCGCTGGATGCGTTGAACCGCCTCTATGAATTGCAGAAGCTGGCGAAATAACGTCTCAACGCAAAGACGCCAAGAACGCCAAGAAACGCAAAAGACGGCAACCGCGCGGTTGCCGTCCTTTGCGTTTCTTGGCGTTCTTGGCGTCTTTGCGTTGAGACGTGGTTGAAGCTTTACGCCGTCGCCGTTTGCTATGCTGCGTAGCTTATTTACTACAATGCATCATTGCACCGGCAAACAAACCTCCGTGCGCATGTCCTCGGGCTTTCCAGCAGTCTCGTCGTTCAGGTAGATCTCCAGCGGATAGCCCCCTACGCGGAAGGCCATGCCGCTGGTGGGGAACCAGTTGTTCCAGCCATCCATCCACGTTTCGCCCAGCGTATCCCAAGAACCTTTGTGCAGGAAGACTGCATATGTGCCGCCGGGCAGCGTTCCCTCCTGCACGGCGGGCGAAGACGGCACAGGTTTATCGTCGAGCAGGACGCAGCAGGCCACATAGCGCTGATCGGCCATGGGCACTGTGTTCATGTCGTCGGGCATGTAGCCGATGACTGCGCCAACACGACTCTGCAGGTTGTTTGCTTCCACATAGTCCGTGAGCGTGCCAAAAGCTTCCGTGGCGGCCTTGGTGAATGTAGCGCCTTCCACATAGCCGCGCCTCTCCACAAAGACAATGCGCTGATCGGGCAGGGTGCGTATTTCGGGTTGCACGTTCCATCCCTCCTCGCTGAGGCTTGAGCTCTCTGCTACTCGATTGGCAGACAAATTTCTGTGCGCAATTGGTCAGTTGGTGTCACAGACGGGTCGTCCAGATAGGTCTCAAACCAGGTGCCCGGGCGCATGGTGAAACCACTGGCAGGGAACGCTTCGCCCAGAACGGTGCCCCATGCTTCGCCCAACCCTTCCCAGCCACCTGTGTACGTAAAGACGGCCATTTTGCCGGCGTCAAAAATGCCTTCCTGCAAATCGGGATCGGCAGGGAGTGGCGCGTCGTCGGTGAGCACGTAACCACCACGATAGCGCGGGGCGCGTGTCGTATCCAACCCCATGCCGTCGGGCATCATGGAAATTCCATAGCTAATCCGATTGGTGAGGCCCTGCTTGTCGAGCGCCAGGTGCAACGTATTTTGCGCATCCATGGGACTATCACCCAAATTGCCGTCGAGCGTGCCCTGACGCTCCACATAGATGACGCGCTGCGGGCGCGGTGTGCGAATTTCCGGCTGCGAGATCGATACCATTTTGCTCTCCTTGTGAATGCGCGAATCTGTGAGGCAGCCATCTTATCACAGCCGGCCATTCGGAACAAGTGTTCTATTTGGGCGCTTGCTCTACGCTATGGGAGCCTGTTTTTGCAACGCCTGCCACACACGATCGGGCTTGTAGGGCAGGGTGTCGAGCCACAGCCCCGTAGCATTGTGGATGGGCGGGCCCAG
>DIAV01000019.1:0-342 GCA_002415895.1 Anaerolineales bacterium UBA5069 | reverse complement strand
GCCGCGCCAATCGCCGGCGCGGTGGGAATCATGGGCATTTCAGCCATGCCACGGATGCCAAGGGGGTTCTGCGGATCGGGGATTTCGAGGATCACAGGCGTAATCGTCTGCGCCACATCCAGCACACTGGGGATGAGGTAGGTGCTGAAGCGCTGCGTTTGCGCGCGCCCATCCTTCTGGATGTACTCCTCCATGAGTGTCCAGCCCGCGGCCTGTGCCACCGCGCCCTCAATTTGCCCGGCCACCTGCTGCGGGTTCACGGCATTGCCTACATCGTTGACGCTGATAAGGCGCGTGAGCGTAACATGGCCCGTGTCAAGGTCCACCTCCACCTCGGCCACC
>DIAV01000107.1 GCA_002415895.1 Anaerolineales bacterium UBA5069 | reverse complement strand
CTTTTGCGAAGCCCAGGGATGTCATAAATTGCCTATTGACGAATCATGAAACGTATGCTTTAATACGAATCACCGCATACGATTTCACAAGTTAGCACGGCAGACTCCCCAGGCGCGGTTGCGCGCCATCGTATGCCACAGTACGCTTCTCAACCGCGGGCCATTCGGCCTGCAAACACCCGCTTCACATTGGAATCTATCGTGGCAAATAGCGGTCGTTCGACGAGCCGTAGCACGATTACCATGCGCGACGTCGCTCGATACGCCAACGTGTCGCAGAGCACTGTCTCGCGCGTGCTCAGCGGCGCAGCGGACCCGATTCCAATTGGCGAGGAGACGCGCGAGCGGGTGCTGGTGGCCGTCAAGGAGCTTGGCTATCACCCCAACCTCAATGCAGGCAGCCTGCGTGGCAAGAAGACCCGCATGTTGGCCATGCTCATTGCCGACATCGCCAACCCCTTTTATCATCCCTTGGTGCGTGCCGTGCAGGACGCAGCCAACGAGCACAAGTACGACGTCATGATCGCCAACAGCGATCACATGGTGCAAAACGAGCGCCAGTTTGTTGAATCTGTGATTCGTCGTCCGGTTGATGGCATCGTTGCTGTGCCCTATCACCTCACTGATGATGAATTTGACCAGTTGATGGACCGCACGGGCGTCAAAATCGCGGTGGTTGGCCAGCACGTGCACCACCCCATGGTTGATGTCGCGTTCAGCGATGACAGCCGCGCCGTCAAGGCCGCCGTCACCTGGCTGCTGGTGGAAAAGGGCCATACGCGTATTGCCTTCATCGGTACACCGGACGCGACGGGCGCTGGCGCCAGACGCCGCCAGGCCTATGAAGATATCATCACCAGGGTGGGCGTGCAGCCACTGCCGGGTTACGTGCAATTCAGCGATTGGTCGTTTGATGGCGGCCACGCCGCCATGCTGCGCTTGCTGGATTTGCCCGAGCGGCCGACTGCGGTGATGGTCGTGAATGACCTGATGGCCCTGGGCGCAATGAGTGCAATTCAGGAGCGCAACCTTGCGATTCCTCAGGACATCGCAATCATTGGCTACGATGACATTCCCGCCGCCACATGGGTGCAACCTCAATTGACAACAATTGCCCAATACCCGGGCGAAATGGGCCAGGCGCTGGCCAGAGCGATCTTTGATCGCCTTGAAGGTGATTATGACGGCCCCGGCCGTCGCTACGAAGTTCCATGTCGTTTTATTGAGCGCGGTTCGGCATAAAAAGGCATTGAACCGCTGGATGGCTAAAGGATTGCAGGTTGCTGGGCGGCGCGCTGCAGAAAAGAGCGGAGCCGTAACTTTCCAACCGAAAACCCGCCTTCCCCCATGGTTGCTACGTGGCTGCGGCCGCGTTCATCAACAGTTGTTCGTCCATGTGTACATGCAGGACAGTTTTACAAAACCCTTACCGTTTGAGTCCGCATTTTCCGTAGTTCAAGCTTGAAAAGGAGAAACGCATGCGTAAGCTGTCTGTATTGTTCTCGATTTTGATGGTGATGGCGCTGCTGATCAGCGCGTGTGGGGGCGGCGCAGCAGCTCCGGCCGCGCCCGCCGACACAGCCGCTGCCGATACAGCCGCCGCCGGCACCGACGCCACCGTCGCCGAAGAGCCGACACTCGACCCCAGCCTCCCCACCCCTGAGCCGACCCCTGTGGTCAGCGCATTTGGCACCTGTGACGACCCCATGAAGCTGTGGAGTGGTCTGACGGGTTCCGACGGCGCCGTCTTCTCGGAACTGCTCACCCAGTATGCCGAAGCCAACCCCGAAGCATGCTTTGAGTCCCAGGGCATTCCGTGGGACCTCTTCTTCCAGAAGTATCCGACGGCCGTTGCCGCCGGCACACCGCCCGACATGGTCATCTTCCACGCAGCCGAAGTTGCGCAGATGGCCAACGAAGGCCTGATGCAGCCACTGGATGACTTCTACACGCAGGATGGCCTTGGCGCCGATGCGTTCAACGAAGCGCTCATCAAGGGCATCACCGTTGACGACCAGATCATGGCCGTTCCGTTTGACAACCATGGTTGGCTGTTGTGGTACAACGTCGAACTGATCAAGGCTGCCGGCCTCGACCCCGAGAAGCTGCCTGCCAACGGCGCCGAGTTCATTGAATGGGCGCAGAAGATCACCACCGACGTCAATGGCAAGCACCCGACCGACGAAGGCTTTGACCCCGCCAATGTTGACGTTTGGGCCATGGAATTCACCTGGCCGCGCTTTACCGTGCCCAGCACACTGTGGCAGTTCGGCGCTTCCGTCATCAGCGCAGACGGCAAGACCGCTACGCTTGACAGCCCCGAAGCCATTGCCGCCATCCAGTACTGGCACGACCTGATGTACAAGTACTATGTTGCACCGCCGAACGTCCCTGGCAAGATGTGGGCCGGCGACCTCTACAAGAACAGCAAGCTCGCCTTCATGTGGGAAGGCACCTGGACCAACGGCTTCATGCGCGACAACCCGGACGTGGCCGCCTTCACGCAGACCGCATTCGTGAATTCGCTCGCCCCGGATGGCAAACAGGCCGTGAAGTTTGACTCGCACGTCATGTCTGTTCCGACGGGCGTTGATGAAAAGGGCAAGGCCGAAGCCGAAGCCATGATGAAGTTCCTCGTCGAGAATGGCGCCTACTGGGCCACCTCCGGCCAGGTTCCCGCCCTCAAGGCCGTCCAGGCTCTGCCCGAAGTTCAGGCAATCCCGTCGGTTGCCAAGGCCGCCGAGCAGTTCAATGCAATCGGCAGCACCGACTTCTCCAGCAAGTACTTCATCGAAATTCAGACTGCATACGAAGTTGCCGTTGGCAATGCTCTTTCGAGCGCCGACGCCGACGTTGCCCAGGCCCTTAAGGATGGCAATGCAGTCATTCAGGCAGTCCTCGATCGCCCGTAACTAGAACCGCGGTTCCGCAGGTCGATGCGCCCTGTGCAAGGGCGCATCGACCTGCGGGTCGTTCTCTTATATGGAGTGAGCCATGGCCGCATCCACCCTTCCCGCCGCATTGCCTGCCGAACGCAATGAGAAAGGTTGGAAGTCGCTGAAAAAGCAGCTTCCCAACTACCTCTTTATCCTGCCGCACCTCCTTCTCTTCTCGGTTTTTCTGCTTTACCCCATTGCCCGCGGTATCCAAATCAGCATGTACGACTGGAAGATCATGCTGAAGGATCAGAAGTTCATTGGCTTTGCCAACTACCAGGCGCTCTGGAACGACAAAGTCTTCTGGGAAGTGCTTGGCAATACGGCGCAGTTCATGTTGATGACGGTTATCATCAACGTTGTGCTTGCACTGCTGGTGGCATCAGCGCTCAAGCACAATTTTATCGGTGGTGAATTCCTGCGTGTGCTCTTCTATGCGCCCGGCATTCTCTCGGTTTCGGTGCTGGGCATCATCGGCCTGCGCATTTGGGACACACAGTTGGGCATTATCAACTACTTCCTCACAGAAATTGGGATAGACCGTATTTCGTGGCTGGGGAATCCAAACCTTGTCATACCCTCACTCTCGATAACAACCGTGTGGTGGACTTTCGGCTTCCCCATGCTGGTCTTCATAGCAGGTCTGCATAACATCCCTGAGCAATTGTATGAGGCCGCCAAGATTGACGGGGCCAACGCCCTGCGCTCATTCCGCCACATTACGCTCCCCCTCATCATGCCGACAATGCTCTTTGTGGTGGTCACACAGTTCATTTCGCACATGCAGGTCTTTGCCCAACCCTACATCATCACGGCGGGCGGTCCAGGCAACGCATCGCGTTCGGCGGTGCAGTACCTGTATGAAACAGCGTGGAAATTCTTCCGATTCGGATATGCGTCCACCATTTCGGTAGCATTGGCTGCGATCATGATAGTTGTCGCCGCCACCCTCTTTGCCGTCATGCGTCGTCGCACCGAGTATTAGCTGACAGGAACTGACAATGGCCACGCTCACGCAAAACACGCAAACCTACAAGCGCAAAGGGATGGACAAGACACTCAAGCGTTCGCTGCTCCTGTGGCTTGTCATGGCGCCACTGATTCTGATCATCTTTATCCCTATCCTGTATATGATTACGATGGCGTTTACGACGGAGAACGACCAGTACCTCATGCCCATCCGTTGGCTTCCGCAGCCGATCACCTTGCAGAACTTCCGCAAGATTTTTGCCGATCCGCTCATCCCCATGGTGCGCTGGTTTACCAACAGCCTGCTCGTGGCCAGCGTGGGCACGGTTGTCATTCTCTTCATTTCGTCGCTCAGCGGTTACGCCTTCGCACGGCTGCCCTTTCCCGGCAAGTCCGCCCTCTTTTCGCTGCTGCTCTTCAGCCTGATGATTCCCGCCGCGATTACGCTGATCCCCTCCTTCCTGCTCCTGCGTGATCTCAAACTGCTCAACTCCTATCACGCCATTTGGTGGCCGGCGGCGGCGTCGGTGACGGGCATCTTCCTGTTACGCCAGCACTTCTACTCAATACCCAGTGACCTTGAAGATGCCGCGCGTGTGGACGGCGCGTCCAAGTTCCGCATCTACTGGCAGATCTGCCTGCCACTGGTGCGCGGTGCGCTCGTTGCGCTCGCCATCTTCTCCTTCCTGGGGCTCTGGAACGACCTCTTCTGGCCGCTGATTGTCCTCTCGGACCAGGTGAAGCTCACACTGCCCATTGGTCTGGTGGTGCTCCAGCAGGGCAGCTATGTCCAGCGCGGTCTTGCGTTTGCCGGTGCGTTCATTGCCACCATGCCCGTGATGATCTTCTACGCCTTCTTCCAGCGCAAGATTATCGCCGGCGTCACCACGGCTGGTCTGGCCGGGCAGTAGCATCTGCAATGCGTAGTTTCTGATACGTCAATCTCACGTCGCTTCGGCGCAAAGGCGCACAAGCGCGCCAGGAAACCACAGGTTCTTTCATGCCAACCGCACAAATCCTGCTTGACTCCTCCCGCACAATTGCACCCATCTCACCGCTCCTCTTCAGCGGCTTTGCCGAGCACATGGGCCGCTGCGTCTACGAAGGTATGTACGATCCGGCCTCCCCGCTGGCCGACGAACGCGGCTTCCGCATGGATGTGATCCAGGCCATGCGCGACCAGGGCTACGCCGCCGTGCGCTATCCGGGTGGCAACTTCCTCAGCGGCTACAACTGGCTCGACGGCGTTGGCCCCAAGGCCGAACGCCCGCGCCGCCGCGAGCTGGCGTGGCAATCCACCGAAACCAACGAGTTCGGCACCAACGAGTTTATTGAGTGGTGTCGCGAAGTGGGCACAGCGCCCATGCTCGCCGTTAACATGGGCACAGGCACCATCCAGGCTGCGGCTGATCTGGTGGAATACTGCAACTCGCCCACAGGCACCTACTACGCCGACCTGCGCGCCAAGCACGGCTACCCCGAGCCCCACAACGTCAAGTACTGGTGTGTGGGCAACGAGATGGATGGCCCCTGGCAGATTGGCCACCTCGACGCCCACGCCTACGGGGCAAAAGCGCTCGAAGCCGCCAAGATGATGAAGTGGATTGATCCCACCATTGAGACGGTGCTCTGCGGCTCCTCCAACGACATGATGCCCACCTATCCCGAATGGGACCGCATTGCACTGGAGCATGCCTGGGAGAAGGTGGATTACCTCTCCATCCACTACTACGCCGGCAACCGCGACAACGACACCACCAGCTTCCTGGCCAGCGCCGTCGCCTTTGAGAAGTATGTGGACACGCTCGAAGGCGTGCTGCGCTACGTCAAGGCGCTCAAGCGCAGCGAGCACGACGTCTACCTCTCGTGGGACGAGTGGCAGGTCTGGTATAAGGGTGACGCGGTGGAAGGCGACTGGGCCGAGCGCCCCCACCTGGCCGAGGAAATCTACAACCTTGAGGATGCACTGGTCGTTGCGCAGTGGCTCAACGTCTTCCTGCGCAAGAGCAATGTCCTTAAGATTGCCTGCGTCGCGCAGATTGTCAACATCATTTCCTGGATTCACACCCGCACCGACGGCATGTTGCTTCAGTCTTCCTACTATCCCTTCAAGCTCGTCAGCAACAATGCGCGCGGCAACGCGCTCGACGTGCTGGTGAATGCGCCCAAAATCGCGACCAAGCGCTACGGTGACGTATCCGCGCTCGATGTCTCCGCCAGCCACGACCCCGAAACGGGTGCAGGCGCGGTCTTCATTGTCAACCGCAGCCAAACGGATACGCTGGAGACCGACTTGATCTGGCAGGATGGCGCGCCGGCCCTGCGCGAAGTCTGGCAGATGGCGGGCACCGACCCCAAGGAATTCAACACGTGGGAAGAGCCTAACCGACTGACTGCCCAGCAGGTTGACGTGCCGGCAGTGGCTGACGGCAAAGCAACGTTCGCGTTGCCGCCCATGTCGTTCACCGCAATTCTGACCGTTGCTGCCTGATGCGGCCGCGGTGGGTTCTGCTCTCAGAACACACCCTTTGTCAAGATATAAACGAGCGGCTTCGGGTGCAGCATACTCGAAGCCGTTTGTCTTGAAGTATGCACTGTGCGCCGAGAACGGCGCACTCACCCCAACAATACGAGGAGATAGCCGTATGAATGTTGAACGCATTGCTTTGGATGGTGTGTGGGATTTTCAGATCGACCCCAGCGATGGCACCGATGTCGCGCAAATGAGCGAATGGCGCAGCGCAACCGTGCCGTTGCCCTGGCAGGCCCAATTTGAAGACCTGCGTTACTACGACGGCGTGGCATGGTACCGCCGCAGCTTTGAGGCCGCCGCGCTTGAGGGGCGCGCCGCAATTCTCCACTTTGGCGCGGCCAGCTACTTTGCCACGGTTTGGGTGAACGGCGCGCAGGTGGGCGAGCATGAGGGCGGCTACATTCCCTTTGAGTTTGACGTTACCAGCCAGATGCAGCCGGGCACGAACGAGATTGTGGTGCGGATTGTGCTTGCCACCGACGACCACTCACGCTTTCCCGAGTACCCCTTCAGCGAAGTGCCCCATGGCAAGCAGAGCTGGTATGGATCAATCGGCGGCCTGTGGCAGAGCGTGTGGATGGAGCTACGCCCCGCCCTGCACATCAGCGCCCTTCAACTGGCGCCCACTGTTGCTGATGGCACAATTGCCATTGCCGCCACGCTGACAGGCGCGCTGCCTGCAAGCGCGGCTCTCAAGGCCACCGTGTACGGACCCGACGGCGTAGCCGTGGCCGACGCGTCGCTTAACGGCGACGGCAAGGGCTCGGCGCAAGTGAGCAACGCCCAACTCTGGAGCCCCGACGCACCCAACCTCTACAGCGTTGCGGTTGAATTGAGCGAGAACGGCGCGGTGACGCACACCGTCACGGACAACTGCGGCTTCCGCACCTTTGAGGCGCGCGATGGGCGTATCTACCTCAACGGTGAGCCTGTTTATCTGCGCGGCGTGCTGGACCAGGGCTATTACGCCGAAACCATCTACACACCCCCCAGCATCGAGGTGCTTGAAGACCAGATTCACAAGCTCAAGGCGCTGGGCTTCAACTGCCTGCGCATTCATATCAAGGTGGAAGACCCCGCATACTATGATGTGGCCGATCGCCTGGGCATGCTGGTCTGGACGGAAATCCCCAACCACGCGCTGCTCACCGACGCATCTTCGGCGCGCGCCAAGGCGACACTGCGCTCCATTATCGAGCGCGACGGCAACCACGCCTCCATTTTTGCGTGGACTCTCATTAACGAGAATTGGGGAACGGACCTGCCGCGCAACCCCGAGCATCGCAAATGGCTGGCCGATTTCTACTTCGAGGCCAAGGCGCTGGACCCCACACGCCTCATCGTGGACAACTCTGCCTGCTGCAACAACATACACGTTGTGGGCGACCTGGATGACTTCCACATGTACCGTGCCATTCCTGATCACGCGTTGGAATGGGACGCATGGGTGGCCGACTTCGCCACACGCGCTGATTGGGCGTGGGCCAGCGACTACACGCAGTATCGCCGCGATGACCTCCCTCTCATCGTCTCGGAGTTCGGCAACTGGGGCCTGCCCGACACCGCAACAATCCTGGAGCAGGGCAAGGAAGCATGGTGGATGGAGAACGGCCACGATTGGGGCGATGGCATTGTGTACCCCCATGGCGTGGAAACGCGTTACGAAGCCTGCGGTCTCTCCAAGCTCTTTGATTCCTACGCCGACTTTGCCCGCGATTCGCAGGAGCACATGGCGCGCAGCCTGCACTATGAGATCAGCACCATGCGCCTGCACAATCCCGTGGGTGGCTACATCGTCACGGAACTCACCGACGTGCATTGGGAATGCAACGGCCTGCTCACCATGCAGCGCGATGTCAAGCATGCGCTGGACCCCATCCTCAAGGAGATCAACCAGGACAACGTGGTTGTTCTGCGCCCGCAAACATGGAGCGGCAATCCGGGTGACCCAATCAGCGTCCAGGTGGAGACCAAGGGCGTTGACGGCGCAGAAACGTTTGGCGCTGTCACATGGAACGCAGGCGCGCAGACGGGCGCCGCGACCGTGCCCAGCGGCGACTTCACAGTGACGCTGGACGCACCGGGCATTGTGACGGTGACGGCGACCTGGAGCGACGACAGCGGCGCGGTGATTGCCACCAATCAGGTCGATCTCGTTTGCTTGCCCCAGCTTGAGGCCACCGTGGCGCTGCGTGTGGCGGATGACGCGACGCTGGCCGCCACGCTGCGCGGCCTGGGCTACTCTGTGCGCGAAGGCCTTGCCGGTGCGGCAGCGGGCGAGATTGTGGTGGCAAACAAGTACACCGCCGATCTGCAAACGCTTGTGCAACAGGGCGCACGCCTGCTGCTGATTAC
>DIAV01000085.1:16527-16781 GCA_002415895.1 Anaerolineales bacterium UBA5069 | reverse complement strand
CATGGGCTGGGCGGGTGGGCTGACGGACGAGTTCGCCGCGCTCATGGGGCGGCCTCCGATCCGCTTTGAACAATTTGCCCACGATTTTGCCAACCTCTGGGCTGCACCCACACAGGCGGAGCGTGGCGCGCGCGCCGCCAAACTGGCTGCAATTCCGCCACCGCCCAGGCGCGGCCTGTGGGAGAAGATCAAGGGTATTTTCTCAACGCCCGAGCGCATTGGGGCGTAGGAACAGCATCATTGATCATTGATCA
>DIAV01000085.1:10726-16480 GCA_002415895.1 Anaerolineales bacterium UBA5069 | reverse complement strand
CGCCGCGCTCCATGGAGCGCGGCGTCAATATTTCATGATCAATGATCAATGATGCTCTTGCTTAATGCATCCCACCATCCGTGGCTTCCTGCAACTTCTCGAGCACGTTTTCGAGGTTGAAAGAGGCAGGCTTCTGACGCGGCGGGAACTTGACGAAAGTCTGGATCTGCTGCGCTGTGAGTGCTTGGGCCGCATAGAGCGCCGGCGCGCGGCTGATCATCCAGTCAAAGTATGTGTTGGAGCTCTCGTCGGCGCGCTCGAAGGGGTCGCGGCGCAGGTTGAAAATCTTGGGGATGCGCAACGAGACAAATGGCTCCATCCACACCATCAGCCCCTTTGCCCGCTGCTCCTGGAAGACCATCTTCCAGTCACCGAGGCGAATCGCAACGATATTTCCGTCATCACTCGTGTAGAAGAAGAAGGTGCGTGGCGATTTGTCCGTGTCGCCCTTCAGATAGGGCAGCATGTTATAGCCGTCGACATGCACATTGAAGTGCTTTTCGCCTGCGTCGTACCCTTCGAGCAGCTTCTCCTTGACTTCCGGCTCGCCGGCAGCGGCCAGGAACGTGGCCAGCCAATCCTGGTGGGTGACGATGCCGTTAAGCGCCTTGCCCGCTTCAAAGTGGCCCGGCCAACGCACCAGGCAGGGCACGCGGTAGGCCCCTTCCCAGTTGGAATTCTTCTCGCTGCGCCACGGCGTAATGCCGGCGTCGGGCCAGGTGTTGAAATGGACGCCGTTGTCGGTTGAGTACTGCACAATCGTATCGTCGGCAATCCCCAACTCATCCAGCAGATCCAGGAATCGGCCCACGGCCATATCGTGCAGCATCATGGCGTCGTTGTATTCACCCTGGCCGCTGATGCCAATGTTCTTCTCCTGGATGTACGTGCGGAAGTGCATGTGCGTCGCGTTCCACCAGACGAAGAAGGGCTTGCCCTCGGCATGCGCAGCTTTGATGAAGGCGATGGTGCGCTCGGTCACATCATCGTCAATCGTCTCCATGCGCTTTTTTGTCAGCGGGCCGGTGTCCTCAATGGTCTGCTTGCCCACGCGCCCAAAGCGCGGGTCCTCCGACGGATCGTCTACGTCCGAGGCGAAGCTGTGGATGACACCGCGCGGGCCAAACATTGCGCGGAATTTGGGATCCTTGGGGTAGTCGGGGTGCTCTGGTTCCTCTTCGGCGTTGAGGTGATAAAGGTTGCCGTAAAACTCGTCGAAGCCGTGGAGCGTTGGAAGGAACTCGTTGCGATCGCCCAGGTGGTTCTTGCCGAACTGGCCCGTGGCATAGCCAAGCGGCTTGAGCAATTCGGCAATCGTGGGATCTTCAGCAGAAAGGCCCAGCGTGGATCCCGGCATGCCCACTTTGGAGAGACCGGTGCGGATGGGGTTCTGCCCTGTCATGAAGGCGGAGCGGCCTGCGGTGCAGCTCTGCTGGCCATAGTAGTCGGTGAAGTCGATGCCCTCTTTGGCCACGCGATCGATGTTGGGAGTGCGGTAGCCCATCGCTCCCTGGTTATGACAACTCAGGTTGTACCAGCCAATGTCGTCGCCCCAGAGGATGAGGATATTCGGTTTACCGTTTGGCATGCCTTGCTCCTTTGTGTGCAATGGATTCCGTGTGCTGAAAGATGCGTCGAACTGCACTGTTTGTTGAACGGGGTGTTCCTCCAGGTTCCGTCAAGGCTGACTTGTCAACTCAGTGCATGGGCGCAGGTCGGCGCGGCGGGGGTAGGGCTGCACCGGCTGCCTGTTGCCCATGGCACAGCTTGAACTTGAGACCGCTACCGCAGGGGCAGGGCTGGTTGCGTTCGGTTTTGGCAAAGAGCGCTGCCCATTTGGCTTCTTCCCCAGCCAGAATCTGCATCACTTCCGCCGCTTGCCGCCCGCGGCGCATCAGCCCAACCATGATCTGCATGGGGTAATCAATGTGGTGGAAGAAGTGCTTGAAACCGGCGCAGAGATAATTGAGCCCCGGCTCGCCATCGGGCGTATCGATGAAGCGATTTTTGGGGCATTCGCCGTGGCAGGCAAAGCGCACGTCGCACTCGCGGCAGTAGCGCGGCAGCGTGTCGCGCTTGGCCGTGCCAAACGCCAACTGCTGCGGCGAGCTCACCAGCTCAATCATATGCGTTTGCTGGATGTTGCCCAGCAGGAAATTCGGCTCGACAAAGTGATCGCATGAGTAGATGTCGCCGTTGTGCTCAATCGCCAGCCCTGTGCCGCAGGTCTCGTTAAAGACACACATGCCCGATGAGGGCATGCCATACCAGTTGCGCGCCGCCGCCTCGATGGTTTGCACGTAGATGCGCCCGACATCGTTGCGCACCCACTCGTCAAAAATGGTGCTCAGGAAGCGGCCGAACTGCTCGGGGCGCACAGAGCGATCAGTCACGGTGCTGCCCTGTTGCAGGAGCGTGCGGCCGTCATCGTTAATGCGCTCTACCACAGGGATAAACTGCATCCAGTCGGTTTTGGCCTCGTCGCGCAGGAAGCGGTAGACCTCAAGCGGGTGGTCGCCGTTTTGCCGGTTGACGGTGGTGAGGATGTTGTACTCCACACCGTGCTTTTGCAGCAGGCGCAGGCCGCGCATCACCTTGTCAAAGGTGGGGCCGCCGCCTTTGTCCACACGGTAAATGTCATGCAGCGCGCGCGGGCCATCTATGCTGATGCCAATGAGAAAGTTGTGCTCCTTGAGAAAGGCGCACCAGTCATCATCCAGCAACGTGCCATTCGTCTGCATGGTATGCAGAAAGGTCATGCCCGGGCGGCGATATTTCTCCACCAGCGCCATCGCGCGGCGGTAGAAATCCAGCCCCATAATCGTCGGCTCGCCCCCCTGCCAGGCAATGTTGACCTGGTTCAATTGGTGCGATTCGATCAGTTGGCGGATGTACGCCTCAAGCACCGGCTCCTGCATGCGAAAACCGCTGCCCGGATAGAGCGACTCTTTCTCGAGAAAGAAGCAGTACGCGCAATCGAGATTGCAGATGGCGCCGGTGGGCTTGGCGAGCAGGTGGAAGGCCGGGGGCGCGCCATCAGGTATGAGCAGTGGTCGTGTTGCGGTTTCTGTCGTGTCGTTAATCACTGGGTTCGCGTCTCCGCTCTCATCATGCACTTCAGAACGCATCCTGGATTCAATCAACTACATGGAAATTTGATTGATTCGTGTCATTGATGGAACCGCACGACGCGCTGCCTGGCCTGGGCCAGCGCGCATCCCTGGTCAAAATCAGGAAGATGCAGGTGGGCGTTGTTCGAGGTTCTGCTCCAGCCACGTATTCGCTTCAGCGTGCGCTGCAAAGAGCGCTTCGCCAATCCGATCCGTTGCCGTGAAGATGTTTTGGCGCTCAAAGAGATCGATCAAGCCCGTCTTCTCCAGCTCGGCCAGCGAGTGCCGGCCCACGCCGGCGAGGATCAGGCGACTGTTGCGCGCCTTCAATTCCAGCGCGTAGCGTTGCAGAACAGTCAGGAAGGTGCTGCCAAAATCAGCGTGACCGCGCAAATTGAGAATGACAGCAGCATTGTGCGTTTCTTCAGATACAGCAGGCAATTGCACTTCGAAACCCTGCGCCGAAGCAAAGAAGAGGCTGCCATAGGGTACGAGGATGGTCACCTTGTTGGACGGCAGGAGTGTCGGGGCCACTGTTTCCTCGGGGAATTCGCCCGGCGAGTGGCGCCATTCCTTGATGACAATGCGGTTGGAGCTTTGGAAGGCGAAGAGGAAAATGGAGAGCGCGACACCCACCAGCACGGCGAAGTGCAGCGGGATGAAGAAGGCCATTGTGAAGGTCACTACCATGACCATGGCCTGAATGGTCCCCGTGTTCCAGACCATGCGCACGTCATCCGGTTTGAGCGTGCGAAAACCAATCACAACCAGTAGGCCGGCAAGTGCAGGCATGGCCAGCGAGCCAATCAAGCCGCCAAAAAGAAGCAGCGACACAGCCATTGTAATGCCCGCAACGATATTGGCAAGGCGCGTCTTGGCACCGCCATTCACCACCAGCGAGGTGGCTGAAAGCGATCCGCCCACCGGCATGCCTTGCAGCAGTCCAGCAGCAATATTGGCAACCCCCTGGCCGGTGAAGTCGCCTGATGCGTCGCTGTACTTGCCGTCTGGATTGGCATAGCTTTGGCTAATGCCTGAGCCTTGTACGAGGCCGACCAATGCCAGCGCCAGCGCAGGTACAACCATGGGCAGGAAGGTGGACAAGTGCGGCAACGTGACACGCGGCAACTCGGAGGGAATGATGGCAATGCTGCTCGCGAGTGCAACGCTACCCCAATCAAAGAGCGGCGGCAGGAGAGAAGCGACGATCATGGCGACGACGATGCCAAAGCTGGCCAGTTTCGTTTTCTCGAGTACGAGGATCAGCACGATCGTCATGAGGCCAACAAAAAGTGATGGCAGGTCAACCTGATTGAGGTTGCGGGCAAGGTTGATCGTTTGCACAATTCGGTTGGGGCCAGCAGCCGCGTAGCCTGTCAGGTCGGCAAGCTGGCCGAGAACGATCAGCACCGCCACAGCATTGATGAAGCCTGTCATGACGGATTTGGGCACGAAACGCATCAGGCTGCCCAATTTGAGCAACCCGAGTACCACCATGATCACGCCCGTCAGCAGTGTAAGCGCCAGCAGGGAGTCTGTCGCGCGCACGCCCTCGTGGACCTGCGGAATGCCGGCCACGATCAGGGCCATTGCGCTGGTCGCCTGCACCGACATATATACGGAACTGGTGAAGAAAGCGCCTGTAAACACGCCCACCATATAGCCATACACGCCGTGGATAGGGTTGATGAGGGCCAGGAGTCCGGTTGCCATGCCGTCAGGCACACTAAACAAGCCAAGTGTAAGGCCCGCAGAAAGGTCATCCGTTAACGTATTGCGCCGAAAGAAATACCGTGCCATCAGGAGGTTCGCTCTCCTTGGGAGCGCTAACTGATTCTGTTCCATGTTCTGTTTCATGGGGAAACGGCGGGCTGCTTGTGCGCGCACATACGCGCACTGAGGGGAGTGCTGCAACCCTGATTTGTTCTATGCGTGGCGGACGCTGAATTCTCTCCCACTTTCCTTTAGACGCAAAATACACTAAGGTATGCGCACTTGATGTCGTAACCCCCGTTGAGCAAGCCGCCCGAATTCAGGCCCATTTGACTTTCACCTCCAAGCCAAGTAATCTGCCCCCTACACGAACCTGCATTTGATCCATTTCTTCGGCCCGCAGGGTCCACATAGGCACGCCGGTATGACACCTCAACACACCCTTCACCGCACCCGGTTTCAGATTGCGCGTGCCGCCATTGGCCCTGCGCGCCGCTTTGCCCTGCCCCTTGCGCTGTGTTGTGCGCTTCTCCTCGGCTTGGCGCGGGGCGCTGCGCTGGCGCAGTCACCCACACCCACCGACGCACCCAGCACCCATACCGTCCAGCGGGGCGAAACGCTCAGCGAAATTGCGAAGCTGCATGGCTTCACGCTCTCGCAGTTGATGCGCGTTAACGGGATTCCCAACCCGGATGCAATTTACGTGGGCCAGGAATTGCGCTTTCCCATCATCGACAGGCCGCCGGGTGTGACGATCCATGTGGTGGAGCCGGGCGAGGCGCTCAGCCGCATCGCGCAACTCTACGGCGTAGACCTGCGCACCCTCATGCGCGCCAACGACATGACCAACGCCGATGGCATTGTGACAGGCCAGGAGCTTGTGATACCGGGCCCTGCCGGGGATGCCGCCACACCTGAAGCCACACCTGAA
>DIAV01000085.1:7998-10643 GCA_002415895.1 Anaerolineales bacterium UBA5069 | reverse complement strand
CACCTGAAGCCACACCTGAAGCCAGCGCCGAAGCGACCCGTGCGGCAACGCCTGCGCAGGAGCCCACAGCAGAGCCAACCGATGCACCCACAGCCGAGCCAACGGCGCCCCGCGCCAACGCCCCCACAACGCACACTGTGCGCCCGGGTGAAACGATCAGCGAGATTGCCAAGCAGTATGGCGTCCAGCTCGACGATGTGCTGCGCATCAACGGCATTGCCAACGCCAATCTCATCCGCAGCGGCACGGAACTGATCATCCCCGCGCCGTCACTCGCAGAGACGCCAGCGTCTGCGCTCTCGGGCGAGCCGGAAGTGGAGATCATTGGTGAGCCGGAGGTTGAGATTGTTGACACCTCCACGCCCACCAGCTTTGCCGGCGACGCGACCGAGGGGGGTGCGCCGGCGACTGAAGCCACTGCCGCAGCGACAGATGGTGCAGAGGCTGACGCTGAAGCTGAATCCGAAGCCGAGCCTGACAGCGCCGCGGCGGTCACGGAGATCGCCACTGTTGTGCCCCTCTCCGAGCGCCCTGCGGCAACCCTCAACCGCGACTACACCGTCGTCTCCGGCGACTCGACGCAGCGGATTGCCCTGCGCCTTGGCATCGACATCGACGCGCTCGAACGGCTCAACAACATTGGGCCGGATGACGGCCTGCGCGCGGGAACGACGCTGCTGCTGCCTGCCACGGACCGCGATCTGCGCGTTGTCAGCGAGGAGCGGCAGTATGTGGTGGCCCCCGGCGATAGCCTCAGCGACATTGCGCGCGGGATGGGCGTCAAACTGGGCGACCTGATGACGGCCAACCGCATCTCCAACCCCAACCTGATTTCGGTGGGCGAGCGGCTGATTGTGCCCGGCCAAACCCAGTACGGCAGCGCGCCCCTGCAACGCGTGGGCCCTGCACGCAGCGGCTACTACTACTATACAGTGCAGGCGGGCGATACCCTGGGCGAACTCACGCAGGACTTCGACACGACCAAGCTCGCTCTCATGGAGTACAACAATCTTACGGATGAGGCGGTTGTCTACACGGGCATGGAGTTGCGCGTGCCTTACGGCGCGCCGCCGCTGCCTGTGCGCCTGCCGCCTGTACCCATCTCCGGCAGCAGCTTCCTTGTCAGCCTCAGCCGCCAGCAGTGCTGGGTCTTTAGCGGGCGCGAAATCCAGTATGCCTGGAACTGCAGTACAGGCCACGGCCAGTGGCGCACGCGCACGGGCAACTTTGCCGTGCAGAGCAAGATTGACAATGCCAAGAGCAACGTCTGGAAGCTGGATATGCCCTGGTGGCTGGGTATCTACGACGTGGGCGCAGTGGAGAACGGCATTCACGGGCTGCCCGTCTCGTGGAAAACAGGCCGCAAGATCTGGACTGAACTGATTGGCCAGCCTGCCACCTTCGGCTGCGCCATGCTTGGTGATGAAAACGCCGAAACGCTCTTCAACCTTGCCTACATCGGGATGCCGGTGCATATCATTCAGTAGGTTAATGGGTTGATTGGTTGATTGGTTGATTGGTTGATTGGTAATTGGTAATTGGTAATTGGTAAGCGGTCGCGAATACTGCCACTTACCAATTACAAATCAACCAATCAACCAATCAACCAATCAACCAATAAACCCGTCACCCCGTCATCCCGTCACCCAGCGCGCCAGCCATGCTTCCAACACCTCTCCATGCCGGCAAGTTGCCGCCCGATCTCCTGCGCACGCTGCTGGCTGCTTTGCCAACGGCGGATCCCCGCCTGCTGGTGGGCCCCTCGGTGGGTGAGGACGCCGCCGTGATGGAGTGGCCCCACGCGGGCGGGGCGGCTGATACGCTGCTGGTTGCCAAAACCGATCCAATTACGTTTGCCACAGATGAAATCGGCTTTTATGCCGTAAACGTGTGCGCCAACGACATTGCAGTCGCGGGCGGGACGCCGCGCTACTACATGCCCACTGTGCTGCTCCCCGCAGGCGGCAGCGACGCGGCGCTTGTCGAGCGCATTTTTGCGCAGATTGGCGCCGCCTGCCGCAGCCTGGGGATTGCGGTGGCAGGCGGGCACAGCGAAGTGACGCCCGCGGTGACGCAGCCCGTGATTGCCGGGGCCATGCTGGGCGAGACGACGCGCGCGCGCATGGTGCGCAGCGGGGGCGCACGCCCAGGTAATCTGCTGCTGGTGGCCGGTTCAATTCCGGTTGAAGGGACGAGCATCGTCGCGCGCGAACGGCGCGACGCACTGCTTGCGCTGGGGTGGAGCCGCGCCGATATCGACATGGCCGCGGCCTACCTGCACACGCCGGGCATCAGCGTTTATCAGCCTGCGCACGTCGCCACAGAGGCGGGGCTTGTCACGGCCCTGCACGATCCCACCGAAGGGGGCATTGCCACGGGAATCATGGAAATGGCCACGGCGGCGCGGGTGGGCGTGTATGTCAACCTGGACGCAATTCCCATAAGCCCGCTTTCGGCGCGCCTGTGCACGGCTGTGGGCCTGGACCCGTTGGGCACCATCGCTTCGGGCGCGCTGCTGGCCGCGTGCGCACCTGCGCATGTGGACGAACTGCTTGCGCTGTGGAATGATCTGGGCTGGGCGGGGGCCGTAATTGGGCGTGTGGAAGAGGCGCATTACGGTATGCGCGCACAGCGCAATGGCCGGC
>DIAV01000085.1:3939-7985 GCA_002415895.1 Anaerolineales bacterium UBA5069 | reverse complement strand
TCTGCGATTACACTGGACGTAGACGCCATGAGCATTACAATTCGCCCGTTGACGACGCTCGCCGAATGCGCCCACTTTCAGAAGGTGGAGCAACTGGTGTGGGGCACCGATGAAGAGGGCATGATGCCCACCCATGTGCTCATTACCCTGGCCCAAAATGGCGGGCTGGTGATGGGCGCATTTGCGCCCGACGGCCCCGCGGCCACGGGCGGCATGGTGGGCATTGTGGGGGGCTGGCTGGGCAGCGGCCACGCGCCCGGCAGCGCAGCCGGCGCGCCGGAGCAGCTCAAGTTTTGCAGCCACATGGCCGGCGTGCTCACACGCTGGCAGCGCCAGCGTGTGGGGCTGCGCCTCAAGCTGGCGCAGCGCGAATGGGTGCTGGCGCAGGGCCTCACCGAGTGGATTACGTGGACCTATGACCCGCTCTTTCGCCCCAATGCCGCCTTCAATATTCACCGCCTGGGCGCTACCTGCGCCACCTATGTGCGCGATCTCTACGGCGAAATGACCGACGTGCTCAATGCGGGCGGCCCCAGCGATCGCTTCAAGGTGGATTGGTGGGTGCGCAGCCCGCGTGTGGTTGATGCCGTTGCGCGTGCTGCCGTTGCCTTGACCGACACAGAGCCAGCCACGGATGCCTCGCGGGATACGGCCGCGCGGGCAACACCGGATGCAACGCATCCCATGGCGCAATTGCGTTTTCCGGGCTTGCGCGTGCTTGCGAGCGTGCCCGCCGGCGCGTTCCGTGCGCCACCCACAGCACCCCTTGTGCTGGACGGCGCACCCCTCGCCCTGCCCATTCCTGATGATATCGCAGCGCTGCGCCGTGCGGACCGCGGCCTTGCGCTGGCGTGGCGGCACACCGTGCGCGCCCAGATGGAAGCAGCCTTTGCCGCGGGCTACACGGTGGTGGATTGCCTGCACATTGATGGCCGCCAATGGTGTTACATTTTGACGCGGGACGACCCGACGGCGTAAAGGCAACATCTCAACGCAAAGACCCAAAGGTGCGCAAAGAACTGCAGTTCTTTGCGTTCCTTTGCGCTCCTCTGTGCCTTTGCGTTGAGATGTTGTTCTGGCGCCGCAATCCCTTGGGGTGGCAAGCGCAGGGCGACGCGCCGGCTCGCGTCCGCCTTTGCGCTCGCGCCTGTGCTACAATCGAGACAATTGCAGTTCCTCCCGGCAGGAAACCCAGGAAAGAGCCGTCATCATGCGGATTGAGCGAGTGGAATTGCGCCAGGTGCGCCTTCCCTATGTAGCCCCCTTCGAGACCAGCGGCTGGCGCGAAGAGACGTGCCACGCCATTATCGTGCGCCTTGAAGCCGACGGCGTGACGGCGTGGGGCGAGTCGCCCGTGGGCGAAAACCCCTTTTACAACGAAGAGAACTATCAAACGGCGTGGATCATCCAGCAGGCGTATCTGACGCCCATGCTCATGGCCGCCGATCTCAGCAAGCCGCAGGAGGTAACGCCCGCGTTTGCGCGCGTGCGCGCCAACCGCATGGCTAAATCGGGGCTGGAGTTTGCCACCTGGGACCTCTTTGGGCGGCGCGACGGGCGCAGCCTTGCCGCCATGCTGGGCGGCACGCGTGACCGCGTTGCCGTGGGCGTGAGCGTGGGCATCCAGAAGGACATTGACACATTGCTGCGCGTCGTGGGCGACTACATCAACGCGGGCTACAACCGCATCAAACTCAAGATTCGCCCGGGTTGGGACATTGAGCCCACGCGCGCCGTGCGCACGGCCTGGCCCGACATCCAGCTTCAGGTTGATGCCAACAGCATCTACCACCTGGAGGATGCCGAGCGGCTGGCGCAACTGGATCAGTTTAACCTGTTGCTGGTGGAGCAGCCGCTGGGCCACGACGACATTTTTGATCACGCCAAACTGCAGCCCCGTCTGCGCACGCCGATTTGCCTGGACGAGAGCATTGTCTCGCCGGAGCATGCGCGCTGGGCGATTGAGATGCACGCGTGCGGCGTCATCAACATCAAACCCAGCCGCATTGGTGGCCTGGCCGATTCTGTGCGCGTGCATGACATGGCGCAGGCGGCAGGGATGCCCGTGTGGCACGGCGGCATGCTGGAGACGGGCATTGGTCGCGCCGCCAATGTGGCGCTGGCGAGCCTGCCCAACTTCAAGCTGCCGGGCGACATCAGCGCCAACGCGCGCTATTATGCGCGCGACATTGTGCGCAATCCCTTCACGCTCAACGCGGACAGCACCCTCACCGTGCCCACAAAGCCCGGCAGCGGCGTGATTGTCGACGAGGATGTGCTTGACGATGTGACCGTCGCGCGCTGGGAGAAGAGGGCCTAGGCCCACATGACGCCCCTGGAGCCGGCGGCCGTCAAGCCCGCGCCGCCGCTGGACATGCCGCGCCCACCAGAAAGTTTTCTGCGCCGCCAGCAGCCCTTTTTGCTGCTGCTGGCGCTCTTTGTTGTGTTCCGCTTGCTGGGGCTTTGGCTGCTGCGTACGGGCGGCTACCTGGGCAACATCTCGGATTACGATGTCTACACCATGTGGGGCGAGATGGGCGCGCGCGGCTACCGCACCTATGTCGATCTCTGGAGCATCTACCCGCCTCTCTTCCCCAAACTCATGTTGTGGGCATTTGAGCAGGCCAGCCGCGTGCCTCCGTGGTACGAGCCGCAGCTTGCCTTCAAGCTCATCTTCGGCTCGCTGCTGTTGCTCTTTGACACGGGCAACCTGGTGCTCATCTATCGGCTGGCAGGCAAACTGGCCGCCGACGAAGGTGCGCCATCCACCAATGCGCTGCACGCGCCTCTCTTCTATGCGCTGCTCTTTGCCCCCTTCTTCACCATGCTGGGCTGGTTTGAGTCGATGCCCCTCTTTTTCCTGCTGCTGGGGCTGGACCTGCTGCTGAGCCCACGGCGCGGGGCATGGGTGGGCAGCGCCGTGGCGGTGGCGCTGGGCTTCCTGGCCAAACTAACGCCGATTGTGCTGCTGCCGGTGGCCGTGCGCAGGCTGGGCGCGCGCCTTTCGTGGGATGCGGCGCGCCACGAATGGTTCAACCGCCGCGCACCGGGCAACCTCCTGCGCCCGCTGCTCTACGTGCTGGTCACGCTGGGAACAGTGGCCGCGCTGGGCGGTTGGCTGGTGGGTGGCCGGCTGGAACTCGCCTTCACCAGCCTCACGCTGAACAACAACCGCCCGCCGTGGCAGAGTGTTTGGGCGCTGCTGGAGGGCTATTGGGGCTATGGCCTGGTGCCGCTCGATCAGCGCAATCTGCAGGGGCTTGGCCGCACGCTGTGGGAGGGGTGGCTGCCGTGGACGTGGATCACGCTGGGCTTTCTCGCGCTCTACCTGTGGCTATACACTCGACGATATGACTGGGCGCGCCCGCGTACAGCCGTGGCCTTTACAGGCGTCACCGTGATCTGGCTGCTCCTCTACAGCCGCGGCTGGAGCCCCCAGTTTCTGGTTTGGTTGCTGGCATTTGTGGTGCTGCTTATGCCCACGGCGCGCGGTGTGGCGCTGGCGCTGGCGCTCACCTTGATCAACGTGGTTGAGTCGTACATCTACATTGTGCTGCTGCCCGCTGAGCACTGGATCCTTGTGGGCACGGTGCTCTTGCGCACCGCGCTGATGATCATTGTGGCGGGCGAGTTTCTGGGGCAGATATGGCCGCCGCCGCGTCGCGCGGGCCTGCGCCGCAGCGTGCGTGCCGCGGCGTTTGGCACAATTGCGGCGGCTCTCATTTTTGTGCTGGCAGGGACGCCGCGCATGGCCTCTGCCTATGGCGAGCGGCGCTATGCCGAACTGCCGTGCAGTGGCGCCGTTGCCTTTCTGCGCGCCGAGGCAACGCAGCCTGGTGCACCCACACAGATTGCCACCACAGAGATTGAACTGTGGCGCGCATTCTACCCCTGGCTGCGCGCGACACATGTGATACGTGTGGTGGATGGCTACGACGCCAACGATCGCCCGGCCTCACTGGTGCAGAGCGAGCGACTGCGCGATTTTGTGGAGGATGACAGCAGCCGCGAGTTCTGGTGGCTTACCTCTGCTGCTGCGGGTGCAG
>DIAV01000085.1:0-3892 GCA_002415895.1 Anaerolineales bacterium UBA5069 | reverse complement strand
GCAGCGCTGCCCTACTTTGACGACGCCGACGTGCGCATTGCCGAGACACGCGAATTTGGCGAGTGCACGCTGGCACGCGTCGTCGCGCTCAATCCCACATCCCAGCCGCCTGTGCAGGTGGGCGTGGAGGGCGGCCCCATTCTGCTGCGCGGCTGGCATGTGGGCCAGGCGCGCGCGGGCACGCCGCTGCCACTGGTGCTATACTGGCAGGCTGCCGCGCCCGTTGCGCAGCGCTACACTGTCTTTACACAGGTACTCAACGCTGACGGTGCAGTGGTGGCGCAGCAGGATAACCCGCCTGTGCAGGGTGCTGCGCCCACAGATGGATGGACGCCGGAGCAATTGGTGCGCGACACCTACGTGCTCAACCTGCCCGGCGATCTGCCGGCGGGGACCTATCGGCTGCTCGTTGGCATGTACGACGCCGAGGGCAGGCGCGCCCCCATTACCCAGGGCGGCACGACATCCGATGCGTTTGCGCTTGACGTTGAAGTCAAATAGCAGCACCGGTGCGCAAGAGTTGGGACATTCTCTGCGTACAGGCTGTTGGCAAGGAGTGGACGACCATTCACGATATTAGCGTGCGCGACCGCAGCATTGCCTGGGTCATTTTTGGCTTTTTGCTCGCGTGCTACCTGCTCACCTATACCGGCATCATCCAGAGCAGCGACGGGCTGGCCATGTTCGCGACCAGCGAGAGCATTGCGCGCCATGGCGACGCCGACATGAACCAATTGCTGTGGATGGGTGCGCAACAGGGCAACATTGGGCCCGACGGCAATCTCTATGGCCGCAAAGGGCTGGGCATGACCGTGCTCGCGCTGCCGCTGGTGTGGGGCGCGTTGCTCTGGAACCGCCTGGGCCTGGTGCACACAGCGCTGCTGCTCAACCCCATCCTGACGGCGCTCACGGGGGCGCTGCTCTACCGAGCGGGCATTCGCCTGGGCTGGCGGCGTGCGACGGCCACTGCCGCCGCACTGGGCTTTGGCCTTGCCACCATGGCGTGGCCCTATACGCAAACCTTTTTCAGCGACCCTGTTTCGGCGCTGGGGCTTTTTGGCGCGTTCTATGGGCTGCTGGCCTTTAGCCAAACGGGGCGCAAACACTACCTTGTGGGTGGGGCGTCGGCGTGGGCCATTGCCTATCTCGCGCGCACAATCAATCTGGCCACGCTGCCCCTCTTCGCGGTGGGGTTGTGGGTGGTGCTGGCCATGCGTGTGCAGGCCGCGCAGCACGGAGTGGGGAGAAAGTCCGACGGCTGGCGCGCTGTCTTCGCGACACAGTGGCGGCCCATGGTGAGTTTCCTGATTCCGATTGTGGCGGCGGGGTTGATCTCGCTCTGGTGGAACGCATTTCGCTTCGGTTCCATGTGGGACAGTGGCTATGTCTCCACCGAGGCCTTCAATGGGCCGTGGCCGGCAGGCATCTTCGGGCTGACTGTGGGCCCGGCGCGCGGGTTGTTCTGGTACAACCCGATTCTGCTGCTGGCGCTGCCGGGGGCGCTCTGGTTTTGGCGTCATGCGCGCCGCAGTTTCTTCCTGATTGGCGCGCTGGCAGCCGTTTACATCCTGCTGTACGCCAAGTGGTATATGTGGCACGGTGGCTACAGTTGGGGGCCGCGCTTTCTTGTGCCGCTGCTGCCCTTTTTGGCGCTGCTCGCGGCGCCGGCGTGGGAGCGCCTTGTGACGCGCCGCCGCTGGGGCTGGCCGGGAGCAATTGCCGCCGGGGCGCTCGCCCTCTTTTCAATCGCCTTGCAGTGGTACGGCATGGCGATTCCCTTTGGCCTTGTGCAGGACTACCTCGCGGCGACGGTGCAACCCCTCTTTGCGCCCGAGACGTTCACGCAACTGCGCTATTCGCCGCTGCTCTTGCAGGCGCGCTTTATCACGACGGAGAACATCATCTTCAACTGGTGGCTGCCCGGCCGCACGGGTTTGGCGGCCGTGGATTGGTACGCACTGCTGGTGCCGCTGGTGGGCGTGGTTGTGGGCATTGTGATTCTCCACCGTCAAACGCGCTGGCACGCCGACGCACCCCACCTGGACGCAAGCGATGCCAACCGCGCCGGGGCCATCGATGCGCCGCGCAACTATCTCTACTTTGCAGGGCTGGTGGCCATTGCGCTGGCGCTGCTGGCCTGGAATGGTCAGCAGATGCATGCCACCGAAATGGCCACCCTGGCGGGGCGCATTGCGGCCGGCGAGCAGCGCGGGCGCGATGCCGTGCTTCAGCTTGTGCCCACCGACACGCAAGCCTTTGCCAATGCCTACCATGGCCGCCTGGCCACCTTTGGCCTGCCTGCAGCCGTGCCTGTCGAGACAGTCAATGCTACGCTCGCACAGATTACGGCGCGCGGCGCGGCGCGCTTGTGGGTGCTGCCCGATGCGACAGCGCCCGAGGCGTCGTCGTGGGAGGAAATTCTGCGGCGTGATCACTATCTGCTCTCCGAAGCGCGCCCCATGGGTGCGGAGGGACGTCGCCTCGCGCTCTATGCGCTGGCGGGCGCGCACCCACTGGCCGAGACGGGCATGGGCACCATTTTTGGCAGCCCTGATGCCGCCATGCAGCCGGTAACGGAGGCCAATGGCTGGTTCCGCCTGGCCGGCTATGGGCTGACGCAGGAGGTCGCCCCCAATGGCGAGATTGTGCTCGCACTCCAATGGCAGAGCCTGCAGGCCGTGGATACCAATTATCAGGTCTTCGTCCATCTTCTCAACGAGGCAGGTGAGAAGATTATGCAGCGCGACGGCCAGCCCGTGCAATGGATGCGCCCGACAAGTGTCTGGCAGCCGGGCGACCAGATTACCGATCGCTATGGTTTTCTCGTGCCGCCCGATCTGCCGCCCGGCAACTATACCGTTGTGGTCGGGCTCTATGACCCTGTGAGCGGCCAGCGCCTGCCTGTGAGCGCCGGACCGGGCGACTTTGCCATCCAACTGGGGCCTGTGTTGGTCACTTCCTGATGCACCACCTTGATGTTGCCGCTGCGCGCACTTTTGCCGCTGCGCGCGCTGCACGTGGTAGACTGAAACGATGGGTAGTGTCCCGGCGATCCGGGGGAGAAACCTTGTGAAACCGTTCAAATCGTATTGGAACCGCCTGGCGTTTGTCTTTGTGGCACTGCTTGCCCTGGTCGCGTGCGGTGGCGATGATGCCACACCAACAGTCGCGCCCACCGTGGCCGTTGCCCCCGTTGAGGCGCCCGCCACACTTGCGGCCAGTGCGCCCGTGAGTGAATCACAGCCTGCCGCGGTGGAGGTGACGCCGTCCGTTGCTGTAGAGGTTGCTGCGCCTGTGGGTGACGGCCTGCCCACGCTCGCGGCGCCCTCGCCGCTGGCTTCGCCCGATGCTGCGATTGGCGTCTCGGACGCGATCACAGCCGCCACTGCAACACCCGTTTGCGCCATTGAGTCAAACCCCGACCTTGTGGGTTATGCCGACATGGAGGCGCGCATGGGCTGCCCCCTGGGCGAAGCGACGAATGACCCTGTGGCGATCAACGAATTCGGCACAGGGCCGGACTACGACCGCTTCATGCTCTGGTTTGGCTCCGAAGAGCAGATTTACGTGCTCATGCCCGACAAAACGTGGCTTGCCTACAGCGACACGTGGAGCGATGACCAGCCCGAAATTGCCTGCAACCCCGACGAACTGGACCCGGCCACGTCGCCGCCGCTGCCGCGCCGCGGCTTTGGCAAGCTCTGGTGCAGCGTGGAGAGCGTTCGCCTTGCGCTGGGCACAATTGACCGCGAAGAGCGCCTCTGCCAGCACGCTGTGGTGCAGCGCTTTGAGCAAGGCCGGCTGCTGGCCTGCTTTGAGGACGCCACCATCCGCTACTTCCGTGTGCTGGATGACGGCACGTGGGATATGGAGATGGTGCAGTAGTACATCT
>DIAV01000020.1:6953-7109 GCA_002415895.1 Anaerolineales bacterium UBA5069 | reverse complement strand
CGTCTGGCCAATCATCAGCGCCGCCACGGCCTCGCGCAGCGCGGCTATCACCTCGGCAGCGGAGTTCCATGGCGCGCGCCATGGAGGCACCGGCGGGTCAATCGCCTGCCGCCAGAACAGAGGCAGCCATGTCGCAAAGAGCAGCGCGACGGCAAC
>DIAV01000020.1:3751-6808 GCA_002415895.1 Anaerolineales bacterium UBA5069 | reverse complement strand
CCTGCCAGCGCCACGCCAGCGCCCAGCAGCCGCCGCCCCACCACCCAGAGCAGCGCCAGGCTCACCATGCTCGCCGCCACGCTCACCCATGCAAAGAGGTATTCCAGGCCATGTGCAGGCGTGGGCGTTGCAACGATTTGCCAGAGGTGCAACAGCAAATAGTAGCCGGGCGGGTGGATGTCGCCGGCCGTGTGTGCGATCATGGCGGCGAGCGGCTTTTGCGCCAGCCAAACGCTTACCGCCTCGTCATACCAAAGCGATTCCGCACCCAACTGGTAGAGACGGAGCGCGAAGCCACCCAGCAGGGCAGCAATGAGCAGCAGGCGAGAGTGGGGGGAGGGTGTGCGCGCGGCACGCGAGGCGTCCATCAATGCAAGTATAGCATAGCGCCAGGATTCATGTTCGCCGCTTTGCGTTGAGATGTGGCCGTCGCTATGTGTATCACTTTAGCCGCCAGCCACCTGCACTGCACTTTGGCAATCCTTGCCGCCTTGGCTACAATCCGTAGCGTGGAAAACAGTGAAAGCATGGTGAGCCGCCGCGCCCCGCGGGCAATCGCCCGACCGGCCCTGCGCCTCTCACCTGCGCTTGTGGACAGCCTCATCATCGTGGCCGCCTGCGCACTCCTGATTGTGCTCTGGGCCATTGTGTCGCGCCCTGTCACAGTCACGGTTGACGGCTATACGGACATCGTGCGCACGCGCCGCGCGACCGTAGGCGATTTGCTGGGTGACGTCGGCCTGGCGCTGACGCCCCTCGACCGTGTGACGCCTGCCGTCGAAACGCGCCTTGCGGCCTCCACGCGCGTTGCCGTCGAGCGTGCCCGCCCGTTGCGCCTGCTTGTTGACGGACGCGATCTGGCCGCTTCCACCTGGGGCGCGACTGTACGCGACGCCTTCCACGATGCCGGCATCGCTGTCGATCTCTACGACCGCGCCCTGATTAACGGCGCTGATGTCGCGCTCGATTCACCGCTGCCGCCTGTCGTGGTCGATGTTGCCGCCACGACGTACGACCGCGGCTACGCGTGGGCCGGGCTGCACACCGACCCGCTGCAAATCCGCCTGCGTCGCGCAGTGGCAATTCACGTGGAGGAGGGCGGCGCCCCCTATGAGGTGCGCACCACCGCCCCCACCGTGGGCGAGGCGCTACGCCAGGCACAAGTGACAATTTACCTGGGCGATCGCGTTGATCCCAGCCTGGGCAGCAGCGTAACCGCAGGCCTGCGCATCCTGATTGAGCGCAGCACGCCCATCGCCGTCCAGGCCGACGGCGTGCGCCAGAAAACACGCGTCCAGGCCAAGACTGTGGGCGACGCGCTCAGCGACCTCGGTCTTGTGGCTGCCGGCCTCGACCGCGTGTCACCCTCGCTCGATACGCCGCTTTATCCCAACATCGACATCAAGATCACGCGCGTCACGGAAAACATTGAAGTTGCAGAGGAGATCGAGCCCTTCGAGACTGTCTACGTGGGTGATCCGAACTTCCCAATTGACACGCAGCAGACGCTTGAACCCGGTGCAGAGGGGATTACCCGCCAGCGCTACCGCGTGACCTACGAAGACGGCGAGCCGGTGGCGCGCGTACTCGAGGATGACTGGATTGCCCAGCCCCCCGCCACGCGCCGGATTGCCTACGGGCAGGCCATCGCGCCGCAGACCGCCGTGGTTGACGGCCAGAGCATTACCTACTGGCGCGTGATCAAGATGCTCGCCACCAGCTATAATGCGGCGTCCGCAGGCGGCAACCGCACGCGCACTGGTGACCTCTTGCGCTCGGGCATTGTCGCCGTGGATCCCGCACTCATCCCGCTGCGCAGTCAGGTCTACGTGCCGGGCTATGGCATTGGCGATGCGCTCGACACAGGCGGCGGCATCCGCTCGCGCCGCATCGACCTCGCCTACGAGGACGGCGACTTCAAATCCGTGCTGCGCTGGGTGGACGTTTACCTGTTATGGCCGCCGCCCGCCGCCTCCCAGATTACCTGGGTTGTGCCCAACTATCCCAAGCCGCCAGGCAGCTAAACGCCGCCTCCGCTCTCACTACCCTGCTGCCCTTGAACGCCGCCCCCGCTGCATCGCGCCTGCCCAACTGGCTGGTCTATCTCCTGCTCATCGCACTGCTCGCGACGGGCCTTGCCCTGCGCACGTGGCACGTGGGCTTTGATTATGGCGCGGGTTCGCACCCCGACGAGCGCTCGACGGCCTGTTTCTATGCCACGCCGCTGCGCCTGCCCGATTCGTGGGAACAATTCCAGGATCCGCACCAAAGCCCGTTGAATCCCCTGTGGAGCGTAGCCGAGCAGCGCGCCCGCTCCTTCACCTACGGCCACTTTCCGCTTTACCTGGGCGCAGCCGCAGCACAGGGCCTGCACGCGCTGGCGCCGCTGGCCGAGCGCGCCGGCTTGAGCACCGACACGGTTGCCATGATGGCGCGCGCCAACGTCGCGTGTGACGGCATGGCTGTGGCAGGTCGCCTTGTCATGGCGCTGCTCGACACCCTGACAATCCTGCTTGTCTTCTTCCTGGGCCGTCGCCTCTTTGGGCGCGGGGCCGGTCTGCTTGCCGCGGCACTCTACGCCTTCACCGCGCAAGCGGTGCAGCTTTCGCACTTCTTCGCCATGGACCCCGCCAGCACCACATTTACGGTGCTGGCAATTTGGGGTGCGGTGATCATGGTGCAGGATCGATCGTGGCGTGGCCTCTTCCTCACCGGTGTAGGTGCAGGGCTGGCGATTGCCTCCAAGTTCAGCGCATTGCCGATTCTGGCAGCGCCCGTTGTCGCCGCCATGTGCATTCTGTACAGCGAATGGAGCGAGAGCCGCGAGGCGGATGTTCCCGCGGACGGGCGCACGCAACTCTACGCCCTGCTCGGCATCCCCTTTACGCTGCTGCTCGCGGTCGCCGCCTTCTTCGTCACCAGCCCCTATGCCATCCTCGACTGGCGCAGTTTCCTGCAGGCCACACTCGTTGAGCAGGGCGCAATGGTGCGCGGCGTGGCCGACATGCCCTTTACGCGCCAATATCGCAACACAATTCCTTATCTCTACTTCATTCA
>DIAV01000020.1:0-3686 GCA_002415895.1 Anaerolineales bacterium UBA5069 | reverse complement strand
CTCCCCTTCGTGATGATCCTCACGGCCGGGCTGCTTGTGGCACTGCTGGCGCGGCCGGTTCCATGGCAGCGCTGGTCGGGCGCACTGCTCACCCTCGTCGCGCTGCTGGGCGGGATATTCTGGTCTGTTGCCTATGTGAATGGCGTCTACAACCGCGATCACACCTGGTATACCGCCAGCCGCTGGATGTATGAGAACATCGATCCCGGCGCCACAATCCTGTGGGAGCAATGGGATGATCCCCTGCCTAAGGCCATTCCCAACGAGCCGGGCCTCGATGTTGGCTCTGCCGGTCTGCGCAACATTGACTGGGGCCCCTACGAAGAAGACACCGCCGAGAAGTACGCCGTAATGAAGCAGACGCTGCGCGACGCCGACTACGTCGCCTACTCCTCCAAACGCATTTACGACAGCGTGGACGAACTGCCGCTGCGCTACCCAATGACCAACCGCTATTACGCAGCCATGTGGGATGGCCGCCTCGGCTTTGAGATGGCCGCCGAATTTACATCGCCGCCCACGCTCTTCGGTTTGCGCTTTGACGACCGCAGCGCCGATGAGTCGTGGAGTCTCTACGATCACCCGCAGGTGACGCTCTTCCGCAAGGTGCGCGATCTGAGTGACGCCGAGTTTGATGCGCTCTTTGCCGGCACATGGCAGACTGCCGTGCCCTATGACCGCGGCCCCGGTACGCCGCTGCAAAGCATCCTCGCGCTTGTTGGGCTTGGCTCCGATCCGGCCACCGCCAATACCGGGATCATCAACCGCCTCACCAGCACACTGCTCGGCAACCGCGCCGCCGCGGCAGACGCGCAGCCGGACCCTGAGATGGCGCTGCTCGACATGCCGCTGCGCGACCTGCCCGTGGTGGATGACTATCGCTGGAACGTGGCCGCGAGCCAATCGCCCTGGCTGGCCGTGCTCACGTGGTGGGCCGTCACACTTCTGCTGGGCCTGCTCGCATGGCCGCTGGCCTTTGCGCTCTTCCAGCCACTGCGCGACCGCGGCTACTTCTTTGCGCGCACGCTGGGCTGGCTGCTGGCCGGCTGGCTGCTCTGGATGCTGTCCAGCCTGCACCTGCTCACGTTTACAGTGGTGAATGCATGGGTCAGCGTAGGGCTGCTGGCCGCGCTCTCTGCGGCCGCGCTTGTGCGCCACGCGCGCGGCATGGCTGCTTTTTTGCGCCACAAGTGGCAATTGCTGCTTGTCGGTGAGCTTGTCTTCGGCGCGGCCTTCCTCGCCTTCGTGGGCATTCGGCTGCTCAACCCCGACATTTGGCAGCCCTGGTTTGGCGGCGAGAAATTCATGGAAATGGCCTTCCTCACGGGCATTCTGCGCAGCCCCTGGTTTCCGCCCGTGGATGCCCACTTTGCCGGCGGCTTCATCAACTACTATTACTTTGGCCTGTATCTTGTAGGCTATTTGATTAAGCTCACCGGTATCTATGCCGAAGTTGCCTTCAACCTGGCAATCCCCACGCTCTTTGCACTCACTGCGGTTGGCGCATATGGCATTGCCTACAGCGCCATTGCCCCGGCAGACCCCGAGCACCCGGATGCCGCGTGCGGCATCCGGCGCGGGCTGGGCGCTGCGCTCTGGGCGCCCCTTTTTGTGGTCATCATCAGCAATCTGGATGGCTTCGCGCAGATTGTAAGGGCGCTCAGCACCTTCAGCGTTACATCGTTCCAGAGCGACCTGCCAGGCGTGCAGACACTCGTGCGCGCGGGTGACGGCCTTCGACAGATCGTTGCCGGCGGTGCATCACTGCCCTCCTATGACTTCTGGGGGCCCAGCCGCGTCATCCCCGCCACCATCAACGAGTTCCCCTGGTGGTCGTTCGTCTTTGCGGACCTGCACCCGCACCTGATTGGCATTCCCATTGCGCTGCTTTTTCTGGCGGCGCTGCTTACGTTGGTGCGCAGCGCCCGACTGGATTGGGGGAGGCAGCGCCTCTATGCCGCAGCGCTGCTGGGGCTCTTTGCACTGCTGCTGGGCACGCTCGCCGCCATTAATCTATGGGAGCTTCCCACCTACCTGGGGCTGGGTGTGCTTGCGCTCATTGTCAGCCAATACTGGGGGCGCGGGCAGATACGCTGGGGCATTACGATTGGCCTGAGCACCCTCTATGCACTCGGTGCGCTGCTTCTCTATGCGCCTTTCTTTGCAAACTACACCAGCATCGGCGCAAGCGGCGTAGGCATTGTGCATACAGGCGACGATGTGGGCCTCTGGCTCCTGATTTGGGGCTTCCTCGGCTTCGTCGTCTTGACGTGGCTGCTGTGGAGCAGCGCGCAGCCGGCGCGCCCGCTCCTGCTCAATGGCGAGAACGGTGAAATCCTGGTTGTGCGCCCGGGCGGCTTTGAGCGCTTTCTGGCCTTCGCAATGGGCCGGCTGGACGACCTGCCGCGCAAGCTGCATGTGCAGAAGATCGTCGGCGTGCGCCCGCGCATTGGCTACCTGCTGCTGCAATTGCTCATTCCGCTGGCCTTTGTGGGCGTTGCGCTTGCGCTCTGGCTCGATCGCACCGTGCTCGCGCTCTGCATCCTGCCGCTCACCCTGGCCTTTCTGTTGCTGTGGCGGCGGGGGCGCGCCGCCGACGCCGGCGCGCAATTTGGCGTCCTGCTCATCGTCACTGGCTTTGCAATTTTGGCGGGCACGCAGATTGTCTACCTCAAGGATTTCCTGAGCGGCGGCGACTGGTATCGCATGAACACGCTCTTCAAATTTTTCAGCCAGGTCTGGGTGCTCTTTGGCGTCGCGGCAGCCATTGCGTTGCCGCGCGTTTGGCAGGGCTGGGTGCGCACTGGCCGCGCACCGCACGTTGTACGCGGGCTATGGGCCACGGCGTTTGCGCTCTTGCTCGCCGCATCGCTTTTTTACACCGTCGTTGGCACAGCCGCGCGTGTTGACCAGCGCATGGTGGGCTGGCGGCCACCGATTGGCACGCTCGACGGTTTCGACTATATGCGCCAGGGCACGTACACGTGGCCCGACGACTCGAACACAATTGACCTGAGCTATGACTATGCAGCCATCAAGTGGCTGCTGGCCAACGTGCGCGGCAATGCCACCGTCATGGAGACATCCGAAGCCGATTACTACCGCGCCGGCAGTTCGCGCATCGCCTCGCTCACCGGGCTGAGCGGACTGCGCGGCTTCCATGCCGGTGAGCAGCGCCCGGCTGCGCAGGTGGGCGCGCGCGACGGGCTGCACCGCGAGTTCTGGACAACGCCCGAACCAGCACGCATGCAGCAAATACTCGATGAGATTGACGTGGATTTGATCTATGTGGGCCAGTTGGAGCGCTACTTGCATCCGGACGGCGTCGCGCGTCTTGCGCAGATGGCCGCCGCGGGCGCACTGGAGACGCTCTACGCAAACGAAGTATCGACCATTTACGCCGTATCTGGTCGGCTGGAGCGTGACGCACAGGGCCACTATCAACCCGTGCCCAGCGCGCCCTGAGCCTGTGGGCGGGTGGCGGCAATCCGCCCAAGCCACTTGCGCCGTTCTTGTGGAGAGCAACGCGTAGCGCGCTTGTGCCGTAACGCAGGCTTGCCTGATCGCATCGCCGCCTTAGTGGTGCGTCCTGCAAATGCGCGACACGATGCGTAGCGGCTGCTTCAGCCGCCGTTCTCGAGGACGCGACATCTTTCATACCCACGGCGGCTGAAGTGGTGCGTCTC
>DIAV01000007.1:1578-8259 GCA_002415895.1 Anaerolineales bacterium UBA5069 | reverse complement strand
GGAAGCCCCCCGCTACGATCCCGCTACGATCGCCGCCCACTTCAAAGACGCACCGCTTCAGCCTCCGCTACGCAATCCTTCGCGTACTTGCCGCATGCACCACTTACCAGTTACCGATTACCTGTCACCAATTATGCTTCCTTGTGATACGCCGCATCCAGTCGGTTGATCTTGTCGACCTTGGGCGCAGAGCGGCCGCCCTGGTATTCACTCGCCAGCCAGATGTCGACAAGTTTCTCGGCCACAGCTGCGCCCGTAATCTGGCTGCCGAAGGTGATGACCTGGGCGTTGTTGCTGGCAACAGCGCGCTCGGCGGTGTAGGGGTCGGCAACACATACTGCGCGCACGCCCGGCACCTTGTTGGCCACAATCGCCATCCCCGCGCCCGTGCCGCAAACAAGGATGCCGCGTTCATAGTGACCGGCGCGAATCTCCTCGGCCAGTTGCACGCCCACATCAGGATAATCGACGGGCGCCTCGCTCTCCACACCCAGGTCCACCACGCTGTAGCCGCGGCTGCGCAGATAATCGCGCACGGCGTTCTTGAGCGGCAGGCCGTTATGATCGGCCCCCACAACAATGGGTTTTGCCTGATCGTACATGTGAATATTCCTCAAGAGTGAAATCGCAGTGAAACGTACAGCCAAGCCACATCGCAACGCAAAGGCACGAAGACAGCAAAGAAATGCGAAGAACTGCAACACATCAACTTGTGTTGAGCAGTTGCCTGCCTTTGCTCTTCTTTGCGTTCTTTCCGCCTTTGCGTTGAGATTTTTGTTTTGTGCCGAATGCGCTATGCCTTGTGCGGCCCTGCGAAGAAACTGTCCCACGGAATCGCCACCGGCGCATCATGGCAGACAATGTTGATCATGGTGCGCAGGAGGGGAATGGCGTCGCCGTCGAGCCTGCCATCGGCAAGCATCGTTTCCACGGTGGGGCCGATGGCCTGTGCAAGCTGTGCGCCCTCAATTGTGTCGTCGGGCATGTAGGTGCGCTTGGCCTCAGAGAAGGGCGTGCCCAGCGCCAGGTAGCGCCCCATGCGCGCATTGCGGCCGCCCATGCTCGTGACATAGAGGTCGCCGGCGCCGGGAAGCGAGTAGACACTGCGCCGGTCGCCGCCCATCACATCCACCATATAGGCAATTTCCCAGAGCCCCTGTGCAAAGAGCCCCGCGGCAACGTTGAACATAACGGCGTCATTGGGGGCCACGCCATCCTTTTCCAGCAGGCCACCCACCAGCCCCACGGCCAGCGCATAGACATTCTTCATGGCAACGCAGGTTTCCACGCCAATCAGATCGGTGCTTGTCCACACGTGATAGTAGGGTGTGCGCATGTAGCCCGCGAAACGCTCGATGAGCGGCGCATCGTTGCCGGTGACAACAACACAGGTGTGGCGGCGCTCGGCCAGTTCGCCGGCAATGGAGGGGCCGCCCACGGCATTAAGGCGCACATCGCGCTGACGTTCGGGGGGCAGCCCAGCGCGCAGGCGATGGGGCAGCGTTTGCAACGCGTGGCCGTCGCCGGCCAGCCCCTTGGTGAGGAAAAGGAGCGGGAAGTTGGCGGGCAGGCGCGGCCCAAGCATCTGCGCAGCCCATTCCACGCCCAGCGAGTTGACGCCCAGCACCACCAGATCGGCCGCCACCAGCGCCTCGTCCAGGCGGTCATAGGTGAATGGCTGCACGCTTTCGTTGAGGCGGCTGCGCAGGCGCGGGTGCACATGTGTCTCGTGGATTTCTTCGATAATGTCGGTGTCGAGGTGGGTGCCCACCAGACGCACGCTGTGGCCGTTGTCGGAAAGGGGCGTGCTGAAGGCGCTGCCCATAACGCCAGCGCCCAAAATGACGATGTTTGCCATGAGATCCCTCACAAATGTGTGGTTGCAGCAGTGTTCTTAATGCAAGGATGCGGGTGAAGTCATAGAGAAGCCGCAACAGAACACAGAAGAGGACGGAAACAACAAGGATAACCGCCGTTATCTGCGTTCAGGTTTTTGCCTTTCCTTTGCGTTTCTTCGCGCCTTTGGGGCTTTGCGTCAAGATTTGGCAGTTGTTGCAGGTTGCAGGTTAGCCGTCGTGCGTGGATTGCGCGAGGCGGCTGTCGGCGCGCCAACCCTCCAACTCGAGCACGGCGCGCGCCGTCAGATCATCGGTGGCAAGCACTGTAAGGAATTTGCCGCGCAGCGCGCCCAAAATGGACTGCGCCTTGGGCAGCCCGCGCGCAACCGCCACCACGCGCGGGATCGCGCGCAGGTCATCAAGGTCAATCCCAATCACCCGATCGTTGATTGCGTAGGGCGCAGAGTTCCCCTGCACGTCAAAGAAGCGACCCACCGTTTCGCCCACAATACCCTCGGCGCGCAGGCGCGCGAGGTCGGCAGAAACAAGATGTCCGGCGCGCAGGAAGGAAGCAGCCTCCTCGTGGAGCGTGCCAATGCCCGTAATTGCCAGCGAGACGGTGCGCGCCTTTTGCAGGCCTTCGCGCACGCTGGGCTCCTGCGCCAGCAGGTCGCGCAACCCCTCCTGCTCCACCAGCACGGGCGCGTGCAGATCATAGTGGCGACCGCCCAGTTTGGCGGCGACTACACGCGCCAGGTCGGGGCCGTCAATCAGTGAATTGGCAGCCCCCACACTTCCCAAAATCTGCACCACGTCAATCTTGCGGGTGCGCGCTTCGGCCATGGCCGTCACGGCGGCGTGCACGCCGGTGCCCCAGGCAATGCCAATACAGGCGCCCGCGGGCAGCATGGCAATCACACGCTCAAGATAAACCGCTGCCAGCCGCCCCACGCCGTAGAGCATCTGCTCGTCGCGCAATTCGGCGGTGGTGAGGAGCACCTGCGCGTCCTGCAGGCCAAAGGTCTCAATCAGCCCCTGCTCAAGGCGAAAATCGCGATGCACGGGGCGATGGATGTGGATTTCCACAATGCCGCGATCACGCGCCTCCTTGATCATGCGCGACACGCTCGAGCGCGAGATTTCCATGCGCTCGGCAATCTGCTGCTGATTCTGGTTGAGTTCGTAATAGAGGCTCGCGACCGTGACAAGTTGATCGTCGCGATCCCCGCCCGGTTCCTGGAGTGCGTTCACAATGTGCCACCGCCTTGGAGGGATAAAAGCCAATACAGTGCCTAGAGGCCGCGCAAAGGAGCAGAAATCATCAGCGCCAAGCGATGAAACAGGTGCGCTACGATGCCGTAAAGCCGCCATCGAGGAAGATCGCCTGCCCGGTCACCATGTCGGAGGCGGGCGCTGCGAGGTAGAGCACAAGGTCAGCCACCTCCTGAGGCACGCCAAAGCGCCCCAAAGGAATGCGCGCAAGCATGGGGCCGGATTTGGCCGGATCACCCCACTCGCGTTCGGCCATGGGTGTCAGGATCACGGTGGGGCAGACGGCGTTGCACTGAATATTGTGCTGCCCAAGTTCTACGGCTGTCACTTTGGTCAGCATGTTGAGGCCGCCCTTGGAGGCGCAATACGCGCCGTGGCCCAACAGCGCCACCTCAGCCGCCTGCGACGAGATGTTGATGATCTTGCCGCTGCGCTGTGCGATCATGCCGGGCGCAACCATTTGCGTCAGCACAAAGGGGGCGCGCATGTTGACGGCCTGCGTTTCATCCCACTGCTCAACTGTCAGATCAAGCAGCGGCGCAATGCGCGCAATGCCCGCATTGTTGACGAGGATATCAACCGTGCCAAAGTGCTCGAGCGCCGCGCGCCCAGCGCGCGCCGTCTCTGCCTCTGATGCCATGTCGGCAACAATCATGTGGCAGATGCGTCCCTCAGCGCGCACGAGGGCGGCCGTCTCCTCCAAACCGGCCTGGTCGCGGCCCACAATGGCAATGTCGGCCCCGGCTTGCGCCAGTACAAGCGCAATCGCTGCGCCAATCCCCTTGGAGCCGCCCGTGACCAGCGCACGTTTGCCCGGCAGCGCAAAGCGACGCATGTAGGATGATGGAGAGGATGCAGATGTGGAAGTTGTCATGAGTCCACCTGTGGCGGGTGCGGATACGGGTTATTGAGCAATCATCGGTAAGGTGGAAGCAGCGGGAATCGTTGCACAAACGTCTTGATATTGCACAAACTTGCAGCCAGAATAGCACACGCGTCGTGGTGTGTCAACGTGCGCAGAGGCGGCAAAACGCGCCGGCGCATGGCGCACAACAGCGAAAAAAGCCTTCCAGAATCGCCATCGTTGCTGCGGTCGCGATGTCGGGCGCGCTTGCTCAAATGCTCGCCACAGGGCACACTAAAGTCCTCAATCAGCATGATTCGACCAACCCGCATCCACAATGGCCATTCCGCATGGCGTCGCACACGCCACCCCGCTTGACACTCTGCTGGCCGACCTGCGCGCCGATCGCGCTTTTATGGCCAACGTCGCCGCGTGGCGCACCCTGCCCGCACAGGAGCCGGTATACGCGCCCATTCCTGCCACGCTGAGCAACGCCGTGCGCGCCGGACTGGCGCGGCGCAGCATTCCCGCGCTCTACAGCCACCAGGCCGAAGCGCTGCACCACGCCACCGCCGGGCGCAACCTCGTCGTTGTCACGCCAACGGCCAGCGGCAAGACCCTTTGTTACAATCTGCCCGTCTTTGAGGCGCTGCAAAGCGATCCCGCGGCGCGCGCCCTCTACCTCTTCCCCACCAAAGCGCTGGCCCAGGACCAGCTCGCCGGCCTGCGCGCGTGGGTGCAGGATATCCCCGCCGCCCTGCCCGAGGCGCAGTCGGTTGCGGTCTATGATGGCGACACGCCCTCCAGCGAGCGCGGGCGCATCCGCAGCCGCGCGCGCATTGTGCTCTCCAACCCCGACATGCTCCACGCAGGTATTTTGCCTGCGCACACGCAGTGGGCCGATTTTCTGGAGGGGCTGCGCTATGTGGTGATTGACGAAATCCACACCTACAGGGGCGTCTTTGGCAGCCACGTCGCCAACGTGCTGCGCCGGTTGCGGCGCATTTGCGCGCACTATGGCAGCAACCCCCAGTTCATTTGCACCAGCGCCACGATTGCCAACCCCCGCCAACTGGCCGAGACGCTGCTCGAAGAGGACGTGCAGCCGATTACGCAGAACGGCGCGCCGCGCGGCGAAAAACAGGTCATTCTCTACAACCCGCCGATTTATGACCTTGAACTGGGCCTCCGCCGCAGCGCCGTGCTGGAGACACAGACGCTGGCCGCGCGCGCCGTACGCAGCGATGTGCAAAGCATTGTCTTTGGCCGCTCGCGCCTGACGACCGAATTGCTGCTCACCTACCTGCGCGAGAGCCTGCAGAGCAGTGCAGAATGGAGCCCGGCGCTGGATGTGCAGCGCGCCGTGCGCGGCTACCGCGGCGGCTACATGCCCACCGAGCGCCGCTTGATTGAGGCCGGGCTGCGCAGCGGCGAAGTGCGCGCCGTCACCGCGACCAACGCGCTGGAACTGGGGATTGACATTGGCGACCTGCAGGCGGCGCTGCTCTGCGGCTACCCGGGCAGCATTGCCAGTTTGTGGCAGCAGATGGGCCGCGCCGGGCGCACGCGCGCAACATCGCTTGCGATTCTGGTTGCCACAGGTCTCCCGCTCGACCAGTACATCATCCGCCACACCGATTTTATCTTCGAGCGTTCGCCCGAACACGCGCTGGTCAACGCCGACAACCTGGTGTTGCTGGTGGAGCATTTGCGCTGCGCCGTGGCCGAGCTCCCCTTTGGCCCCGGCGAGCGCTTTGGCAGGAGTGAAGCCGCCGAGGCCATGCTCGCCGTCATGGCCGCCGAGGGAGAGGTGCAGCAGACAGGCGGGCGCACGCTGTGGGCAGGGCTTGGCTCGCCGGCGCGCAGCTTTGGCCTGCGCAGCGGCGATAACCAGCCCGTCGCCGTTCAGGTGGAGGCCGGCGTGCCGGGCAATCCGGGCGGCGTGCGTATTATTGGCGAGGTGGATGCCGCCAGCGCACAATCCTTTGTGCACGCAGGCGCCATCTATATGCACGAGGGCGCCAATTACCTGGTGTCTACGCTCGACCTGGCCAATGCCATTGCCCACGTGCGCCCCGTCGCGGTGGACTACTACACAGTCGTCGATCGCGACGTGCAGCTTGAGGTGCTGCGCACGCAGGCCGAGCGGACGGCCACGGGCGCGGAGGTGGGCCATGGCGACGTGCGCGTGCGCGCGCAGGTCACAGGCTACCGGCGCATGAAGCGCTTCACCCACGAGATGCTGGGCGCTTTTCCACTCGATTACCCGCCGCAGTTGCTGGAGACCACGGGTTACTGGCTCACCATTACACCTGCCGCGCAGCGCCTGCTGGCCGAGGCAGGCGCCTGGTATGATTCAGTGAACGATTACGGCCCCAACTGGCAGAAGCAGCGCGAAGCCGTGCGCGCCCGCGACCGCTACCGCTGCACGCAGTGCGGCACGCCCGAGGTGGAAGGCAGGCAGCATGACGTCCATCACCTGACCCCCTTCCGCAGCTTCGGCTATGTGGCGGGGATCAACGAGCACTATCTCAACGCCAACCGGCTGGAGAATCTGGTGCTGGTCTGCCGCACCTGTCACAAGCGGCTGGAGGCGGGCATGCGCACGCGCGGCGCGCTGGACGGCCTGGGCTACGCGCTGCTCTCGCTGGCTCCCCTCTACCTCATGTGCGATCGCGAGGACATTGACGCACACATTGCCCGCGCCGACGCGCCCAGAGATGGCGC
>DIAV01000007.1:555-1568 GCA_002415895.1 Anaerolineales bacterium UBA5069 | reverse complement strand
CCCAGGGACGGCGCGGGCCCAGAGAGCGCGCCGCCCAACGACCTGAACGCGGCCCGCATTACCATCTACGAACGCACGCCTGCCGGGCTGGGCTTCAGCGAGCGCCTGTACGAACTGCATGACGAACTGCTGGGGGCCACGCGCGACCTCATCCGCGCCTGCCCTTGCGCGAACGGCTGCCCCAGTTGCGTTGGCCCCGTGCTTGAGGGTGACGCCCAGCTTGAGACCAAGCAAATCACGCTGGCGCTGCTGGATGTGCTGATCGCTGGGTAATGACTGGCGCGTCATAAAGCAGCCTCCCCCTTTTGACAGCACGATCCGCCTTATCTATCCTGTCATGTAAACAACATCTCAACGCAAAGCAGAGCAACAAGTCGGCTTATGCCGGGCGTTTGCTTTTCCTTTGTATTTCTTTGTGGCCTTTGTATCTTTGTGCCAACGCTTTGCATTGTAGTTTTTTAGCTTCCCCATGGAAATGAGCAGTGCATGGATGTGACCCCCAAAGAGCGGCTGCGGCGCGCACTGGCGCACGCGCCTGTCGACCGCATTCCAACGCAAGTCAACTACACCGAGCGCATGGGCGCAGCCATGGCCGCACACTATGGCGTGGCCGCCGCCGACCTGCCCGGCTTGCTTGGCAATCACCTTGTGCGCGTCGACCTCAATCATAGCGGCGCGCTGAGCGCCGACGGCAAGGAGCGTTTTGACTGGTGGGGCTGCGGCCATGACACCGCGGAGGAGGGCTACTTCATCCGCACCAGCCCCCTTGCCGGCGCCGCGGGTGAACCGGCGGACCTGGACGCGATTGCCTGGCCCGACCCCCACGCGCCAGATTTGATGGACCGCGCCGCCGCCACCATCGACAAGCATGGCGCCGAGTTCTTCATTGTGCCCAACATGGGCTTCGCGCTCTTTGAGCGCGCGTGGGCGCTGCGCGGCCTCCAGCCCTTCCTCATGGACATGGTGCTGCACCCCGAATTCGTTGAATCGCTGCTCGACCGCGTGACGGAAAT
>DIAV01000007.1:0-298 GCA_002415895.1 Anaerolineales bacterium UBA5069 | reverse complement strand
ACCTGCCCGTGCTGCTCCACTCCGACGGCCAGGTGCAGGCCATCCTGCCCGACCTTGTGGAGATTGGGTTGACCGCTCTTAACCCCGTCCAGCCCGAGGTGCTGCCCCACGCGTGGCTGCACAGCGAATTCGGCGGCAGGCTGGCATTCTACGGTGGCATCTCCACGCAAACGGTGCTGCCGCAAGGCGCGCCCGCCGATGTCGAAGCAGCCGTTGCCGACGTGGCGCGCACGCTGGCCCCCACAGGCACCGGCCTCCTCCTTGCCCCCTCGCACCGCATGATGTCCGCCGTGCCCCT